>JBAXOQ010000129.1:0-11057 GCA_037133175.1 Actinomycetes bacterium
CACCGACACCCCCCCGAACAACCCCGGCACCCCTCGGCACCCCGAACCCGGCGAATCCCAGATTCGCAGCGAACCCCGCTACCCTTGCGAACACTGCTCAACATGAAGGGCAATCCGATGGACATCGCAGCACCGACCCAGCAGGCATTGCACATCCTGCGCAGCGGCGACAGCTTCCAGTGGTACGTGATCGCGCTGTTGGCCTTCGTGGTCTACATCTACGCCAACGAAATCTCGAACAAGAACTACAAGGTCGTTGCCGCCGGGTTGGCTTTGTACAGCGTTCACTGGTTCTACGAGATCCTCAACGCGCTGATCCAGCACTTTTCGGGCAATGCGCTATGGACGGTGCCGTCGGGAACAGCGTTCTTACTGCTGATCGGGGTCGGCGTCGAACTGAGCCTGATGTTCTCCGTTGCGGGTCTGGCGATGGCAAAACTACTGCCGCCAGATCCGAAACTGAAGATCCTGGGCATTCCCAACCGCATCGTCTTCGCAGTCGGAAACGCTGCCCTGTTTGCCATCTTCGAGATCTTCCTGGCGAAGACGCCCGCGTTTGTGTGGGTGTACTCCTGGTGGGGCGCGCTGCCGGTCTTCGTGCTGGTGTACATCCCGTTCTTCCTCGCCGCGTTCCTGTGTTACGACTGGAAGCCACGTACCCAGATCCGCTTTATTGCGTCCGTGTTCGCCGTCGACGCCGTCATGCTGATCGTGTTCGCCGGAGTCCTCGGCTGGATCTGATCTGGCTGACCCAAGCAGGCCGGATGTCGGCGAGTCGCCGGTCGTTGCGGCGGATGGGTGTTGGCGGACGCGCAAATCTGGCAGGATGCCAACGAGGCTGACAGGATGACTCCGTGCCGTACCCGTTGTGACCAACCGATCAAGGAGTTTGCGCAATGCCAATCGCTACCCCCGAACAATATGCCGCCATGCTGGACCGGGCAAAGGCTGAGAAATTCGCCTACCCGTCAATCAACATTTCGTCGTCGCAAACCCTCAACGCCGCGCTCGCGGGCTTCGCCGAGTCCGAGTCCGACGGCATCATCCAGATCTCCTGGGGCGGTGCCAACTACGCCTCCGGCCCGACCATCAACAACCTCGTCTCGGGAACCGTCGCGCTGGCCGAATACGCCCACGTCGTCGCCGAGAACTACCCCGTAACGATCGGCCTGCATACCGACCACTGCCCGCCCCAACGCTTGGACGACTGGCTGCGTCCGCTGCTCGACATCGCCGACGAGCGCACCAAGGCAGGCAAACTGCACTACTTCCAGTCGCACATGTGGGATGGCTCCGCAATTGATCTGGAAGAGAACCTGACGATCGCCGAAGACCTGCTGGCTCGGTGCCACCGCAACAACGTCATCCTCGAGATTGAGATCGGTGTTGTCGGCGGCGAAGAGGACGGCGTCGAGGCCAAGCACGACGCCAAGCTGTACTCGACTCCGGAGGACGGTCTGCTCGCTGTTCAGCACCTCGGACTCGGCGAGAATGGCCGTTACCTGGTCGCGGCAACGTTCGGCAACGTGCACGGCGTCTACAAGCCGGGCAACGTCAAGCTGCGTCCCGTGGTGCTCAAGGAAATCCAAGAGGTCGTCGGCACCAAGTACGGCAAGGACGAGCCGTTCGACCTGGTGTTCCACGGCGGCTCCGGATCGACGTTGGAAGAGATCCGCGAAGCACTGGACTACGGCGTGGTCAAGATGAACGTCGACACCGACTGCCAGTACGCATTCACGCGCAACCTCGCCGGCTGGATGTTCGACAATTACGAGGGTGTGCTGAAGGTCGACGGCGAGGTCGGCAACAAGAAGAAGTACGACCCCCGCGCGTGGGGCAAGTCAGCCGAAGCCGCGATGGCCGCCCGCGTCATCGAGGCCTGCAGCGACCTGCGCTCCACCGGCACCCGCATGGGGTAGTCCGCCGGACTGCTCCACCCGGCCTTCGACCGCTGCCCACCGTGGTTGATGGCTGACCGTCAAGACCCCGGCGAACCCGGGCCGAGAGGATGCTCTCGGCCCGGGTTCGTTACGTTCGTCGCCGCCGATTGCGTCAGTGTGAGCGCCCTGTGCGATATGCCAACCTTGGGCGCTCACGCTGAGGGAATTGCTCCAACACAGCCCGAGCCGTCAGCCCTCAGGGCATCAGTTCAGCGCCGACCCGGAGCACGATCTTGCCGATATGCTCGCTGGATTCCATTCGTTCGTGAGCTTGCGCGACTTCGGTGATCGGCAGCACGGTGTCGACGATGGGCAGCACCCGACCGGATTCGACCAAGGGCCACACCAGCTCGACCACCTCGGAACAGATGTCCGCCTTCTCTTCCGCCGAGCGGTTGCGCAGCGACGTCGCGTGGATCGAGGCGCGCTTGCCCAGCAACTGCCCAAGGTTCAACTCCCCGACGACCCCACCCTGCAGTCCGATCACGATCAGCCGTCCGTCGGCCGCCAGCGCATCCACATTGCGTCCCAGGTACTTCGCGCCCATGTTGTCCAGGATCACGTCGACGCCTCTGCCGCCAGTTGCCCGTTTGACCTTCTCGACGAAGTCCTTCTCGCGGTAGTTGATGGCCAGGTCAGCGCCGAGCTCGCGGCACCACTGTGCCTTCGCGTCGGTACCAACGGTCACCGCAACCTTGGCCTTGAAGGCTTTGGCGATCTGAATCGCGTGCGAGCCGATCCCGCCGGCGCCGCCATGGAGCAACACCCAGTCGCCGCGCTGAAGGTCGGCCACGTCCATCAGATTGGACCACACCGTGCAGGCGACCTCCGGCAGCGACGCTGCCGTCACCAGGTCGAGGCCGTCGGGGATCGGCATGACCTGACCGACCGGAACCGCCACGCGCTGGGCGTAGCCACCGCCGCTGAGCAGCGCGCAGACCCGATCGCCGACACAGACGCTCGTAACACCCTCGCCCAACTCGGCCACGATGCCCGAGCACTCCAGCCCCAGCACATCGGTGAAACCGACGGGGGGTGGATAGAAACCTCGCCGCTGCAGCACGTCCGCCCGATTGACCCCAGCGGCAACCACGTCGATGACAACCTCACCGGGCGCCGGGCTCACCTCGTCCACCTCCTGCCAGAGCATGGCTTGCGGACCGCCCGGGGTGGGAACAACGACAGCGAACATGGGGCAGGCTCCTAGGTGGCTGGTGTGGAACACGTTCGTAGCGAGCGGTCGTTACGGGCTGTGATGTCAAGGCCGCAAATTGCCCCCATAGCGGGTACTATTCGGGCAATCGAGAACGCAGACAGCACTGTGCGTAACGGCCGCGCAGTAGACGCGCAGTAGAACAGTGTTGCACACCAGCCACCTAGTCCTGGTGCGATCGGACTGCTGCGGGTCCGGCACCGCTCGGGTGACCGGCGCCGTGCCGAATCACGACAATCTTGTCCCCTGCGCACAACCGCCGCTCATACGCCTCGTCGAATCGATGAACCGCCCCGGAATGCACGACCGCCAGCACCAGTTCCCCGCCGTCGGCGAGCTGTCCGACCAGAGCGCCGTACTCTGCCGGAGCAACATCACGTTCGATGACCTCCAGCCCTTGGCTTGGGTCCAGCAGATCCTCCATCAGATGCCCGGCTGTCGGGGAAACCAACGAGATGCCCATCAGTCGGCCGGCGGATTCCGAGGTGGTGATGACGGAATTCGCGCCGGACTGACGCAGCAACTCGACGTTCTGAGCCTCCCGAGCAGCTACCACGATGGTGCAGCTTGGGCTCAGGCGCCGGACATTCAGCGTGATCAGGGCCGCCGTGTCGTCGGCATTCGCAGCAATGATCACCCGCGAGGCAACATCCACTCTCGCACGCTCAAGGATGCCGGCTCGTCGCGCATTGCCCACGAAGCCGACGCAGCCGATCGAGGTGGCTTCTTCGATCGCCGACTCGTCCGAGCTGACGACCGTGATGTCTCGGGTCGACACCCCGTTGTCCACCAACGCCTGGACGGCGGACCGGCCCTTGACTCCGTAGCCGATGACAACCGTGTGATCCTTCAACTTCTTCCTCCAACGAGATTCGCGGAACTCCGCGCGAGTGCGGTTCGTAAGAACTTCCAATGCGCTGCCGACCAGCACGATGAGAAAGATCAAACGCAACGGCGTGATGATGATGGCGTTGACCAAACGGGCAGCATCGGTGGACGGCACGATGTCGCCGTATCCGGTGGTCGATAACGACACCGTGGCGAAGTAAAACGCATCCAAAATGTTGATGCTGCCCAGGCCACCCTGGTTGTCGTAGTAGCCGCCACGAGTCAGGTACACCACTACGGTAGCCAGCAGTAGGCACCCGACAGCCACTCCGGCACGAACTGCCAGCGCCCCTCCGGGGCCCAGCTTTCGGCTCGGGAAGAAGACCGCATTCGACGGCGTCGCATCCGTGTCCGGGATGTCTTCCTCGTCGACCGCATCGGATGACGTGCTCACGCTCCGAACGGTACGCGCCGGGATGCTCTCGGCGCGCGCCATCGAGTTGGCTGAGGCATCTACCCGGCCCGATCCCTTCTGGGTCGATCAGCAGTGACGGCGCCCACAAGCGCCAACCCGCAGCCTTGAAACCAGCGCTACAGGCGACCGGCGAGCTCAGCTCTCAGGGCAGCTCAAGGACTTCGACCTTCTCGTTCAACCGCACCCCGACGGTCGGAATGACCGCAAGACCCGTGGCCTGCGACAACGCGAACAGTCCGCCGGGACCACCGGTTCGGATGTAGGACACACCAGGTCCGCGACCACTGGTCGGACGAACTGGCAGCAGGTGGGTCAGCAGCCGGTCCCCCGGGATCGCATCGTCGAGCCGAATCCGTTCGGTGGGCACAGGTTGGCCGGTCAGCGCCGCGATGATGGGGGCCAACAGCGTGACCAGCGTCGCCACGGCGTCGGCCGGAGCGCCGCCGCAGTGGATCAGCGGCCGCCCGTCTTGCAGCTGCGCCAGCAACATGCTCGAGCCCGGCTTGACCAGTACGCCATCGACCACAATGTCCGCTCGCATACCCTGCAGCACGCGCCTGACAGCTGCACCGCTGAACGGCCCGGCAGTCACCACGATGTCGCTGATGATGTCGTCAATAACATCGATCAACTCGCCGTCACCGGCCGTGACCCACCGAGTGGGCTGAACCCGGGCGCGCATCCCGGCGACCCATCCCGGCAGCGCCGGGCTGACCGAATCCCGGTTGAACCCCGACCGGGGGATACCGCTGTCGACGATCTCGTTGCCCACTCGGATCAGACCGGCCACCGGCATCGGGATGATCGAGATCGCGTCGTGTCCGGCCGCTGCAGACAGTGCTGCGACAGCCGGACTCACCCGTTCACCGGCGGGCAAGAGCTCGGTTCCCACTCCTGCGTCCGAACCCCGCGCCCGCACACCGGCGCCGGGTTCGATGTAGTTCGACGGCCGTCCGGTGTCCGCGAGCTTGAGCAGGTCCCCGTCAATCCTGGCGCGGCCCTCGGCCACGACACCGGTTACACCGTCGCCCAGTGGCTCCCCGAACATCACCGGCGTGGCCTGACCGTCCCGAAGGAGTCGGTGCGTGCTTGCCTCGTGATACTCCAGCCCGGCGAACAGATCCCGTCGGCTGGCCTTGCGGATCTTCCACGGACCGGGACCGCACACCGCCCACCCATCGTGCTGTGACGTGTCATACGCGGGCATGTCGGCCCGGGCTCGCAGCGGCACGGCGAGCACTGAGCCGACCGCTTCGTCGGGAGCGGCCATGACCGGTTCGAGCCGCCGCCGGAACGACGCGGCCCGTTCCCGGGCCTCTTCCCATGTGCAAACATCCACGCGCACAGGGTGCCCCTAGCCTGTGACCGCCCAACCGCCGGGGTGGCCAACAACGGGGCAAGGTCGCTGACCTCCTGGCCGTGGGAATGACAAATGGTTTCTGCCACTCCCGCGGAGCAGCGATCTGCGTCGCCTCGTATCACTGCGTCGGGGCTCAGCAGGTGCGAAGCGCCTTGATGCACCGCCCCTGCGATGGTCGGCCCGATCTGCGCCTGAACCGACTCCGCGGCCGAGTGTGATACCAAAGCAACGTGAATGCTTGGATGGCCGTCGATATCGTCATCACCGAGAACAGCAACAACGCCCCGCCACTGCAGCAGTGGCAGGCAGGTTGGTTCCTGTTGCTCGTCGCGATCGCCGGGCTGGTCTTGATGATGCTCCTGCTGGTGTGGCTGTACCACACCATGCAGAACCCGCGGCTGTACTTGGTCAAGACCGATCCTGCCGGGCGCCCGGGAGTCACCTGGAAAGCGGCAGTCCGCTATCTGCTCGTGACGGCGGTCATGATCGTGATCTGGTACTTCATCATTCTGATGATTCTCAGCGTGGCAACGGGATCAAGGACTCCGCAGGCAATCGGGGTGCTGGCTGCCGCCGTCATCGGCGCGGCCCGGGTGCTTGCCCACATGAGTCCCGAGGGTTCGCACGAACTGGGCAAGACCATCCCGCTGGCGGTGCTTTCCGTGATCATCATCGGCGGTGGTGGACCGAGTCCCGAAGGCTGGGGTCACACCGTGCTGGAACTGATTGACAACGGATCCACTCTTGACACCTACTACCTCCTACTGGTGATCCTCGACGTCGTCGTAACGATCATCTGGTTCCTGATGGTCCGGCGTCGTTGGGACAAGGCGCATTCGGTCACCCGAGTTGCGGCCCGACCACGACCTCTGGGTCCGTTCGGCCGAGCCATGCGCAAGAGCCTCGACTTCGGCAAACCAACACCGGCGACGACCTACCGCGTGACGGCGAAGGCGGGCGGCGACGGCAAGGCGGACTGAGATGAGAATCGGCTGCCGCGATTCTTGGGGAGTAACTTGACACTCGTATCAACTTGACGCTAGCGTCAAGTCGTGGCTCCTGTGCTCGGCACTCACACAGACAAACACGACGAGCAGTACCTCGCGAACCGCGAAGCGATGCTCGCGGCGCTGGCGGAGATCTCCCTGCTGACGCGCAAGGTGATCTCGGGCGGGTCCAACGACGACCCTGCCAAAGCGGCCGCGACGGTTGCCCGGCATCGCAAGCGCGGCAAGCTGCTGCCACGCGAGCGCATCCAGCTCCTGGTTGACCCGAACTCGCCATTCCTGGAATTCAGCACACTTGCCGGTTGGGGGTCGGACGACCCACTCGGCGGCGGAATGGTCACCGGGGTCGGCTGGGTCAACGATGTCGAATGTGTGGTTGTCGCGAATGACCCAACGGTCAAAGGCGGCAGCCAGGGGCCCACGTCCGGCCGCAAAGGCATGCGGGCGATGGAGATTGCCAAAGTCAACCGGCTACCGCTGATCAACCTCACCGAATCCGGCGGCGCGGACCTGCCCAAACAGGCCGACATCTTCGTACCCGGCGGTGCCAGCTTCAAGAACCTCACCCAACTGTCGGCCGCCGGCATCCCGACCATCACCTTGGTGTTCGGCTCCAGCACCGCTGGCGGGGCATACGTACCCGGTATGAGCGACTACGTGGTAATGCAGAAGGACGCCGCGAAGGTATTCTTGGGCGGGCCGCCGTTGGTCAAGATGGCGATCGACGAAGACGCCGACGAGGAGACCCTAGGTGGCGCCGACATGCACTCGCGGATCTCGGGTCTGGCCGACTACCTAGCCCTTGATGAACCCGATGCCTTGCGAATCGGCCGGGACATCGTGGCACACCTGAACTGGCACAAGGCCGGGCCGGGGCCGAACCGGGCGCCGGTTCCGCCGAAGTACGACGCTGAGGAACTGCTCGGGATCGCCAGCGCCGACATCCGCGTCCCGTTCGAGGCGCGTGAGGTCATCGCCCGCATTGTGGACGGAAGCGAATTCGAGGAGTTCAAGGCCCTCTATGGCACCACTCTGGTGACCGGCTGGGCGCACCTGAACGGCTACCCGATCGGGATTCTGGCCAACAACGGCATCCTGTTCAGCGAAGAGTCCGAGAAGGGCGCGCAATTCATCCAGCTGTGCAACCGCGCGGAAGTTCCGATCCTGTTCATGCAGAACATCACCGGCTTCATGGTCGGCACTCGGTATGAGCAGGGCGGCATCATCAAGGACGGCGCCAAGCTCATCAACGCCGTGTCCAACAGCACTGTTCCGCACCTGACACTGATGATGGGCGCGTCCTACGGTGCCGGCAACTACGGCATGAGCGGACGGGCATACGACCCGCGGTTCGTGTTCACCTGGCCGAATCACCGGATCGCCGTGATGGGCCCCAAACAGCTCGCGGGAGTGCTCACGATCGTTGCCCGGCAGAAGACCGAGGGAGCCGGGCAGGTGTTCGACGAAGAGGCGTTCGCTCCGTTCGCAGCCGCTTTCGCCGACAAGGTGGAATACGAGTCGACCGCGCTGTACGCCACTGGACGCGTGTGGGACGACGGGATCATCGACCCGCGCGACACCCGGTCGGCACTGTCGCTGGCTTTGTCCGCGATTCACAGCGGGCCGATTCACGGAGTGGGTGCGAGCAACGCGGGGGCGCTGGCGGCGGGCGCTGGCGGGCTCGGCGGCGGCCAATTCGGCGTCTTCCGGATGTAGTGAACGGGCGAACATGGACATGGGCGTAGGAGTGAGAGTGGGCGTGGACATGGGAGTGAGCGTGGGCGTGGACATCGGAGTGGGCGTGGTCGCGATGGATTGGTCGGTGAGAATCGGCCCCTCTGCGGCGCATTTTCACCGACGTACCCAGGTTCCTGCACCGCTCGGCGATACGAGGGGGAGGCTGTGGCCGACAGGTCACCTTCATCTGAATCCGGCTGATCGCCGGAACCCCGGAAGCAACCTCGGACATTCCGGCAGGTGTTCCGGGTACGGGTGGTCGGATGTGACGGGATGGGAGTCGCGATGACTGAAGGTCCGGCATTTGGCGATCCACAGGACCCGAACCTGGTCCCCGCCGACGACTTCTGGAAGGCCCAGCGCGAACGCGAAGCGGCGCAACGTGACGCCGGCGAGGACGGGGACCCGAACCTGGGTGCCGCAGCGGACCATTGGCCTACCGGACAGACATCGGTGTCCTACGGCGGCGGGCAACCCGAGGGTGTCTGGGTGAAAGGCACCTTTGTGGACGACCGTCCTGACGTCGACCGTGATGCAACGCCGACCCGGCCAATCCGGCGGTTGCTGGTGGCCAACCGCGGCGAGATCGCCTGTCGCGCTTTCCGGACCGCCAAGGACATGGGAATCACCACGATCGCGGTGTTCTCCGACCCGGATCGGGATGCGCTGCACACCCGGTCGGCTGACGTGGCAGTGTCGCTAGGCGGGACAACCAGCGCCGAGTCCTACTTGGACACCGAGAAGATCCTGAACGCCGCTCGCCGGTCCGGCGCAGACGCGATTCACCCGGGCTATGGGTTCCTGTCCGAGAACCCCGACTTCGCCGAAGCGGTCGAGGCCGCCGGTCTGGTCTGGGTCGGACCGACGCCGACATCGATCCGGGCAATGGCATTGAAGGTCGAGGCCAAACGGATCGCGGCCACCGCTGGAGTACCTCTCGTTCCCGGTGCCGAGATCGCGGCTGAGGTCACCGATGAGGAGTTGCTCACGGTCGCCGGCCAGGTGGGCTTCCCGCTGTTGGTGAAGGCCTCCGCCGGCGGTGGCGGCAAGGGCATGCGGATGGTCGAGTCCGCCTCTGCGGTGTTGGACGCGGTTGCTGGCGCGCGGCGGGAAGCGGCATCTTCGTTCGGCGATCCGACGGTCTTCTTCGAACGGGCGCTCATCGGGGCGCGACACGTCGAGGTGCAGATCTTCGGAGACATGCACGGGAACGTCGTGCATCTGTACGAACGTGAGTGCTCGATCCAGCGGCGACACCAGAAGATCATCGAAGAGTCGCCGTCGCCTGGGACCACACCGGCGACGCTGGACAAGATGTATGCCGCGGCGACCTCGCTGGCTGAGTCCATCGGCTACGTAGGTGCTGGCACCGTCGAGTTCCTAGTGGCCGGGGAGGGCGAGTTTCAGGAGTTCTTCTTCTTAGAAATGAATACCCGTCTGCAGGTCGAACACCCGGTGACCGAAGAGGTCGTGCTGGGCCGGGACTTGGTCCGCCTGCAACTCGAGGTCGCTGCGGGCGAGCGGTTGTCGATCAGCCAGGATTCGATCTCACGGCAGGGCCACGCGATCGAGGTCCGGCTGTACGCCGAGGACCCGGCGGCGGACTACCTGCCGAGCACCGGCACGGTCGTTGCATTCTCCGAACCGGGCGACATCAACCCGGACGCCTGGTTCGGTGCGCGCGAGGAACTGAGCGTGACGGCCGGTGATGAGGTCACTCAGTACTACGACCCGATGATCGCGAAGATAATCGTCGCCGACCTGGACCGTGAGCGGGCGGCGAAGCGACTGGCGGCCAGGCTGCGAGCCCGCGACATTGCCGGCATCACCACCAACCGGGATGCGCTGGTGGCGATTCTGGAGTCGGACGCCTTCCTGGCCGGGGCGACGACCACGGACTTCCTGGACCTGCATCCGGAGTTACTCGTCGGTGTTGGCCCTGACGACGATTCCCGGTCGCGGCACCTGGTCGCGGCCAGCGTCGCGATGGCCGCGGTCGATCGCGGCGGTGCCAGGTGGGCGGGACTCGCTCCGACGGGCTGGCGCAACGTCCGGGCTCTGCCCGAACGCACCGACTGGCAGTGGACCGCGGCCGGATCGCCGGTGGAAGCAGCGGTGCTGGTCGAGTGGACCGGTGATGGTTCCGGTTCTGCTTCGGTCATCCTGCCGACTGGGCTCGCACCGGCGGAGCCGGATTCGGCCGCCCCCGCTGCCGAACTGGCGACCGCCGGGCTGACCGGCGCCACCACCGACCACCCCTTCCGCTGTCGCGTCACCCCCGACCACCACAACAGCACCGACAACGGCTCGGCATCCACGTTGAGTGCGAAGTTGTGGCCCGGTTTTGGTGATCAAAAACGGCCACAACTCCGCACTCAACAACAACGGACCCAGCGGTGGAACGTCGACCTGGAGCTCGACGGGGTGCTGCAGCAATACACCGTCGGGTTCGGCGGGGGTTGGGTGTGGGTCAATGATGGCGTCGCCTCAGGCACCT
>JBAXOQ010000130.1:0-11021 GCA_037133175.1 Actinomycetes bacterium
CCGCCGTGCGTATAGGGATCATCATCTACGACGGATTCGACGAGCTCGATGCGATCGGGCCGCTGGAGGTGTTCCGGGTAGCGGCTTCGTTCGGGGCGGATCTGCAGGCGGACTTGGTCACGCGGGAACCGCAGGCGATTGTCACTGCCAGCCATGGGGTCGGCATAGTGCCGGACTGTTGCTACTCGGCTGGCGCGTTCCAGGCGCTGCTCGTCACCGGCGGCAGGTGGCTGGACCGGACCGGTCAGGGTGCCTGGACGCAGGTCCAACAAGGAGACTGGCTGCCGCTACTCGAGGCGGAGGCCGATGCTGGCACCACCATGCTCAGCGTGTGCACCGGTGCGATGTTGCTTGCCCATGCCGGGGTCATCGGGACTCGCCGGGCCGCCACGCATGCCAGTGCCCGCCAGGACTTGGCCGGAACCGGCGCCGAGGTGGTGGATGAGCGGGTTGTGGACGTCGGTTCTCTGATCACCTGTGGCGGGGTCACCAGCGGGCTGGACCTTGCCCTCCATTTGGTTGAACGTGAGTTCGGGGAGCAGTTGGCGCAACAGGTTCGTCGCCGTCTTGAATATTGAACGCCGTTGCTTGAGCGCTGAACTGGGCTTTGGTCGCTATGGCCTGCTCGTCGTCGCTGGGGTACTCCTCCGGCGCACGGGTGGGGCAGGTCGGGCGTTGGAGAGCGCCTGCACCGCGGCGTCGAAGGCCGCGCTCGGATCGCCTACGGCAACTCCATCGACGACGTCGACCACGTCTCAGTCCTCGACTCCGACCAAGTCCCCGTCCTCCAGCGAATCACCCTGACGCGGGGTCAACGGCAGGGTGGGCGTCGGCGGAGTTCTTGCGGCGGCGGGGGGATCGGTTCGGGTTCCGCCGGTTCTAGTGGCAGCAGTGGTGCCCGTGAACTACAGTCGGGCGGATGCGTCTTAGAGTGCTTCGATCGGGTTCGCTTAGTTCGGGTTCGGGCAGTCGTGCGGTCGTAGCGGCAGCAGCTGTCGCGGTGTTGCTGTCGGCCGGTCTGGTCTCGACTGCCAGCGTGCAGGCGGCGCCGGTCGGGGCGCCGCCGGAGCGGCAGGTCGGTGGGCTGCCGACAGCTCGGGTGGTACCGAACAGCAGGTCGAATCCGGCGAGCTGGACCGATCGGGAGCTGGCTAGCGAGCTGGTCTTGGCTGGCGTCGACATGGGTTCGATGGCTAAGGCTCAGCCGTGGGCGCGGGCAGGAGTCGGCGGAATCGTGCTGTTCGGCAGTCCTTCCCGCTCGCTCGGCAACCAAATCGCGGCAATCCGCGCGGCCTCTCCCGACGGTCGGATCCTGGTCTCCAGTGACGAGGAGGGCGGCAGCGTGCAGCGGCTGACCCGCCTGCTCGGGCCGCTTCCCTCGGCTCGCAAGGTCGGCTCGTCGATGACGCCTGCCGCTGCTCGTGAGTTGTCCAGCAGGTATGGATCGGGGATGCGTCGGCTGGGGGTCAACGTCTCCTTGGCGCCCGTGGCCGACGTCGGGATTCGTCGTTCCTACATCTACGGCGAAGGGCGTGCGTTCAGCACCGATCCGAGCCGGGTCGCCACGTTCGCCACAGCATGGATGGCGGGCTTGTCCGACAGTTCCGTCATGAGTGTCGCCAAGCATTGGCCCGGCCATGGGTCGGCGGCAAACACCCACGTCGGATCGGGCCGCACGCCGCGCTGGTCGCAGATGCTGGTCCGGGATGAGGTTCCCTTCCGCGCGGCTTTCGCCGCGGGGGTGCCCGCCGTCATGGTCGGACATCTAATCGTGCCAGGTCTGACGGAACCGGGGACCCCGGCGACCATGTCGAAGCGGGCGATGGCGTACCTGCGCAAGGCGGCTGGTAGTGACACGCTGATCATCACGGACGCATTGACCATGGGCGCGGTGACAACTGCCATGCATCAGACGGCGGAACAGGCCGCGGTGCGCAGCTTGATCGCCGGCTGTGACTTCGCCCTGATCAACACCGGCAATCCGATGAAAGCCGTGCGCGCGATCGAGCGGGCGATCCGGCAGGGCCGACTGCCCCGCGACCAGGCGATCGCCTCGGCAGGCCGCGTGCTGTCGGCGCAGACCAGGTGGCAGTAGCCGCGGGGAGGGCCTGTCCGCCACCGACGACACGGTTTGGCGGGTGTGTCCGCGCATCAGCGGGTGCAAGTATGCGCAGAATGTGGCCATGCGTATTTCTGCCAGGGCCGACTATGCGGTGAGGGCCGCGATCGAACTCGCGGCTGCCCATCCGGCGATCGTCAAGACTGACGCGATTGCGACGGCTCAGTCCATTCCGGTGAAGTTCTTGGAAGCGATCTTGTCGGACCTTCGGCGCGCCGGTCTGATTCGCAGCAAGCGCGGCGCCGAGGGCGGCTATCAACTGCAGCGCGAACCGTCGGAGATCTCGCTGGCCGATGTGATTCGGGCGGTGGATGGCCCGCTGGCTTGGGTCCGGGACCAGCGGCCGGGGGCGGTTCGTTACGACGGAAGCTCAGCGGCTCTGGAGCAGGTCTGGGTCGCTGTCAGGGCCAGCCTGCGCGGTGTCCTGGATCACGTTTCGCTGGCCGACGTGGTCGCAGGGGAACTGCCGCCGGCGGTGACTGACCTGACCGCTGATCCGGCCGCCTGGGTCGATCCGATGTGAGCGCCTGCGGCCACCAGAACAGACCCCGCACAACGAACAGTGCCAGCAAGCCGGTAGAGACTCGCTGGCACTGTCTGCCCTGGGTGAGGGCGGGTGTTGCGGAGGGGATGGGAGGTTCCCCAAGTGGCTAGTCGCGTTGCTGCTGCGAAGGACCGATGCCGCAGCGGCTGATCGCCCTGGTGGCGAAGACCCGAGACCCTGCTGCCGTTCCGCTGCCGGTCACAGTGACCGTGTAGTACCCGCAGGGGACGGTGCTGAACAGGACGGTGGCGGTGCCGGCCGAGATGTTCTGAGTGTCGGTGAAGGTGGTTCCCCCGGCTGCCGGGGTGATGGCGATGGCGATCCGCGGGTAGGTGCGGCTGGTGCCGACCGGGGAGTCGAAGGTGGTCTGGATAAGTCCGGCACCACGATCGGTGATTGCGATCCTCGGGTCGGCCTGAGGATTGGAGTCGGCACCTTCACGGGAGATCCGGATGGCCTTGCCCGGCAAGCCGATGTCGTCGGAGGAGATCGCCTTGATCTGGAAGATCCAGCTCTTCTTGCGGTCCAGGTTGAGCGAGATCTGGGTGCCGGAGACGCTGACCCACTTCTCGACCCGACCGGTGCCGTAGCCGAGCTTGTAGCCGGTGACCGGACCGTAACCGGCCCAGAACGGCGCCCGCCAGGTGACGGTGATGTTGTCGCTGCCCGAGTTCGGCCGTTGTACGGCCAGTCCGAGTGGGGCGGTCGGGATGCGGTTGCCCATCAGAATCGAGCTGGTGGCGCACCGGCCGAACCGGTTGAATGGCGTGACGCGGGCCGCGTAGACGCGGGATGGGTCCAGCCCGGAGATCGGCTCGGAGGCATCGGGAGAGATGCGCGTCTGCACGACCTGGTTGTTCGACACCTGGACGATGTCGACCTTGTAGCCGTCGACCCCGCCGATGGTGGCGGTTGTTGGCGCTGCCCAGGTGACGTTGCCGCCTCGGCCGCTTTCGACCCGGCTGGACGTCGGCGCGGTGATGCCGGCCGGCGCCAAGGCAGCGATCGGGGTGTCACCGGTGGTGGCGACCCCGCCGTTGGCGAACACTGCGCTGACCCGGACGGCGCCGCGGTTGCAGGCGTCCACCCAGGAGTAGGCGTAGGTGGTCTGGCCAGCGGGAACGACGTACTGGCGCTCGGTGGCGCCTTCCCGAACGATCACGGTGTAGTGATCGACGCCGGTGACCGGCTTCCAGCTGATGGTCAGGTTGGCCTCGGCGCCCGCGGTGCGGGTGACAGTCAGGCCGGCCGGTGCGGTGGGACCGCTGACGACCGCGTTGGCCCCGGCGACGGGCCCCAGCACGATGGCCGCGGCTGCTGCGGCCACCAGGGTGGCCGTTGCGGCGGTGGACTTGAGAGAACGCATGATTCCTCGTTTCGGTTTTGCGTCTGCGGTGGAGGTTTTGTTGTTGTGACTACTGTGGGCGCGCAGCATCAAGCAATCCTCAAGGCGGACTCTGACGTCGGTCTGTGATGGTGACAGTGTGTGACTGGCAGTGAGGGGCCGAGAACCGTCAGTGAACTTCATGCATGAGGGCACTGATTCGGTTGCGCACCAGCAGCAGCAGGACCCCAAGAACTATGGTGATCGCCGCGCAGACGGCGAAGGTGTTCACCGGGTTGTTGACCGTCAAGCGACCGATTTGGCCTCCGACGCTGGTGCCGACCGAGGTTGCCAAGAACCACAGCGCCAGCATTTGGCCGCTGCCGCCGACAGGAGCGAGCTTGCTGGTAGCAGACAGCCCAGGAGGCGACAGCAGCAGTTCAGCCCACGTTTGGATCAGGTAGGTGCAGATCAGCCACCACATGGCGGCTTCTTCCCCGCTGTTCTGGTAGTCGGCCATCGGTGGGATGAGGATCAGGAACGACAACCCGACGCCCATCAGGGAGATGGCGAATTTCACCGGAGTACGCGGTGCCCTGTTCGCCAATTTGGTCCACAACGCGGCGAATACCGGGGCGAAGATGATGATGAACAGGGGATTGACCGACTGCATCCACCCGGCGGGCATCTCCCAACCCCACACATGCAGGTCGGTGACCTGCTCAGCGAACAACGTCAGAGTCGAGCCGGATTGCTCGAAGACCATCCAGAACGCTGCGGCACCGAGGAACACCCAAATGAACGCCTTGACGTGGTCTCGTTCTATCGGCGTGCGGTCGCGGTTGCGCAGCAGTTGCCGGAAGTAGAAGATCGGCATGATCAGGATCAGGATGGTGATGGCCGATGGGACAGCGTTCGCGACGCCCTCCCCGATGGACACCATCAGAACGCCGGTGACCACCGCGACGAAGGCGACCGCCGCACCGAGCATCGCGGCGAACATCGCCCGGTCGCGAGTCAAGGCGGGGTTTGGCACGATGTCGCCGACGCCGTGCAGCCGTCGGTGGCCAGCGACGTACTGGATGACCCCGAGGGTCATGCCGATGCCGGCAATGGCGAATCCCCAGTGGAACCCGTACCGGTTCGCCGCGAAGCCAGTCAGCAGCGGCGCCAGGAACGACCCGATGTTGATGCCCATGTAGAAGATTGAGAAGCCCGCGTCACGACGGATGTCTGTCTCGGTGTACAGATCGCCGACCATCGCCGAGATGTTGGGCTTGAGCAGGCCGGTTCCCAACGCGATGAGCAACAGTCCGAACCAGAACAGTCCACTGACCGGGGTCGCCATGCAGTAGTGGCCGAGGGCGATGACGATGCCCCCGTAGAGCACCGTCCGGCGCGCGCCGAGCAGTCGATCGGCAATCCAACCGCCGGCGATCGGGGTCAGGAACACCAAACCGGTGTAGGCACCGTAGATGCCGATCGCGGTGCCGTCGGCGATGCCCAATCCGGGACCGCCCGGACCATCGCTGGTGATCGAAGCGGTCAGGTACAACACCAGGATCGCCCGCATGCCGTAGTACGAGAACCGTTCCCACATTTCTGTGAAGAACAGCGTGCTCAATGCCCGCGGCTGCCCGGCGAAGGTGCGTTGAGGCTTCTGCGCAGTGACTGCGTCAGGGGTCACAACCCCTACCGTATTTAGCCGATCCTTCCGTTTCTCGCCCAGGACACGGTCGACTCAGGTCCGTTTTGCGCGTTCACCGGTTTCGCATGCCGGCATGGCCGCGAGCGCGTGCTCAAGAGGGTGGGGTCTAGGTCAGGTTGCCCAGAATTCGGGCCTTCTGCTCGCTGAACTCCGCTTCGGTAAGGATGCCCGAGTCGCGTAGCCGGGCGAGATCTTCGAGTTGTTTCACCGGATCCGCGGGCGCGGACTCGGCTGGCGCGGAGGCCGGGGGCCGATCCACTCGGACTGTGTCAAGGTAGGCCATCATCGCCGACGCGTCGCCCTTGTTCGCCAGTTCTGAGAGCGTGCCTGCCGTGCCGCTGTTGGGGGTCCAGGTTCCACCGCCGGGCAGCGTAAACGCCGGATCCGGCGGCAGCGCCACGTGCTGCGGGTCCGTCGGGTCCACCAGCACATTGAAACGAGTCCCGACCTGTGCTGGCACCTTGGTGTCGTTGCTGCCGAGCTTCAAAGTGGTCTCGTAGGGGCTGCCGGCACTCGGAGCAACGCGCAGTCGCAGGGTCTGTGAAGCGGACAGCTCGGCATGGGAGCCGCCGACTCCGGAATTCTTGTTACGTACGAACCGACCGAAGGTGACTTCTAGGATCGTCGCCTCAGCGAGCTGGCCGTTCTCGAGCAGATCCTTTTGCGCGTGCTTGCCTCGTCCGAACATGGTGCCGAACCTAGCAGCCCTCGTCGGACCGTTCCGGTGCTTCGGACGCTACTGCGGTCCACCGAGGCGGAAGCCGACGCCTCGAACTGCTTCGATCCAGGTGGGGCTGCCCATCTTCTTGCGTAACGAGGCGACATGCGCGTCCACGGTCTTGGTCGGGCCGTACCAGTTGGTGTCCCAGACCTGGCTCATGATGTCGGTTCGTCGGCAGACCGAGCCCGGGTCCTCGGCCAAGAAGCTCAGCAGCGCGAATTCCTTGGCCGTCAAAGCGATTTCGACGTTGTCGATGTGTACGCGTTGGGCGCGGCGGTCGATGACGAGGTTCTTGATTCGTTGCTGGCCTGTGGTCGTGCCGGTGGTCATGTTGGCCGCGGGCTCATGGATTTCGGTGGCGACTGTGGCACTGCGACGGGTAACTGCGCGGATCCGGGCGATCAATTCGCGGATTCCGAACGGCTTCGCTAGGTAGTCATCCGCGCCGAGTTCAAGGCCGACGACCTTGTCGACCTCGTCTCCTCGTGCACTGATCACGATAATTGGCACGCTGGAATCCGCCCGAATGGATCTGCAGACGTCTTGGCCGTCGATATCGGGCAGTCCAAGGTCCAGCAGCACGATCTCGGGGATGGGGTTTGACTCGACCGCAGCAAGTGCGGCCCTGCCGGTGGCCACCCAATTGACTCTGTACCCGTTGGCGACCAAACCGTCGCGGACGCTAGCGGCAATCGCGGGGTCGTCTTCAACCAGCAGAACATCCATGCTTCATTGTGGCCCGAACACTTCGCCTTTTGGGTCACTTCCGGTGCTCGGCGCACCAAAGCCGGACTTGGATTTTGCTGTTTCCTTGATTTCCCGGCTCCGTCGGGGGCCGTGGAACTCCGCTTTCGCCAACTGGTTCAGGTTGTGACAGCGTCGGATTCGACCGGCAACTCGTCCGTGGCGGTGCGTAGAGCGCGGTAGACGCCCTGCATCGTCAGTACGCCGTCCAGACGTCCAGGGGTACCGACAGATACCCGGCCAGCTTTGGAATCCAGCAGTACTGCCAGAGCGTCACGAAGCGATGCATTGGCGGGCACGTTGAGCAGGTCTTCGGCGTCAGGGCCCGCGGGCTCTAGTTCCCCCGATTCCACTGGCGTCACGGCCAACCGCTTGAGGGTGCGGTCGGTCCCGGTGAATTCGGCGACGAACTCGCTGGCTGGTCGCGCCAGCACTTCGGCAGGGGTGGCGAACTGCTCCAGGTAGCCGCCGGTGCGCATGACGGCGATCCGGTCGCCGAGGCGGACCGCCTCGTCGATGTCGTGAGTCACGATGATGACTGTCTTTCGAACCTTGGCCTGTAGCGCCAGGAACTGCTCCTGCAGGTGCCCGCGGGCGATCGGGTCGACGGCCCCGAAAGGCTCGTCCATCAGCAGCACCGGCGGATCGGCCGCCAACCCCCTCGCCACTCCGACACGCTGACGTTGGCCGCCGGACAGTTGGTGCGGGTAGCGATCTCCGAACTCGGCCGCCGGCAGACCCACCAGCTCGAGCATCTCATCGACCCGATCGTTGGTGCGGGACTTGCTCCAGCCGCTCAGTTTGCACACGGTCGCGACGTTCTTTCGAACGTTCAGGTGGGGGAACAGACCGATCTGCTGGATGACATACCCCATGGCGAGCCGGAGTTCCTTCAGATCCACGGTCATCACATCACGGCCGCCGACCACGACCCGGCCTGAAGTCGGTTCCTGCAGTCGATTGACCATGCGCATGGTTGTCGTTTTGCCGCAGCCAGATGCACCGACAAGCACAGCGACCTCGCCCTGGCGGATGTCCAAGGTCAGTGGGTGCACCGCCTGGGTCCCGTCGGGGTACGTCTTGGACGCCGCCTCGAAGCGGATCATTGGTTCGGGCTCGCTCGTGCTCATGGGCTCCATGAAACCGCAAATCCGGTGCGGGCGCACAACCAGAGAGGCGAGTCTGGCGCCGGGTCCATTTGTTGATTCGTTGAGTTGCGGGTTTGTTTCGCGCTTTGCGGCGCGGATTCCGCTAGCTTCGGGGTATGGACTGGGCAGCGCACCTGCAGGCTGCTGCCGATCAGGTTATCGTGCCGGCGCCGAATCCGTGGTTCAGTTGGAGTTACGTCACGAGTCACATCGATCAGCTCATGCAGGCGGGCAAGGAGCACGTGCTGCTGACTGTGACCGCGGTGCTGCTCGCGGTTGTGATTGCGCTACCGCTGGCCGTGCTGGTGCGGCGATACCCGCGGTTGGAAGGGCCAGTGCTGGCCGTCAGCGGGGTGCTGTACACGATTCCGTCGCTGGCCCTGATCTCGGTGCTGTGGCCGCTGTTTGGACTGTCGCCGTGGACGGTAGTTGTGGCGCTGGCCATCTACGCACTGCTGGTCGTGCTGCGAAACACGGTAGTCGGACTCAAGGGTGTGCCCGGGGAAGCCGTGGATGCTGCGCGAGGCATGGGGTTCTCCAAGAGTCGGATCCTGCTGCAGGTCGAGTTTCCGCTGGCGACCCCCACCATCTTGGCCGGAATCCGGGTTGCCGCGGTGACGACCGTGGGGCTGGTGACCATCGGTGCCTTGGTTGGCTACGGCGGCTTCGGGTCGCTGATCTACAGCGGCTTCCTGCAGAATTTCTGGCACGCGCAGATCATGACTGCGACTATTGCCTGCGTCTTGCTGGCGATCGTGGTGGAGGTGCTGCTGCAGATTGCTGAGCGGCTGCTCACTCCATGGGCCCGTTCTCGTCGGGAGTCGGCATGAGCGTGTGGTCGTATTTCACCGACCCGGCGCACTGGTCCGGGCCGAATGGGATTCCGGTTCGATTCTGGCAGCAGGTCGCGATCTCATTCATTGCGATGGTTGTCGCCATGGTGATCGCGCTGCCGCTCGGCGTCGTCTTGGGGCACAAGAACAAGGCCGCCTGGTTGGCCGTCAGTGCCGGCAACATTGGTCGCGCGGTCCCGACGTTCGGAATCCTGATGATCCTGGCAGCCTCGGATTGGTGGATATTCGGGGTAGGAAACGGTTCGGTGTGCGTGGCGCTGATTGTCTTCGCGATACCGCCGCTGCTGACGAACTCCTACATTGCGGTGCGGGACGTCGATGATGAAGTTCGCAACGCTGCTCGCGGAATGGGTTTTCGTGGCATGAGCATGCTGACCAGAGTGGAGTTGCCCAATTCGGTGCCGCTCATCGCAGCCGGCATTCGCACGTCGACGGTGCAGGTTGTTGCCACCGCTTCGCTGGCGGCCTTCGTCGGCGGTGGCGGTTTTGGGGTGTACGTGCTGGAGGGTTTCGCGATCCAGGACAACACTCTGCTGTTCGTCGGAGCCATCCTGACCGCGGTATTGGCCGTCGTTACTGACCTGGTGCTCGCGCTGGTTCAGCGCCTGGCGACGCCGAAGGGCCTGCGCGAGCAGGACAAAGCGTTGGAGGCCGCGTCATGAGCCGCCCAAAACCTGCCGTCTCTGCACCCGAAAAGCCGCCTTCCGGGCCGGGCAGAGCGGTTTTAGGCGGCTTTTCGGGTGCAAAGACGAGAGGGTTTGCCTGTGCGGTGGTGGCCGTCGTCGCGGTTTGCCTTGCTATGTCCGGGTGTTCGCTCGGAGATTCCGGGCTGTTGATTGGCGCGACGAACTTCACCGAGAGTCGCATCGTCGCGCAGATGTATGCGCTCGTTCTGAGCAATGCGGGTGTGCCTGCCGCGGTCAAGGAACTCAGTGGCCGCGAGATCGTCGAGCCGGCGTTGGAGAAGGGACAACTGCAGATCACCCCCGACTACCTGGCGACGTTCACTACGTTTCTGAACGCCAAGGTCAACGGCCCGAACTCGACCACTCCGGCGTCCAACGATGTCGCCGCCACCTACGCGGCGGCTCAGCAGCTCGCTGGACCGCGCGGACTGACCGTGCTGACGCCATCGGCGGCGCAGGACCAGAACGCCTTCGCGGTGCTGCCCGAATATGCGGCGGCGAACAAGTTGGTGACCCTCTCGCAGCTTGGCCCGTTCTCGCAAACCCATGCGGTGACTTTGGGTGCCGGACCGGACTGCCCGACTCGCCCCTATTGCCAGCCGGGACTTCAGACCACGTACGGCGTTAAGTTCGCCGGTTTCGTGTCATTGGATACGGGCGGGCCGCTGACAGTCAAGGCATTGCAGCAGGGCGTGATCCAACTCGGTCTGGTGCTGTCATCTTCTGGACTCGTAGCTGCCAACAACCTGGTGGTTCTGGTCGACGACAAACACCTGCAGCCGGCCGACAACGTGGTTCCGGTCGTCAAGACCAGCGTGAATACCCCTCAGATCACCGAGTTGCTGAACGCCGTGTCGGCCAAGCTCACGACCAAGGACCTGCAGTACCTCAACGCCCAGGTGGACATCGAACGCAAGGACCCTCGCGACGTCGCGAGTGCCTGGCTCACCTCCGTCGGCCTGCTCTAGCCCCCGCCGTTGACTGCGAAGTTGTGGCCCACTTTTCATGATCGAATTGGGCCACAACTCCGCACTCAATGAACGAAGCGGTGCTCGTCCGATCGTGGGAGTCTGGAGGGGGCTCAGCATGCGTGCGTTCTATTTGGCCAGGTCGCCGGTGACGAGCAGGAAGGACATCACGGTGACGGGCAGGTGACCGACCGGGGTGCCGACG
>JBAXOQ010000131.1:0-10940 GCA_037133175.1 Actinomycetes bacterium
GCTACCTGGCGAACAAGTCAGTGGGACTGCTCACCAACGTTCCCGGACCCCGGGCTCCGATCTATCTGGCTGGGCAGCAAGTGGCCGGACTCCTCGGATGGGTACCCACCTCGTCGGACCAGAGCATCGGACTGTGCATCTTCAGCTACAACGGCGAGGTCAGTATCGGCATCGCTACCGACGCGGGCATCATCCCCGACCCCGATCACCTCGCGGAGTGCATCGAGTCAGGTTTCGCGGGCCTGGTGGCCGAGTTGTAGGTCAGCGCTGCCCAGCGGCTGAAGACCAAGTCGTCGTCAGGCGAATCCGGCTCACGGCGTCACGATCGGGAACCAGAACTCGAAGTCATCCAGGTTCTGCAACAACCCCTGAACTGTTGCAAGATCGCCTTCCACCACGACTTCGCCAGCAAGGGCCAACTCGGGAATGGACCCTCCCATCAGGATCGTGTCCAAAGCCGACCGGGTCATCCGGATCGTGGCGTCGGCAGCGCCAGGAGTCCCCGGATGGTTATGCAGTGTGCCGTTGCTCAGTTCCAACGTGTGCCCCTCATCCCCGACGAACATATGCAAGGTGCCCGACACTCCGGCAGCCTTCGGTCCGTTGAGGCGGATGGCCAATGCGTCCAGGAAGAGGTCTGCGGTGATCGAAGAGACCATCCCGGGCTGGGTTGCGTTGGGCGTGGCCACCACGCGCACCCCGTGCCGCAACTCCGTGGCCCCTGCCAGGTAGAAGTTGCGCCACGGCCCCGACTCAGCCTGGTAGGCCAACTGCTCATAGGTCTGCGCGAGCAGAGTTCTGGCCTCGGAGTTCTGTGGATCAGCGAACACCAGATGATTGAGCGCCTCGGCCACCCAGCGGTACTCCCCAGCCTCGAAGTCCGCCTGTGCCTTCACCAACAGCGCATCGGCCCCGCCCGCGTACTCCACGAACTTCACTCCCGCCTCGACCGGGGGCAGTGGATGAAGGTTGGCCGGATTCGCGTCGAACCAACCGAGGTAGTAGTTGTAGACGGCCTTGATGTTGTGGTTGACGCTGCCGTAGTACCCGCGGTTGGTGAACCGGTTGGCGATCGCATCGGGAAGAGTGAGCATCTCGGCGATCTCCGCGGGGCCGTAGCCCTGGTTGGCCATCCGCAGGGTCTGGTCGTGGATGAAGCGGTACAGGTCGCGCTGGCCGATCAGTTCCTGTCGTATCTGCGTATTGCCCCACGTCGGCCAGTGGTGCGAGGCGAAGAGGACTTCCGTCTCGTCGCCGAACAGCAGCAGGGCCTCGTAGATGTGCTTGGACCACGCCAGCGCATCGCGGACCTTCGCCCCGCGAGGCGTGTACACGTTGTGCAGGTTGTGCGAGGTGATTTCAGCCATGCACAACGCCTTGTGATCGGGCAGGTAGAAGCAGAACTCCGCTGGCGCCTCCGCACCGGGTGTGTACTGAAAGATGAACCGCACGCCGTCGATAGTCACCTCCTGCCCCGTGTGGTCGATGACGTCGGTCGGCGGGAACAGGGCCATCGAACCCGTGCTTGTCGACGGCCCCAGCCCGGCGCCGACAGAGCCGTCTGGACCCGCGGGGACAGCATTGCCGTACATGTAGGAGGCGCGTCGAGCCATCACGTTGCCCGCCAGCACGTTCTCCGACACTGACTCCTCGATGAAGCCGACGGGAACCACGTACCGCACCCGGCCGGCCTGGACATCGGCGCGGGTTGCGACACCCTCGATGCCCCCGAAATGGTCGGCATGCGAGTGGGTCGACAGGACTGCGACGACCGGCAGATCCGCCACATGCTCGCGGACAAGTCGCAGTGCTTCCGCAGCAGGAGCCGCGGTGACCAGCGGATCCACCACGATCCACCCGGATGTTCCGCGGATGAACGTCATCACCGCCAGATCGAAGTTGCGGACCTGGTAGATCCCCTCGGCCACTTCGAACAGCCCGGTGATGGCGAGCAACTGCGCCTGCCGCCACAGACTCGGATTGACCGTGTCCGGTGCGGGAGCGTCCCGCACAAACCCATAGGCGTCGAGGTCGAAAGATGCCGTGCCGTCCGGGTTGCGGATGATGCGATGGGAAGTGTCGGCGATGAAACCCCGACGGGCATTGTCGAAGTCGGTCAGGTCGGAGAAAGGCAGGACGTTCTGGAGCGCGTTGTTCGCCGCGATGGTGTGGCGCGAGGCAGTCATGATGACCCTTTCCGGCCGCTGGGCCGAGAGGCGAGAGGTCTGGCAGACGCTACGTGTGTCGCGGCTGCCACGCAAGAGCGATGGTGTCCGACTGTCAAAGACAGCTCGTCACGGGCGCCAATCTTGGAACGCGCTACTCGACGGTGACGGTCACGTTGCTTCCCGCCGGACCGAACAACGCCAGGTAGGCCCCGGCTGGCGCCTGCGTGGTGGTCGTTGCTGCGCCACCGGAGGCGACCATCGACAAATTCGGGTTATAGAGCTTCCAGTCACCCTGACCAGAGATGGTCAACTGTGAAGCGCTGGGGAGTCGGTACCACTGCACGAGGCCCCGTGGGCCGATGGTGACCGGATTAGTGCCACCAGTGAGGTCGGGAACCGTCGCGGCAGGGCGAAGAACGCTGCTGGCGAACGACAGAAACTCATCCGGGCCTTGCCTGGAGAAGTCGAGGTCGTACAGGTCCCGGCCCATCAGCAGCGGAACTTGCAGGAACATCGTCCCGAGGGTGTCACTGGTCGTGGCAGCGAATGGAACGGACTCGACGAGCGCACCTGTTGCCAGCAGATAACCAGACAGGCCGGGGATGGCAGCGATCTGCACGGCTGGGACCCCCGACCACATGATGGAACTCGGATCCTCGTTGGCCAGCAACCATTTGCGCCCCACCCGCTCCTGCCAGGCTGGCGACAACGAACCAACCGAACGGGTCCTTTGGCCAAGAGTCAGGTCGGAGTAGTACGTCCCTGTGCCCCCCAGGCTTCGTTTGACCAAGTAGGTGCGGCCCCAGGCCTTGACCGCTCGGAACGACTTCCCGGGGTACTTGGCGGACCAGAACGCCCCATCGGTGCGCCGCTGGAAGCTGCCGGGTTGGGTGGCCCACTTGCCGTCGGCCAGCACCGCCAGTCGCAGCGACCGGCCCTTACTCGCGATCACCCGCAACGTCGCGCCCTGGGCCGTGAAGATGCCCGTCATCCTGGTGATCTGCCCGCGGGTCGCCTTCTTCTTTGGGGGCGCGCCGCCGAGCTGCTTGGGCAACGCCCTGATGGCGCCGGTCTCAACCAGGGCGTGCAGCAGCACGGTTTGGGCGATCGTCTCGGCACTGTCCGCGCTGAACCCCCTCCCGGCGCCCTCGACAACCACGGCCAGCCTCTGATCCGGAGCGATCACGAACCCGGCGTGGTACCGACCGATGTCGCCGCCTTTGGTCCAGCCGCGCACGCCGGCTGACTTCAGGGCGGGGTCTGCGATGGTGTCCCAGCCGAGGCCATACCGGAAACTGCTCGGGACTCCCGCTTGCAGTGTGGTGGTCGTCTGATCAACGCCCATCTGTCCCACGGCCGAACTTGACAGAATCCGCTTGCCGCCGACGACCCCATTTCCGGTGAAGACCATAGCCAGCCGGGCCATGTCGGCCGATGTTGACTGCAGGCCGCCGGAGGCATGGATGTTGACGACCTCGAACGGCTGGGCCCTCCCGTCCTGGATGACCGGCGCGAAACTCCCCGGGGCCGGCACCGAGGTCGAGAAGACCGAGTGCCGCATACCCAGCGGTTCGAAGACATTCCTGGCGACATAGTCCTCGTACGGCACTCCAGAGACACGTTCCACCACCAAGCCGGCCAAGGTAAAACAGTCGTTGCAGTAGACGTTCATCGCGCCCGGGGTGGTCTTCAAGTGAGAGTTGCGCAGCCCGGCCAAGACGCCGCTGACGTAGCCGGGTAGCGGCTTGCTGCTGACACCGTTGGCGTAGTCGGAGCCGGGCAGGCCGGCAGAATGGTTGAGCAGCATTCGAACGGTGATCTGCTTGTACTGCGGCGACGCCATCGAGAAGTCCGGCACATATCGCACGACCGGAGCGTCGAGCGAGACTCTCCCCTGATCGACCAACTGCATCACAGCGATCGCGGTGACCATCTTGCTCACGGATCCGACGCCGTACTTGGTGGTGGGAGAGGGCTTGCTACCAGCGGTATCAACCCGGCCGAAGGTCTGGCTCCACACCGTCTTGCCGTTGGACACCAACGCAACCGACGCCGAGGTGGTCTTCGTCGCCGTCAGCGCATCGCGCACGGCCGTGCGACCCGCCTTGATCGCCGCGGTGAAGGTCGGCTGGTTGTGACGCTGAGCGGTTTGCGCAGCCTGTGCCGAGGGAACCCCGCCGAGTACCGTCGCGGCAGTCAGAACGGCGAGCAGGATCCTGCAGTAGCGCATATCGTTGGCCCTCCGCGTGACGCAGCGGCACGTTCACACCGCTGGACAGTACGTGACCGGCGACCCAGGCACAATGTGCCTCAGCGGTTTACCCAACATGCAGGGCGAAGAAAGATGGGCTTCGCTGA
The DNA here is from genome assembly GCA_037133175.1 of Actinomycetes bacterium. Classification (GTDB taxonomy): domain Bacteria; phylum Actinomycetota; class Actinomycetes; order S36-B12; family UBA10799; genus ELA509. The sequence goes on from JBAXOQ010000131.1 coordinate 4,527, forward strand.
GTCTCGCGCTTGTGCCCCGGAGCGGAATCGAACCGCTGGCCTACCGCTTAGGAGGCGGTCGCTCTATCCGACTGAGCTACCGGGGCGGGGTAGCAAGAGAACGTGCAAGAGAACTCCGAAGCAAGATCATATTGCGGAGTGGACTTGTGGTTTCCGTTGCCGCCGTTAGCTTATCTGGTGCTTTATGGTCTTGGTCCGCTGCCAGCGTGGCTTGCCTGTGTGCGGAGTCCGAGTTTCGGTCATGCGAAATCGGCCTCGGACTACGCCGGGCCTACGTTGTGGATCTTGGTTTGTGACTTCTGTGTTAGGCGACTGGAGCGAGATCGCCAGTTGGCCAGTTGCCCTTGATGCGTGTCTCGGCGGGCGGGGACATCCCCAACCGCTCATAGTGCAGCCGTCTGGCAAGCCCGTTCTTGTTGATCATCAGGGCGGCTTGCCCTTGGTAGGCACGCTCGGCTGTGGTCGCTCTTGCCCGGTTCATGTACTTCGCGTTGTCCGATTGTTGGTTGTAGTTCTCCGCGGCCTCACGCCACCCGTACACCGCGTCGTAAATATCCGAACCTGGCGGCAAGGCCCTTACGTTCTCGGAGATGTTGGCGACCGCGCCCGCCAATTCGTCCTCTGCGATGTTGAATCGGAGTTCCTGCAGCTTGATGGGGGGCACGTCCGGATTGATCGTGCATGTTGGGTAGTACACCACGTAGATCCGTTTGCTGGACGTCCTGAGTTCAATCTTGGGGTCGGGAAGGTAGTGCTTGGTTTGCTTCCCGTTCGCATCCAACTGAACCTCAACGACGGCGCCACCGTGATGATGGTAGGTGTGTACGCATTTGTGTCCTTCGCGGTCGTGGCTCATGACCGCGAGGAATCCCGATTTCTCGGTCCGTACGTCATCCCCGTGACGATCCTTCGTGACGCTCTTCGCTGCGATGGGTGAGATCCCGATAACGTGTTCGCGCGCCAACAAGCGCAAGTACACGCCCGTGAGTGCTCCGTCGTAGCACAACGCCAGCAGACCCGGCAATTGTCGTTTCGCCGCGATGGCCATGTCGGTAGCAACGGCAGCCTCGCTGCCATCGACTGGGCGAACATCCAGTATCACCTCATCGTTGCTGTGGTTTCCGCGCACGCCGATGAATGCGGTCTTGTAGCCGATGACGATTTCATTCCTTTTGGTCTTGGGGTCCTTCTTACCCGTCTTGTAGACCGACGCTCCGCCCTTCAGTTCTTCTTTGGGCAGCATGCCTTTTGTGGAACGATCGACGACGCAGGCCATGCGAAGCTTCTCAATGTCGTCTTTCGACGGCTCCTTCTCGGGGTGTCGTTGCCTGAGGTAGGCGAGTGCCTCTTCCGGGGTCAGCAGACGGTGTCGGCACCCAACTTCCCGGGTAACTTTGCCGTCGCCGAACATCGCGCGGCCCCGGCTCAGGTTGTTGGGTCCGGTCTTGATGAGCCCGCGACCGACCATGCTGGGGATTTGCTCGTCCGGATCCGCGTAGCCAAGTTCGAGGGCGATCATGGCTGCATCCTCCCGGGCAATCTCCACGAGCCTGTGGACATACGCTTTGCACCAGTGCTCGCGTGCGTACACCCAATCCGCAGCGATCAGGCAATTGGTGGCCTTGAGCTTGCCCACGTCGTATTCCTCGAGGTCAGGGTTGTATTTGCAGTGCATGTAGGCCATGAGGTCACAGAACCACTCCCAGGTCGGCTCGTACTGGAGAGCGGACTGCCCCCCGCGGTAAGAGCCGAAGACTCCACACAGGATTTCCATCATCGGGTAGAAGATTTCGGGGAGCTTCCTGGGCGATCCAGTCGCTGCCGGTCCTGGCAGTTCCCTTTCGAGTTTCCAGATCGTCGGTTGGTCGAGGGCAGCCTCGACCCGCTCGAACTCCCCCACGCCGTCTTTGGCCGTGGTCGTGACATTCCGGGGCTTCTTCGGCTTCTTCGGCTTCTTGTGGTTCTTGCTCTGACTATCTCCGTTGCTCCTGGTGACGCGGCTCTTTCCCATGTCAGCCCACCGGCCCCTGCGGGTGCGCGGCAGCTGCCGGGACCTTGGCCCCGAGGCTTGCGCGAATGCGCTTGGTGTCGTCGTCGCCGGGGCCAACATTGGCGTGCGGCAGGCTCAGTAAATCGGCCACCCTGTTCAGGTCGCGCATGCCCATGGCTCGCGCGACCAACGGCAGATCTGCTGTGTGCTCCCAGATGCGTACCGCGTAGTTGGCGGCGATGGATCGCGGGAGCACACCCGGTTCACGATGCAGTCCGGCCCTGGTCATAAGCGTGGTCAGTGCCATGCCGACGGCAGCGCTCGGATTCCGGCCTTCTGCCTTCGCGCCACCGTAGACAACGTGAGCAGAGTCGGCGGCCCCCTCAGCGACGAGGTATTCGATCCGTTTCTCTAGCGCGGCCTTCGCCCACGCGGACAGGTACACGGTGCGCGCGAACCGGTTCGTGCTGCCCGGTGCCTGCAGTGATCCCGCTTCGAGATTGACCATTGAAATCGTGATCTCGGCGGCCTCGGCTGGCATCAGGCCGGAAGCGGTCAATGCCAGGACCGCGCGAAGATGAGACGAAGGCGGTTCGTGGTAGCACACCAGCTCCAGCAGCCCCAATTCGTCGTCGCGCAACGCCCGCACGTCGATGCCAGCCCGAGCGACAATGCGAATGTCTGTCGTTGGGTCGCCGACCTGGAACCCGAGGTGGCGCAGACTCCGGAACAGTGCGCGCGCAGCACTGCGGCGCGCCGATCGAGTCGATGCGGACGGCGGTTGTCCCTTTCGGCGTTGGCGCCCTATTGGGGCATGAATCCAGCGATCGAGGTCGTCAGCGGTGACGTCGACGGCACGAGTAACCCCTAGGCCATCCTGGAAATACGTGGCCAGGCTTCCCATCTCGGTCAGCAGTTTGTCCGCCGAACCGAAAGACAAGTCTTTTGACGCGACGAGCGCACTGATCTGTGAGGAGACCAGCGTCAGCGCTTCGCTGAGCGTCAGTTCGCGGGCTGTGTCGTCGCTACTGAGCATCGCCGCCGCCTCAACGAGCACATCTCGCATCGGCAATGCCGGGAACGTGAAGTCCCAGCTTTCGTAGTACAACCGCAGAGCGAGCAGTCGGCCCAATTCGTGTAGGCAGAGTGGACCGGTGCAGTCCCAAGATGGAACTCCCTGCGGCCCTTCCGCGACTTCCGGGTATCGAGACAAGCGTTTCCCGGTAGGGTCGTTTGCGTTCTGTTGTGCAGTGCATGCAGCACATGGTGAATTCATGGGTCTGCAGATCGGCCCGAGGAATTACTCGGCTGTCGACCACCGTTTTGTCGGAAAACCGGTGGCTCAGAATGCGACGGGGGTGCCGATATGAAACAACACGACCCAAAGTTGCGTGTTCGTTTCTCCCAGAACTCGCCGCTGGACAAGCGACTCGCGGACTTTCTCTATCCCATTTCCCAACCCGGGCGCGAAACGCACTGACGATCGAGCGCGATTGTCGATCCATCAGGCACACTCCCCCGGCCACACGAGCAATCGCCAGCAGTCAGCCCGGGAATGCTGCAGCGCCTCTCCAAGAACCGGCATGGGCAGACTGAGTCGACCTTGCACTGCGATCGCTACGACCGCAACAGACAGAACCGGTGAGCACAACACTCGCCGCAGCAGCACAAGGAAGGCACAGGCCGCACCAAATAAGCGCGCACTCACAGACGGACAACCGGCATCGCGTCGACGCTCACCATCTGGTCTGCCCCCACGGCGACCTTCGTCCGTTTCCCGCATCACCACTCCTTATGGTGTATAGTAGTTCTTATACAACGTTGTTCATAAACTACAGAATGGCACGGGATGATTCGCCGTGTCAATAGCCGGTACGGGAAGTTTCCGAACAATTCCGTGAAAAGGTGGGTACGTGCCAATCCGAAGAGGGCTCGTCGGAGCACCACGCGACTACCTCGCCCCTAGTGGCGCGTGGCCTAACGGACCGTTCGAGAAGAATGCTCCGGTGTCAGTGTTGTACGCAGCCCACATCGCGTCAGCGCTGGACTCGGCAATCGATAACGCCGGAATGACACGCACCGCCGCCGCAGAAGCGCTGGAAATTGCGCGGCCGACTCTGTACGACGTCCTCGGCGGCAGAACCTTTCCCGATCTGCACACAATTGCCAAAGCCGAACAAGCACTCGGCGTTCAGTTATGGCCAGACTCCGAAGAAACACTGGGAATGGTTCCCTGACCAACTCAGCGTCGGAAGGCAGGGGCCGCTCTGCATTGCAGCGGAATCCGGACCCCCCTCAACCTGGCCGAGTACGGCAACTGGTTGATACAGATGGTTGATAAAGCAGAGCCGGTTTCCGCTAGTCACCAGCGGAAACGCCGATGAGTTACCACCATGCGTATCAATGTCTTGCCGCAGCTATCGCCACCTTCCCAGTACGGCAAGCGTGGTGATGAAAGTTTGACGAAACTACTGGCTTCAAGATCGAGTTGCGGGAGTCCGGGGCGGGTGGTCGCGAGGGCCAACGTGGTTCCCATTCGCGTCGACACGGTTCAGCAAGGATCCATGCTGCCTCCAAGAATGTAACCCAGGAGGGGTACCTTCTTGCATGACCATCATGCAATTTGGTACCCTTTCTTGCATGGGGTGCGTGCAACTGTGCCAATGAGACCTCAGGCTAGGAGTGCTAAGTGGCAACGCATATCGGGCAGATGGCAACTGAGCTGGCACGCTCCAACCCATGGTGGAGGACCGCTGATTGGGCCAGAATCGATATTGATCTCCAACCGGTCGAAGATCGAGCGCTTGGCTATCGATCCGGCTGCCTTGAAGACATTGAACCGGGTGGCCTCTACCTTCTTCGCGGGCCTCGACGGGTCGGTAAGACCGTCGCGATAAAGCAAGCCATCCAAGTTCTTATCGCCGACGGGGTTCCCGGAACATCCATCGTGCGCATCGCGGCTGACGGGTGGGAAGCGAAGGAGTTGCGGACAGTCGCACAAAACACTGCCTTGCCACGACTGCCTGAAGGGACCATTCGGTACTGGTTTTTCGACGAGATCACTGCGGTAACTGGCGACTGGGCAACACAGATCAAATGGTTGCGCGACAACGACCCAGCTTTTCGGTCTGCGACCGTCGTGCTGACCGGATCTAACGCCGCCACGTTGACTGCGGCCTCGGGAGTGCTTGCGGGACGACGAGGTCAGGTGAGTCGCCGGGACAAAACGCTGCCGCCGATGGGGTTCCGCAGCTTCGCGCGCCTGCTCGACCCTGAGTTACCCGATGCCCCACCGATCTCTTTGTCGGGAATGCGCGGACGCACAGCGCGAGACGGATTCAATGATTTATTGCCGTGGATCGATAACCTAGCTGACCAGTTTGAGACGTATCTATCGCACGGGGGCTTTCCTGTCGCTGTCGCGGCAGCTAAGGACGGCGACACCGTGCCGCCATCCTTTGTCGATGACATCTTCAACGTTGTCTTCAAGGACGCGTTCATCAATAGTCAACTCAGTGCATCCAAGACTGCCGCACTGCTAGAGCGGATCATGGCGGGAATCTCCGCTCCGATCAGCATGAACGGTATCGGGGATGAACTCGATATTTCACACGAACTGGTACGGCGCCATATCGGCTACCTCAGAGATGGTTACCTGATTTGGGCATGCCCCCAGAGAGCAGCAGAGTTGTGGCTTCCGCGTGAGAAGGCGCAGGACAAGATCTACGCGATAGATCCAATAATCGCCCGGCTCGCGCACCTGCGTAACAACCATCGCCGTGACATCGACGTGACGGCGCTGGCCGAAATGCAGATTGGAACCGCTGTTCGTCGGCGCGCATTGGCTGATGGAGCGGCTTGGGAAGACGATAACTCACTGTTCTACGCCCGCACCCCAACGCGGAAAGAGATCGACTTCGTTGCAGAAGTCTTCGCCGGTGTGGCGCTGGAAGGAAAGTACACGGAGAGCGGTCGGTGGGCACGCGAAGCGGCAACTGTCGACGCATCAGCGTGGAGGGGTGTGATGGTAACGAGATCCGTTCTCGACACCGCAAGCTCCGACAGCGCATGGGCTGTCCCCGCAGGAATGTTGGCTTACCTCCTTGACACTTGAGCGGGCAATCGCCAGGACCACCGTCGCTGAGGCCCGCCAACATCAAGACCACTGGTTCTTGGTTTCAGATTTTGTAAGCCTTTCATCACGTGTTGCCGTAGTGGGCGGCCCTCCAGCACGGCAAAATGTCAATAAGCAAGCATGGTAGGTAACTCAGCAGCGTTTCCATCAGTGGCTACCGGAAACTGGCTTCGCTTTATCAACCATCTGTATCAACCAGTTGCCGTACTCGCAGTGGCGGTAATCCGCCTCTGCCTTAGCTTGCGATTAAACCCCCGGATGCTGTTCAGGCGGCTTTCTTGATGGCTGG
>JBAXOQ010000132.1:0-10932 GCA_037133175.1 Actinomycetes bacterium
GGCCCAGGGTTTCATGCCCCGCGACCGTGTCTGGTTCGGGTTCCTGCCATGGCTTCAACTGCGGCACCGCATCGTGGCGACCAACGAACGTCCCGAAGTCGGCAGCCCTGATCAGATCACCGCCTCCGGCATCGGGCGTCTCGGCCAACCAGAACTCATGCTTCGGAATCGGCTCGCCGTAGGGCGTGGAACCCGCGTTCCCGCGGCGCGTTTGAGCGGGAACCGTCGGTCCGGCTTCTGCCGTCCCACCGCCGACAAGGCCGAGACGCTTGCTCAGATCAAATGTGCTGTCTTCGACTGCCGACTCTGCCGTCGTTCGACGCCGCGGCTCCCCGTCGCCTTGATCGCGCCTGCTCTCATATCGCCGCATCACCAGGACAATGCCAATCAGGAACATGCAGGCGCCCAGCAGCATGATCGCGCTTCCGATGCCGGCGCTGGTGCGGGTGGCGACGAGCCCAACCGCGAAGAGTGCCAATGCTACCGCCAGGCCGATCACGGCCTGGCTCTCATGAATTCCCCCGCTGTCCGCCGAATCGTCGTGTGTGCCCATCATCAGCTCCGACCGCTCCTGCCCACTCGACACCGTTGGTGCCTGTCGGAAATGAATCGACCTTCTGGCGGCCGATCCTGCCGAAATTCACCCGATCGCACCTGTAATTGCGCCACAGACGCTGACACGTTCATCCAATCGGCGCAATACCCGCTCTTGAGTCGGCGCGGGGCAGAACACCACCGACTACCCGACACCTGGTGTGCGCCCGATCGGCGGGAACAGCGAATGCTCAAACTCGGCGGAGGGAACGGGGCGACCAAAGTAGAAGCCCTGCAAACGGTCGCAATCCAGCATCACAAGCGCATCAGCCTGCTCGACAAGTTCGATGCCCTCGGCGACAACGGTCCTTCCCTGCGAGTGAGCGACATTTATCACGGCCGCGACGATGGCGTAGTCGTCGGGCTCAGAGAGCATGTTCCGGATGAAAATCCGATCGATCTTCACCACATCCGCCGGGAGCAGCCTCAACGCAGTCAAGCTGGAGTACCCGGTGCCGAAATCATCCAGCGCGATCTGCACACCCGCCTGGTGCAGCTCCACCAGCGTTCCAACTGCCGCACCGGCCTCATCGAGGGCTGCCGCTTCTGTGACCTCGATGATCAGTTCCGACGGCTCGACGTGCTTGCGTTTGAGCACCCCCAGTACCCGCCGGGCGAAGCCCGGATTGGTCAGCTGCCTGATGGAGGCATTGACAGAAACCGGCAATCGGATTCCGACCGGGCCCTGCGCGACCAGCCAGCCGAGGGCCAACTCAAGCATCCTCGCACCCAAAGGCGCGATCAGGCCGCTGGTCTCGGCAACCTTGATGAAGTCCCCAGGGTTCAGGATTGACCCGTCGACTCTGCGAATCCGAACCAACGCCTCAGCGCTGGTCATCATCCCGAGCCTCGGATCAACGATCGGTTGTAACCAGCACTCGACGCGGTTCTCGTCCAACGCCTTGCGGATCTCCTCCTGCATCTCCACCTGACTCATTAGTTTGAGCTCCATGGAGTCCTGATAGAACCTGGTGCCAAATCGGCCGGCAGCCTTGGCGGCCCGCAGCGCCAAGTCGGCCCGCCGCAGCAGATCACCCACCGTCATGGCGTGCAATCCGCATCGCACGATCCCGATCCTGACCCCGATCACGTAAGGTTGCCCGTCGATCGAAATCGGCATTGCCACGGTTCCCCGGACCCGGTCGGCAAAATCAAGAACGTCCGACTCGGACCTGGACCCGGGCAGCACCATCAGGAACTGGTCGCCACCAAACCGGCCCAGAATGCCGACTTCCCCAATCGTTTGCAGTCTGCGGGCGACCACCTTGAGCACCTCGTCGCCGTAGCGGTGTCCAAGCGTGTCGTTCAGGTCTTTCAAACCATCGAGATCGCACAGCAGCAGGCTTGCCTGACTTGCCTCGCGACCACCGTCGCGGAGCAACCGTTGCAGGTCACCGAGCAGCGCATAGCGGTTGCGCAGATCGGTCAGCGGATCGAAGTTGGCCTGGTGCAGGAGCTTCATTTCTGCGTCGTGCCTAGCAGTGACATCCTGCGCGCTGAGAACGAAGAAGCCCTCAGCACCGGGTTCGGGCGCTTCGGCGTATCCGATGCTGATCGACGCCCAGATCGGCTCGCCGTCCGACCTGACCAGCCGCCGCTCCACTGACCTATCCGGCAGGTCCTGGCTGTGGCCCAACTGAGCATCGAAGACGAGCCTGGTATCGAAGGGAAGTTGTCGGGTCTCACCTGGATGCAGGAACTCGGTGGCCGATCGTCCCTCGATGTCCGACGGTGCCGAGGCCAGCAATAATGCGAAAGCGCTGTTGACCTCCAAGATCACCCCGGGCTCACCTTTGACGGCGGCGACCCGACACAGCGGTGCGGGTGAGTCGGCGAACATCAGCCGCAACTGTTCGTGGGCAGCCCGCTCCGCGGTAGCTCCGGACCGCCGAGCATGTTCAAGGATGACAGCGGCATATACGGTCGAATAGAACAGAACGAGGGTCAACTGCATCGCCATGACCTCGCCGATCTCTTCGACGAACTCATCTGCACCGGCCGGAACGGTCAGCAGTATCCCGCCCGACACCGCGGCCAGGTACACGACCACCGAAGCCAGCCCGGCCGCCGCGGCCAGGCCGAACCGAAATCCGATCCATCCCAACAGCGGCGCCAGAACCGCACCGAGCGGAAGCGCCACGGTCGGAACAGCGATGAAGACCCACCACGTCAGACTTACCGCCACCACTGTGAGGAAGGCGTACTCCGCCGCCAAGCGGACACCCACCCTCCGCGGGATCCTCACCGTCAGAAAAAATGGCGCCGCAATCAGGACCGCGGTGATGGAACCGAAAAACCACGCCCACCAATCGTGGAAGAACGCACCGCCGGTCGCCGTGTTCACGCCCATACCGCCGATCAGGCTGGTGAACGCCAGCACAACCGCCGCGATCCCGAACAGTAGGACAACGTCGCGGGCGGCGGTCATCCGCTGTCCGCGGGCCGCTCTCAGCAGCAGTCCGATGAGCACCTGCTCACCGACATTGACCGCGACAAACAGCACCACAAGATTGACGGAAACTCCGTCCCGCAGCACAAGCAGGAATTCGCCGATGACCAATCCCGGCACGATTCCGACGAGCCACAGCCCGCCGAACCGGGCAACCATGGCCAGCCCGAAGGCGGTGGGAGCCCAGAACAGCGACAGTTCGGCGGCCGGGTAGACGACCCGATCACCGAGCAGCCCAAGCACCCAGTAGACGCAGGTCACCGCCGCCGCCAGCGCAAGCAACCAGTACCAGGTGGGCGTGATCGACCCGAGGCGGACACCTCGGAGGCCCTGCCGACGACCAGGGACCTGCGCATGTGGGTCCGAAGACACCATCCACCTGCCAATCGCCGACAGCCTGTGTCGTGGTCGGGCAATTCTCTGCGTTGTCTGGCAATCCTGCGTCGTCGTGCGGAGACGTCTGCCTTGTTCGGCAATTATGCCCGCGAACGCGACCGCGTGCGCTCGGCGGGCATCCCTTCTCGCCGACGAGCGCCACGGCCGGGCCGAGTGCGGCCAAAGCGGCCGTCTGACCGCCGCGTGCGACTGCGTCACACCGACCGTGGTATCTGTTGTCGGGTGACCCCAACTTCAGTGGACCTTGTTATCGAGTCGCGCTGGACCGTTCCGGTGGAACCATCCGGGCTGGTACTGACCGACCATGCAGTGGTGATCAACAATGGCATCATCGTCGAGGTATTGCCCTCAGCAGAGGCCCGAAACCGGTACCGACCTGCGGAAACGGTCACACTTCCTGAACATGTGTTGATTCCTGGGCTGATCAATTCACACACCCACGCACCAATGACCCTGCTGCGCGGGATCGACGATGATCTACCTCTGCACGTATGGCTGGAAGAGCGGATATGGCCGGCCGAACGCAAGTGGGTATCGTCGGAGTTCATCCACGATGGAACCTCACTGGCGGTCGCTGAGATGCTGTCCGGGGGTGTCACCTGCTTTGCCGACATGTACTTCTTCCCCGTCGTCGCTGCTGACTGCGCCCGGTCGATGGGAATGCGGATGGTCTGCGGGGAAGCGTTGTTCGACGGTCCTACCAACTCTTCGTTGAATCCCCAGCAGTGCCTCGAACGTGCCATCACCATGCATGAGTCCCTCGCGAGCTCAGACGACACGCTGATCACCTTGGCACTGACACCTCACGCGCCGTACACGGTGTCCGACGACCTGTGGCGACAGGTGGCCGAACTTGCTGACGAGCTCGATGTTCCCGTTCACACCCACCTGCACGAGACCGCTCTTGAGGTCCGGGAATCGCTGAGCACGCATGGGGAACGACCCACCGAACGACTAGCCAACCTCGGTGTCGTCACAGACCGACTGGTGGCCGCCCACATGACCCAACTCAGCGACTCGGACGTGAATCTGCTGACCGAGGCCGGAGCCCACATCGTCCACTGCCCGGAGTCCAACCTCAAACTCGCCAGTGGCTTCGGGTCAGTACACCGGATGACTGAGGCGGGCATCAACGTCGCTCTTGGAACCGATGGCGCCGCCAGCAACAACGATCTAGACATGCTCGGTGAGATGCGAACCGCTGCTCTGCTCGCCAAGGCAGTCAGCGGGGACGCTGCCGCACTGCCGGCTCCGGCCGCGTTGCGGATGGCAACCCTCGCCGGCGCCCAGGCCTACCGGATAGCAGATCGTGTCGGCTCTATCGAAGTGGGCAAGCAAGCGGATCTGACGGCAGTAGACCTGTCGGCGATCGCTTGCCAGCCGGTCTACGACCCCATCACGCAGTTGGTCTACACCGCCACCCGCGATCAGGTCACCGACGTCTGGGTTCAGGGCAAGCGCAAACTGTCCTCCCGCGAACTGGTTGGGGTCGACCTCGACCAACTGCGCAGCGTTGCTGAGAAATGGCGCGATCGACTTTCCCGACGATAGGGACGATAGGTCAGCTGCCACTGAGCGTGAACAGGGTGCGCAGCGACCTGGTGGGCCACTGAGCATTGACGATCGCTCCGAGCAACACCACATAGATCGCCACATACACCGTCAGCAAGGCGCTTACCGAGCCTGCCGCGACGCCATAGACCGCCGAAGTGCTGCCGAAAGTGGACACGACGGACGTGAAGAGCCAGGCCAGGCCGAACAACGCTGCAGTTGCGAGCACCGCTCCGGGCAACAGTGGATGGTCCGCGGTCCAATGCCCGAGCGCGAACCGGTACAGACCGGTCAGCATCCCAACCATCGCGGCCGCCATCACCGGCACCGTGATGCAGTAGTCGACAACGAACTGCCAGAAACCGGACAGCTCGTCATCAAAACTGGTCATGGCTGAGGAGACCAACGCCAGCACACCGAGCGAAATGACGCCGACAATCCCGCCGAGGTATCCCATCGACCGCGCCTTGAGGTAGGTCTGCGCTGAGGCCCCGAATGACAACCGGATCGCGCGCACCAGGTTGTAGGAACCGTTGGACACGCTCCACAGCGTCACCAGCAAGGACACAATCAGACTGATCGACAAGCTGGTGACTGGTGAATTAGAGAGCTGCTGAGCCTGTTTGGAGAACAGAGTCGCCAGCGAGCCTTGCCCTTTGTCACCGAGATCGGACACCGCTTTGGCGATTTCCTCCGGGCTGACTATCAGGCCGAACAAGCTGACGACAGTGATAACCGCCGGAAACAATGCGATGATCAACCAGAACGCTGCCCCAGCGGCTGCCAAGCTGGTCCTGTTCTGCCCCTGAACCCACACGACCTCACGGATCAGGACCACGATTGCGGACAGTCTCTCGTGAGCCCCTAGCCACCCCTGCACCGCCGCAGACAATGACCTGAACCGTCCGACGGCTTCGCCGCGGGCCGACGTAATGGCCGAGCCCAACGCATTGTCCGTCGATTCCGACTGGTCCTCCACCGTGCGGATTATCCTTCACCCGCTACCCCCAACCCGCAAACCCCCACGACACGCGGGGAGAACCTTCCCGGCTTCTCGGCGTGTCGTGGGGGTTTGCGGTTAGGTCGAGGTCAGCTCGCGGAGTCGAGGGTGACCTTCGCGGTGTTGGTCTGACCGTCACGGGTGTAGGTCACGGTCAGGGTCGAGCCGGGTGCGTAGGACCGGACGGTGGCGATCAGCGACTCGGCGCCAGTGATGGTGCGGTTGTCGATCTTCGTCACCACGTCGCCACGCTCCAGGCCGGCGTTGGCGGCCGCGCCCCCTGCGGTGACCGAACTCAGCGTCGCACCGGAGGCGGAGGAATCTGCTGCCGATCCGACACCAACACCAAGTTGGGCATGGGTGGCCTTGCCGTTGTCGATCAGTTCATTGGCCACCCGAACCGCGTCGTTCGCCGGGATTGCGAATCCAACGCCGATGTTTCCTGCCTGACCGCTGGACGAGCTGCCGACGGTGGCGATTGCCGAATTGATGCCGACCACTCGCCCGGCCAGATCAACCAGGGCGCCACCGGAGTTGCCGGGATTGATGGCGGCGTCAGTCTGGATGGCGTCGATGACTGCCTGGTTGGAGTTGTTGGACTCACCAGTGGTCACCGGCCTGTGCAGAGTGGACACGATCCCCTCGGTGACCGTATTGCTCAGACCCAACGGTGCCCCGACCGCGATGACCGTCTGACCGACGTTGAGCGCGCTGGAGTCGGCGAAGGTGGCCGCTTTCAGCCCGGACTTGTCCACCTTGACTACTGCCAGGTCGGAGATTGGATCGGTGCCGACTATCCGGGCCGGCGCCGAAGAGCCATCACTGAACTCAACCGAGACGGTGCCGCTACTGGTGGCGGCCGACACAACGTGGTTGTTGGTCAGGATGTAGCCATCGCTTCGGATAACCACCCCCGAACCGGTACCCGAGACCCGCTGAGACTGCTGACCGAAGCCACCGGAGGACTCCTGTCCGGTGACCGCGATAGTCACAACACTCGGGCCGATGATGGCTGCGGCCGACTCGACCGTACCTTCGGTCAGCGAGGCGGGGGCAACCCCGGAGTCGCTGGTGGTCAACGATCCGACCACGGCGGTGGGGAGGGAACCGTCGCCGCCGGCGACAGTGGCCCCCGCGACGCCGCCGACGGCGCCGGCGATGATGGCCGCGGTGGCGGCAACAACAGCCATCGACGCCAGTGGGCGGCGGGAGTAGAACGAACCCTTGGCCGCAGGGCGAACCGGCGGTGGGGGCACTGTGGGCGGGGCCTGACCGGCAGTGGCGGTCCAGTCGTAGACGCCGTAAGCTGCCGGCTGCGGCGGCGGGTAGGCCGGCGTGGACTGGCTGACGTACGGCTGGGATGGGTAGGCGAACTGGCCCCCGGTCTCGGGTGCCGGATGCGCGGTCGGTGGGGTCTGATCTGGCGGCTGTGGGATGTGCGTCTGGTCCATGAAAACACTGTCCCCGACCAACCTGGGAGCTTGCTGGGAGCACTGTAAGCGTTGTGCTAACGCGGTCGCCGAACCCGAGCTACTGCTGCGCCAAAGCCTCCTGCTGGCGTCGCCACCGGATACCCGCCTCGATGAAATCATCGATGTCGCCGTCGAGCACGCCACTGGTGTTGCTGGTCTCGTAATCGGTGCGCAGATCCTTGACCATCTGATACGGGTGCAACACGTACGAACGCATCTGGTTACCCCAGGAGCCAAGGTGATCGCTGGTGAGGGCGTTCATCTCGGCCTTCTCGTCTATCCGTTTCTTCTCCAGCAACTTGGCCTGCAGCACTGCCATGGCGCTGGCCTTGTTCTGAATCTGCGAGCGTTCGTTCTGACACGACACGACTATCCCGGTCGGTAGGTGCGTCAGCCGCACCGCGGAGTCGGTGGTGTTGACGCCCTGCCCGCCCGGTCCGGAGGAGCGGTAGACGTCGACGCGGAGGTCCTCGTCGGCGATGTCGATGTGGTCGGTCTGCTCGACCACCGGGATCACTTCGACGCCAGCGAACGAGGTCTGCCGACGGCCCTGGTTGTCAAACGGCGAGATCCGCACCAGGCGGTGGGTTCCTTGCTCGATCGACAGCGTTCCGTAGGCGTACGGCACCTTGACAGCAAAAGTCGCTGACTTGATACCGGCTTCTTCGGCGTACGAGGTGTCATAGACCTCGATCGGGTAGTTGTGCCGCTCGCAGTAGCGCGCATACATCCGAAGCAGCATCTCGGCCCAGTCCGCGGCATCCACGCCGCCAGCCTCGGAACGAATCGTGACCAACGCCTCCCTGACGTCATACGGCCCTGACAACAGCGTGCGTACCTCAAGTTCGCCGACCGACTTCTGCAGTGCCACCAACTCCGCGGCGGCCTCCGCCGCGGCATCCTGGTCTTCCTCTGCGTCCGCCAGTTCAAACATGACCGGCAGATCATCCACGCGTGAGCGCAGGGCCTCCGCCTTGCGGATCTCACCCTGCACAAAGGACAGTCGACTGGTGACGACCTGAGCGTGCGCCTGATCGTCCCACAGCCCCGGGGATGACGCCTCGGCTTCAAGATCAACAAGCTCGTCGCGCAGTTTCGGCAAGTTCAGAACCGCCTCGACACTGGCCAGCGTCGCGTCCAAAGCCCGCAGCTGCTCAAGAATTTCAAGTGACGTCACGGTTCACGATCCTAGTGTCGGATCGGAATCGCGGCGCCGTCGCATTCCCAGCGCAGGAGCAAACGCGCCGCAGCGGCGAGGACCACGACCGCCGACGCCACACCGAGGTGGCTGAGGACGGGCGTCCGTTGCCCAGGGACAACTCGGGGCCTGCCCACTCAGGATGGCCTCACCTGAAAAGGCACACCATGAGCACTCTGGCAATCGCGCTCAGCCCGGCCAATTGTGTACCGCCGGGTTCGTCCGGTTGCGGACAGTTGCTGTTGCTGCGACTGTCAAATACGGCTCCATGCTGGCACCCGCAGCATGCCGGGGGCACCGTCGGTTGATTCCGGTGGCGCCCACCTCGTGAGCAACCCAACGACGCATTGTCGCGGATCGGAGGTGATTCATGTCTGAGCTTGGCGCTGCCGAGCAGGGTCGCCAGCTCACTCCGGCGCAGGATGCTCGCCTTGCCAGGGCGAAGAGACTGAACGACAGGGCCTTCGCATGTGCCTTCATCGGAGTGTTCTTCGTCCCCGTGTTCGTGGGGGGCCTCCTGAGCATTGCCGCGATCTTGCTGGGGGTCCGATCGCGCCGTGAGGGTCGGGCACTGGGTACGGAGTTGAGCAAGAGTCCGGTGACCTTTGGGATCATCGTCACCGCGGCGTGGATGGCGTGCTGGCTTCCGTTGGCGATCATTCTGCTGACGTAGGTGGACCTGGAGCCCGTGAGGGACCGCCGAAGCTATGGATCGGGGCTCGGCGAATGGGTGGGCCGTGTCGTTGTGCCTACCATGGGGTGATGCTCGACAGGTCTGGTGTGGGGCCGGGCATGGGACGGCGATCATGATTGTGCGGAATGTGATGGTGGGGGCAGTGTCGGCCGGGGTCATGCTCGTTGCGTCCCCCGTTCAAGGACAGGACCAGCCGGGTTTTGCAGTGGTGTCCCCGTCGGATTCGGTGCCCAGACACGACGAACCTCCCCTGACCCAACCCCGAGTCACTTCAGCGGCTCAACCATCGGTCGACCCCGGGCCGCGTCGCAACCCACCTACCGGGTAGTCGTCCCCGACAACGATGCTCGCAAACCCGGGAGACAAGTTAGCCGTCGGCACCCGAACCCCCACCGCCCCCGTCGCGATCGCCGCCCGGATAGCGGTCGCCGCCGAACACAGCGATCCGGTCGCGGCCGGTGTTCTTCGCCTCATACAACGCCGAGTCCGCGTTGCGCAGCAACCGGCGCGCCTCAATACCTGGGGTCGCCAAAGCGATCCCGATACTGAGGGTGAGCGTGACCTGGTCCATCCCGATTGGCAACGGTTGGGCGACGGCCGCCCGGACCTTCTCCGCGACCAAGATCGCGGCAGGAATGTCGGTGACCTCCGGCAGCACGACCACGAATTCGTCCCCGCCCAGGCGGGCCACCTCGTCCCCTTCCCGCAGCGCCGCTCCGATACGCCCGGCGACCACCCGCAGCACGTAGTCGCCGCTGGCGTGCCCGTAGGTGTCGTTAATGTTCTTGAAGAAGTCCAGGTCGCAGAACAGCACCCCTGGCACACCCGCAGCCCGCGGCTGACGTCCCAACACACCCGTGAGGTGTTCCTGCAACTGCCCCCGGTTGATCAACCCGGTCAGAGCGTCGTGCTCAGCACGGTACTGCAGCTCCTGTTTCGCGGCGCGGGCACCGGTGATGTCCTGGTACTGCGACACGTAGAACAGCGGCATATTGTGCTCGTCCCGGACCAGCGCCAGCGAATGCTGCACCCACATCCCGTCGCCAGACGCGGTGAGCATGCGGGCTTCGTGAGTGTCAAGCTCTGCCTCACCGCGCAGCAACCTGTCCCGGATCGCCAGGTCTGCTTCCAGCGATTCGGGGGCCAGCACATCCCGGACTGTGTGTGACAGCAACCACGCCTCGTCCCAGCCCAACATCATGCACAGGGCAGCATTGACCTTCAGGTACGCCTGGTGCAGACCCACGACCGCTATCCCCTGCGGGGCACCGGCCATCGCCAGGCGGAGCGTCGCCTCGCTGCGAGCCAGGTTCTCCCGCGCTATCACCTGCTCATGCACGTCCCGCAACGCCACGACCGCGCCACTGACCGACCCCCCGGCATCGGTGATCGGCCGGGTGTGCAGCGACATCCACCGGAAGTCGCCATCGGACTTGCGCACCCGTAGCTCGAACGGCGGAACCGTGGTACCGGCGAACACTGTGGTTCGCCACTGCGCCAGGGCCGGTAGGTCTTCGGGGTGCACCAAGTCGATCGCGGGCTTGCCGACCAACTCGTCGGGTACCCAACCCAACACGG
>JBAXOQ010000133.1:0-10897 GCA_037133175.1 Actinomycetes bacterium
CCGGGCTGGAGTCCGCAAACCGTACCCGAATCCCCGGCCGGCCGCTGTCGTCAAGCTCCATCCGCTCAAGCCGGACTGTCGCGCTCGGGCTGGTGCCGAAGGTGACAACCTGCGCTGCGGTCAATGCAGCCATCGCCGCAACCCGCGGGTCGTCGGCGTTCAGCACCGCGGTGCCGCGCGGCGCCAAGGCCTGAACCAGCTCGGCCTTGGCGGTGGCAGTGGCTTCCGGCGACCCGAATTCACCGAGGTGGGCGGAGCCGACGTTGAGGACGATCCCAATGTCGGGCCGCGCGATGGAGCACAGCCGAGCCACATGACCAGGCCCCCGCGCTCCCATCTCGAGCACCAAGTACTTGGTCGTTGGGTCGATGCTCAGGACCGTCATTGGCAGGCCGATGTCATTGTTGAATGACCCGACCGGCGCCACGGTCGGCCCGTCTGCAGCGAGCACCGCTGCCAGCAGATCCTTGGTGCTGGTCTTGCCGCTGGACCCGGTGATGCCCACCACCGTGACCGCTTCGGCTCGTGCCAGGACCGCCGTCGCCAGATCTCCCAGGGCACGAACAGTGTCGGGAACCCAGATCGTCGGCCCAGGGAGCGACGTTTGCACCACTGCTGCCACAGCACCGCGCTCGACCGCTTCGCCGACATGGTCGTGACCGTCGTGATTCTCGCCGACGATGGCGACGAACAGATCGCCAGGACGAACCGCCCTTGAGTCGATCACGACACTTCCGGTAACAACAGCCGACGGGTCCAGCAACGAATCGGAAGGAACATCTGCGCCAAGAGCCTCGACGATCTCGCCCAGTTGCATCTCGATCATGTTGACGACCGAATCGCCGACCGCAAAATCTCGCGGTCGTCCAACGGGTAGACGGTCCCGCCGATCTCCTGACCACGCTCATGCCCTTTGCCCAAGGCCATCACCACATCGCCGGAGTGAGCCATCTGCACCACCTCCTGCAACGCGCGCTGCCGTTCCGGTCGGTCGAGCAGCTCCACCCAGGACCTGTCGGCATCAGCCAGTTGGACCTGCGCGACGGCGCCTGCCATGATCTGCTCTCTGATCTGCTCCGGCCGCTCCGATCTGGGATTATCGTCGGTAACCACCACCACATCCGCCAGGCGCGCGGCGACAGCGCCCATCAACGGTCGCTTGGCCTTATCACGATCGCCACCGCAGCCCAACAGCGCGATCAGCCTGCCACCGTTGCGAACAGCCAGCTCCTGTCCGACCGAAAGCGCGCGGCTCACTGCGTCCGGTGTATGTGCGTAGTCCACCAAAACAACGAACGGTTGCCCTTCAACTATGGGCTCCATCCTGCCCGGCACGGCGCGGGCGTACTCGATGCCGTCTACTGCGGTCTGCGGATCTGAACCCAGGGTGATGGCCGCAGCGGCCGCAGCTACCGAGTTGCGGACGTTGAACACCCCGGCCAGTGCGGTGGCTCCGGTGACGGACAAGCCTGCCGGACCTTGCAGTTGGTAACGGAAGCCGACACCACTACCCAACAGTCCACAGCCCTGCCAATCGGCTGGCACGCCATAGGCCAGATCGTCTTGGCCTGCCTCGGCGACGGAGTAGGACTGGACTGGTATCTGGGCTTCGCTCAGCAACCGCCGACCCCACTGGTCGTCGACACACACCAATCCGCGCCTGCTCCGCGCCGGGGTGAACAGGCTCGCCTTGGCCTGGAAGTACGACTCCTGGTCGGCATGAAAATCCAGGTGATCATGGCCCAGGTTGGTGAACACAGCAACGTCGAAATCAACTGCATCAACCCGTCCTAAGGCCAAGGCGTGACTGGACACTTCCATCGCCACCGCCGTCACCCCGCGCTCGCGCATGACCGCAAGCAGCGCGTGCAGGTCGGTTGCCTCCGGGGTCGTACGCGCCGCCGGGATCTCCTCATCGGCGATGCGCGTGACCACGGTTCCGATCAAGCCGGTGCGGTGCCCAGCTGCCTGGAGCGCGGCTTCCAGCAGCATCGCGGTGGTGGTCTTGCCGTCAGTGCCGGTGATACCAACGACGGCCATCTCCCGTGCGGGATAACCGTAGGTCCAGGCGGACAGAGCGCCGAGCAGCGACCTCGGATCGGCAACGATCACCTGAGGCACCGCCGAAAGGTCGTAATCCTGTCCGATCAGCTGCGCTCCGACCGGATCAGTCAGTACAACCGCAGCGCCGTTCTGCGCGGCCTGTCGGACGAAGGATGCGCCGTGGTGGTTTGCCCCCGGCAGCGCCGCATACAGATCGCCCGGTCGAATGGTCCGGGAGTCCAGCGAGATCCCGGTGATCAGGACGTCGGGGGTGTCCCCAAGCCCGGGTACGACATGCCCGGCCTCGCGCAAGGGGCGGGCGACGACGGTCGGGCGAGGCAGTGGTGAGGCAGCCACGATGTCAGCGTGCCCAGTTCCAGGGCCCGACCTTAGGCGAGTTGGGCGCATGCAGCACCATCGACGGGGCCTTGGTCGTGGACGGTGGCACTTTGAGCAGCTGCAGGGCCGCTGCCATAACTTCCTTGAACACCGGACCGCTCGTGTCCGCACCGAAGTGGCTCGGACTCTGCGGGCTTGTCCGGGTGATGACGGCAACCACCAATCGTGGGTCCTCGGCCGGCGCGATGCCGATGAACGACGCGACGAACCTTCCGCTGGCGTAGGTGCCCTTCTTCGAATCGTAAACCTGGGCGGTCCCGGTCTTGCCCGCTACCCGATAGCCGTTGATCGCGACGTTCTTGCCGGTTCCACCGTCGCTGACGACCTGCTCCAACATCGAGGTGACGGTCTTCGCGGTCTGCTCGCTCACCACCCGGGTCTGGGTAGCCTCTGGTGGGTTCTCGGTCGTGCCGTCGGTCCGGCTCATCGACTCGATAACACTGGGCGTCACCCTGACTCCGCCGTTTCCGATTGCGGCGTAGACCTCAGCAGCCTGAATCGCGTTCACGGACATGGCCTGACCGTAGGCAAGGTTCGGGAAAGTTAGCGGATTCCACTTCGATCGAGCGGGAAGATAGCCTGGCTGCTCGGTCGGGTCATTGAGTCCGCTCGCGGTTCCAACGCCGAATTTCTGCAGGTACTCCGAGAGTTTGTCGGGCCCGATCAGCTCTGCTGCCTGGATGGTGCCGATGTTCGAGGATTGTGCGAGCACGCCGGCCATCGTCATGTAGTACGTCGGGTGACTAACATCATCTTTGAAGGGGAAGCCGCCGCGCATCAGCACATTGGGAACCTTGAACACCGTGGTCGGATCGGCTTTGCCCTCCTCGACAACCGAGGCCATCGTCATGACCTTCGCCGTTGAGCCGGGCTCAAAGGCCTGAGTGACCGCCAAGTTCTGCAAACCGAACTGGAAGCTCTGATCGCGGTTGGTCGAGTTCGGGTCCGATGTCGGCGACTGCCCAAGCGCCAGGATCTGACCGGTCTTGACATCCATGACCACACAGACGGCGCTTTCAGCCTTGACCTCCTTCGCGCGCGCAGTGATGGCGCGCTGCGCGAAGTACTGCAGGTCCCGGTCGATGGTCAGCCGATAGCTGCTGCCCGCCACTGCTTCGGTCTCATCCTCGCTGCCGGTCGGGATCTGGCCCCCGGTGCCGCTGCGCTCGTAGGTCTTGCTGCCGTCGGTGCCGGCCAGTTCGCTGTTGAGCAGACCCTCCAGTCCTGCGACTCCCTTGATGCCCTGATCATCGGGGTCCGTCGTGAAGCCCAGAATATTGGCGCCCAAGGCTCCTGACGGGTAGTACCTCAACGCTGTGGGTTCGGAATACAGCCCAGCTAGGCCGAGCGAATTCACCTGGTCCCATTGATCGAGGTTGATCTTCTTGACGAGGTACGCGAACTTGACCTGTGCTCCGCTGCTATTGACCCTTGGTGTGAGCAATTCGATGATTCGTGGCTCGGTCAGTCCGATAATCGGCGACAGCTGGCGCGCGTAATCGGCCTGGACCTCAGCAAGCGGAACGCCCTTCTTCTGGGCCACCTCCTGCAACACGTACGGGTCTACGCTGACGTTCTTGGCCGGAATCGTCTCCACCAGCGGAACCCCGTTGCGATCGTATATAGCACCGCGGGTTGCTGGCTCCTTGATTGTGACTGTCCTTCCGCCCCGGGCTTTGCTTGCCAGCTCCTCGGAGTGGACCGCTTGCAGATCTATCAGCCGGGCAGCGAAGATGCTGAAGACGATGAGCGCTCCGATAAGCAGCCCCCGCAGTCGGAACGACCCGTCCTTCAGCCGAAAAGAAGCCCTGCTGGATTCGTAGAGGCGTCCGATCCAGCCCTGCCGATAGTGTTCGGGGTCGCCGCTGCGCGACGTCGAACGACCGTCACCGGCTCGTCGGGAGGACCGCTTCGGCGGTGACGCCACACTCATCGGCTACCACCGGATACCAGCCCCAGCGGCTGCTCCCCGCCGGGAACCGCCTGCGAAAGTGGAACGTTTGACAGATCCGGTGACCCGAAGCCGGTAGCGACGCCTGCTGTAGCGCCGGACGCGCCAGCACCAACGCCAGCCAGCGGCAGACCGGTAACGGGATCCACCGCGACCTCTCCGCCTAGGCCGCCCCCGGCGTTTGCGGCTGAGCCATCTGTGCCGAGTTGAGCGGTACCGGGATCGACGGTTACCGGAGTCTGTGCCGGTTTAGGGGCCTTCACTTTGGCAACGGGCGGAGCAACACCGGCATTCTTGGGACCAATCAGGTCACCGGTGGCCAGGTTCAGATACTGCGACGGGCCGTTGGGTGCCACCATGCCCAGTTCGATGGCTCGTTTGCCCAGACCGACCGGGGATTCAGCGGCGGCGAGTTGACCGACGAGCACTTGCTCACGCAACTGCAGATCCTTGGCGTTCACCCTGATGTCCCGGAGCCGGAAGCTGTCCTGCGCCAGCGAGGTATTCAGGAACAGCAGAGTTGCCAAAGTGAGGGACAACGAGCCCAGCACCACCAGGACGAATGCACGGCTGCCCAACCTGATCCGGGCGCCGGACAGCACCAACCGAATCGGTGCAACACTGATCGAGGTCGCCAACTCCCCAACACCAACGTCGCCCGTGGCAATGCCGGTAGAGGAGACACCAATGGCAGCGGCGCTGCCTGTTCGATTCGCCGAACTCGGACGCACCAAACGGGCGCCGGCCCGGCCGGCGAGCGGGTTTCGGCCGACGCCTGGGTGAGATACCGCAGTCATGCCGCCTCCCTCACACGCTCGGCCGCACGCAACCGAACCGAGGCTGCACGTGGGTTATCCGCAAGTTCCTGTGAGGACGGTACCTCTGCACCCCGGGTAAGCAGGTGCAACTCCGGCCGCGCGTCGTTCGGAATCACGGCCATTCTGACCGGAGTGTGGACAGACGCGCCCGCTACTAGCCGACGTTTGACGATTCGATCTTCCAGCGAGTGATACGACATCACTGCGATCCTTCCATTGAGCACCAGCGAGTTGATGGCGGCATCGAGTGCCGCCGGCAATCCCTGGAGTTCACGATTGACTTCGATTCGGAGTGCCTGAAAGGTTCGCTTTGCGGGATTGCCTCCAGTGCGACGGGCCGGAGCGGGCACCGCCCGGTCGATCAACTGTGCAAGTTCGGATGTGGTTGTGATGGGCGCCACTCGACGGGTCGTGACGATCTGCTCGACTATGCGCCGAGCGGAGCGCTCTTCTCCGTATTCGCGCAGGATCCGAACCAACTCCCCGGCGGGGTAGGTGTTGACCACAATCTGGGCGGTCAGCTCATCATCGGGATTCATCCTCATGTCCAGCGGTGCTGGCCGGGAGTAGGAGAACCCGCGCTCAGGCCGGTCGAGCTGCATGCTGGACACACCCAGGTCGAACAGGACCGCATCCGTTCTGCCGCCGCAGTGGACCGCCAGAATGTCCGCAAGGTCCTCGTGAACTCCCTGGACAAGACTCACCCGATCACCAAAGCCGGCCAACCGGTCGGCCGAGCTCGCCAGCGCATGTGGGTCCCGATCGATGCCGAGCACGCGCACATCAGGGAACCGTCGCAAGAACGTCTCAGCGTGACCGCCGAGTCCCACGGTGGCATCCACCAGGACTGCTCCAGGCTCGGTCAGCGCGGGTGCCAGCAGTTGCACGCAACGATCGAGCAGCACCGGGATATGCATGTCGCCTCCATCGCTGTTCATCCAGGCCGCCTCGCTCAGTTGCCGCTACCTCAGGTCCCCGCCCGCGCTGTGATCCGGCGGCGGGGAAGGTCGCCGGAGGATGTCGGTCCGAGACCGGGGAAGGTGACTCGGGCCAAACGAAGCAGAAGGGCGGGCAGGGGCCTGAAGGAGCGCCTTCGATCGTGGGCGGCCTCGCCCACGACGGGCGCGATCTAGAAGAGTCCGGGCACCACCTCCGAGGTCAGGTCGGCGAAGCCGGGTTCTTGGTCGGCCAGGTACGCCTCCCACGACTGCGGGTTCCAGATCTCAATGGTCGAGTGATTGCCGACCACGATGCACTCACGTTCCAGCCCTGCGTACTCGCGCAGAGCCACCGGAATACTAATCCGACCCTGCTTATCGGGCACCTCGTCGGAAGCGGCTGAGAACAACACACGGGAGTAGGCACGCGCCCGGGCGTCCGTACGCGATGCCTCCTGGATGCGGGATGCATAGTCGCTGAACTCCCTGACCGGCCAAACGACCACCGACCGGTCCTGGCCCTTGGTCAGTACCAGACCGTCAGCGAGGTCGTCGCGGAAGCGTGCGGGAAGCACCAACCGGCCCTTGTCGTCCAATCGCGGGGAATGCGTTCCGAGAAACACCTGGCACCTCCCCTCTGTGAGCGTTCATCCGAGCAGTCCGGCCGAACATCCTCGCACCATCATCCTTGTTCAACCATATTACTCCATTTTGCTCCACTATCAACCTCAGAGGTCCATTTCGAGGCACATCGTTCCACCACCGGACCACGAATCACCTCCCGGGACCGACCGCAGACCTCTCTCCGGACCAGCCACCCGAGCGGAAGAACCAGCTGCGCATCACATACGTGGGCACGCCGTCGTTTGCCGCTGGGACGACCGGACCCGTAGGGTGACCAGCACACTCATCCGATGTGTGAACCGACGAGCTGGAGATCACATGGCAGATGCACTGCTCACCCAGGAAGGTCGGTCGATCTTGCGACTGCAGCGTTCCTTCCCCTACCGCGTCGAAACGGTCTGGGGTGCGTTGGTCAACCCCCAGCGGCTCGCGCAGTGGTACCCGGCGGGCGTTGAGATGGAGGCCTGGCTAGGCGGTGCAATCGCATTGGACTACGGGCACGGCACCAAGACAGCCGGCATCATCACCGCGATCGACGGCCCGCAGCTGTTCGGGTTCACCGAGCAAGTCGTCTGCGCGAAAGGCGCTCCGGTACGAGATGGTGAGCTCGGCGAAACACGAATCGAACTACACCCAGAGATCGGCGGCACGTTGATGGTGTTTCGGCAGGCCTTCAGTGACCGATCACAAGCGGCCACGTACGCAGCTGGCTGGCAGGTCTGCTTTGACGCCCTCGACCAACTGCTGGCAGGACAACCGGTGGCCCACGCTCCGGTGGCAGCTGAGATGATCACGGAGTACCGCAAGCTGTTCGCATTGGACGGCGCACAGTGAGCTCGCGGCCCACAGACCTCGCACGAGGCGCGGTGACGTTGCCCCTGACCGCGGGCAAATCCGTTCGAAACCTGGTGTCGAGCACCATGGCGCCAGCTGGTTTCCACGGTGAGCGCGTCGAGCGCTCCTTCTTCGAGGGCTGGTACGTCAAACTCGTGAGCGCCGATCGCGCACACAGGTGGGCGGTCATCCCGGGGCTATTCCTGGGGCCAAACGGTGAACCCGACGTGTTCATCCAAGTCCTGGACGGCTCAACGGGTCGAACGTGGTACCACCAGTTCGATCGATCGCAATTCCAGGCCGCCACCGACCGATTCGATGTCCGCATCGGCGCCAACCGCTTCACGTCTGAGGGCGTTTCCCTGGACCTGCCCGGACTAGTCGGCGCCGTGCGCTACACCACACCCCTGCAACCGTGGCCGGTTCGGCCATGGGCCCCGGGCATCATGGGGTGGTACGCCTGGATACCGACCATGGAGTGCTACCACGGATTGCTCTCATTCGATCATGAACTGAACGGCACGCTGGTCACCGATGCCGGTCCCGCCACCTTCGATGGTGGCCGCGGCTACATCGAGAAGGACTGGGGAGAGGGCTTCCCGTCCGGCTACGTCTGGATGCAGACCAACCACTTCTCAACTGTCGGAACATCCTTGTCAGCGTCCATTGCCATGATCCCGTGGCGGGGAACGACGTTCCGCGGCTACATCGTCGGACTGCGCCACAACGGATCACTGTTTCGGTTCGCCACCTACACCGGAGCCAAAACAACAGTGCTGGACATCGACGACGACCAGGTGATCTGGTCGCTCATCAGTCGTGACGGATTGCATTTGTCACTCACGGCAGATCGAGTGCGCGGCGGGTTGCTGCACGCACCGATCCGAACCGAGATGCACCGTCGGGTGGAGGAGACCCTGGACGCGAAGGTTCGCGTCCGCCTCACCGACCGTAACGGCTCAGTGCTGTTCGACGACACCGGCGAATGCGCCGGCCTCGAGGTCCACGGCGACCTGGCAACCCTGCTGGACGCCTGAGCGTCAGGGCATTTCCAGGGGGCCGGCCTTGGCGGCCGGAAAGTAGTTCTTGCCGATGCCCGAGTCAGCCTTGGGCACCATGACGGTGCGCTGCCAGGAGACAACGGTGTCGCCATGCTGGTTCAGGCCGCGGGTATTCATCGTGATGATTCCGGCGAACGGACGTTTGGCGGATTCGCGTTTGTCCGTGCAGATCGACTCGGCGTAGATCGTGTCCCCGATGTAAACGGGGTACGTCAGCTTGATGTCCGTCCACCCAAGGTTGGCGACAGCGTTCTGGCTCATGTCGATAACCGACAGGCCCAGCACCAGAGCCACAGTCAGGCCAGAGACGACGATGACCTTGCCATCGGTGATCGGATTGGAGGCCGCCAGGTGGGCGTTGAAGTGGTTCTGGTTCGTGTTGCAGGTCAGCAGGGTGAACCAAGTCGAATCGGCCTCGCTGATGGTCCGGCCGAAGGGGTGCTGATAGATATCACCAACTTCGAAATCCTCGTAGAAGCGGCCTAGTTGGGCTGGGTACACGGTCACGGCAATACCTCTCGGCTGGAGACGGACGGGACGGTCGACAGATCAACGGAACAGAACTGAACTGATTCGAATCTTAGACCGGTTTGGACAGAGCATCGGCCGGGGCAGCCCCGTATCGACCAGGGCCAGAAATCCGCAGTCCGGTCAGCCACTCGTTGCAAAGGTCGTAGGCAGCAGCCGACAGTTCCTCACTACGCCCGAAATCGTCAGGGCGGCTGACTATCGGCCAGGGTCCCGGCAGGTACAACACCGTGCGATCGGCGACCGCCTGCAGGTCTTTTCGCACCTGCTGGGCTGCCACGATCGCGGCGGTGCGCAGCAGAATGCTGACGAGCGTGTCCTCCTTCTGCGGGGCGATCACGGTGAACCCACAATCAAGGACCACGATGGTCTGCGCGCCCTGCGCCGCGGCGATGGCGATCGGGACGTTGGCCACCACACCGCCATCAACCAGAACCCGGCCCTCCCGCTCGATCTTCGGGAAGACCGCAGGAATAGCTGCGCTGGCCATCAGCGCCGACACCAGGTCGCCCTCACGCATAGGAACGGCCTCACCCACCTCGAAGTCGGTGGCGACTGCCGTCAGCGGAATTGCCAGGTCGGAGAACAATCTCGATTCAAGGGCCGACTCGATGAACTTCTTGAGCGAAGCGTTATCGATCAGCGCTGGAGATCTCTTCGCGACCCGCACCGCGGTATCCAGAGTCTTGCCGAAAACGTCCTCCCGAACAACGGTCGACCACAGTGCCGCGAGTCGATCGGCTGCCACTGTCGGATCGTCTGCGACCACTGCACCGTTGATCGAACCGACGGATGTCCCAACGACCATGTCCGGGGAAAGATCAGTGCGCGCAAGCGCCCGCAACTGACCCACTTGAACTGATCCGAACGAAGCTCCACCTGCCAGTACGTACGCCACCGGTTTCGGTAACTGATCCGCTATCGCAATCTTGGGCAACGTTCGGAACTCCTATCCTTCGCGGCGACGACGCCAACGCCCCTCGATCTTCTCCATGAACGAACCACCCGATGTGCGCTTTGGCGTGCGCACCCGCGAGCTTTGATTGGGTCCATTGCCAGCATCGCCACGGTCGCCGCCGTCTGAGCCGATCTCAGAGACCTTCGGACTGCGCACCGCGGACCCGATGAGAAGAACACCACCAAGCATGATCAGAAACCCGACAACACCAAGTACAACAATCGAGGTGGCGACTCCACCGATCAGCCCAGTGAGGCCGACCACAGAACCCAGACATCCGAGAAACACCCGACGACCGTCGATCGATCGCCCAGAACCGTTGCGAAGGGTCGAAGCCAGGCGCGGATCCTCCGCGTGCAGGGCACGCTCCATCTGCTCAAGCAACCGTTGCTCGTGCTCAGAAAGAGGCACTTCGGAACCCCCTTTTCGGGCGACGCTACAGCGAGTGAAGCAGCGTGATCGATCGGTCTATTCCCAGGATAGGCATCTTAGACCGTCATGGATAGTCGACGGGCAGTCGAATTACGCTGCACACCGATGTTCGAGGCGATCTCACATCAGCATACGCGCCGAGAAGGCTGCATCGGGGCCGAACCTGTCCGCAACTTCGTCCATCACCCGCTGTGCCCGTGCCCGTTGCTGGTCATGAGCGTCGAAAGTCAATTGCTCACCGCCGGCACCCGCTTCCTGCAGTCGCTCAGCGCGGACCCCGATTAGACGCACCAGTCGCTGCGCCTCAGCCA
>JBAXOQ010000134.1:0-10885 GCA_037133175.1 Actinomycetes bacterium
GGTTGGTACGTATTCGTTCATGTCCACGCTCAACGATGATGGCGTCCACCCCGTTCGGTGGAATCCGTGCCAGCGCTCGGCCAACCCGATCGATATCAGGCTGTCGGGAGTGCCACTGTCGTCGCCATATGGCGAAGCGCTCACCCAAGCGGTGGCCGAGGTCGCCAGGGCTACGAAGTTGAACATCACGATGTCGGGCGCAACCGGCTTCATGCCGACTGGTGAGGCCCTTCAAGATCCGACCTACAAGGATGGGGAGATCACCGTATTCGTCGGTAGCCGTTCCAGTTCGCTATGGGCCGGCGCCTCCGCTGGCACGGTCGGGATCGGCGGCTTCGGCTATGTCGCCAAAACCGACACGATCAAGGTCGGTTTCGTGGTTGTCGATCAGCAGGCCGCCGACCGAATGACCCTTCCGCAGAAGACAGAGATGTTCATGCACGAACTGGGCCACGTCGTCAATTTGGGCCACGTCAGCGATCGCACCCAGGTCATGAACCCGACATTGGAGGAGCTGACCGCCTGGGGCGATGGGGATCTGCTCGGGCTGGCGCGGGTCGGAGCAGACTCCGGCTGCACCACCAGCGGGTGAGCGCACGCGACCGTCGCTGATGACGGCAGGATAGGGGTATGCAGTTACCCGTGATGCCGCCCGTGGCCCCGATGTTGGCAAAGGCCGTCGGCGAGGTCCCGCCCGGTATGGCCTACGAGGCCAAATGGGACGGCTTCCGGGCGGTCATCTTCCGGGACGGCGACGAGGTAGTGATCGGCAGCCGTAATTCCAAACCGCTGACGCGGTACTTCCCCGAGGTGGTGGACGCCGCGCTGAGCAACTTGCCGGCACGTTGCGTGGTGGACGGCGAGATCATCATCGTCACTGACAACCGGTTGGATTTTGATGCGCTGCTGCAGCGGATCCATCCGGCGGCCTCACGGGTCGAGTTACTCGCAAGGCAGACGCCTGCGTCTTTCGTGGCTTTCGATCTGCTGGCGGTTGCTGACCTGAACCTGATGGAACAACCATTCCGCCGTCGTCGGCAGGAGCTAGTGACAGCATTGGCTGCAGCCGAGGCTCCGGTGTACCTGGCGCCTGCGACCGATGATGTCGAACAGGCTCGGCAATGGTTCGTTGACTTCGAGGGAGCCGGGCTGGACGGTGTGATGGCCAAGTCGCCGGATGGTGTCTACCAGCCGGGCAAGCGGGCGATGTTCAAGATCAAACACGAGCGAACCGCTGACTGCGTCGTGGCCGGGTTCCGCTGGCATAAGTCCGGCCCGGTGGTCGGGTCGCTGCTGTTGGGTCTGTATGACGACTCCGGCATCCTGCACCAGGTGGGGGTGTCGGCGTCGTTTCCGATGGCGGTGCGGCAGGATTTGGTTGCGCTGCTGGCGCCCTACCGGCTCACATCGCAGCAGGCCCAAACTCACCCTTGGTCCGAGTTTGAGCAGCCCCGCGAAGACGGCGAGAGCGTGAGGGTTCCGGGCGCAGCGTCACGCTGGAACTCCGGACGAGACCTGTCCTGGCAGCCGCTGGTGCCGGAATTGGTGGCCGAAGTTGCCTATGACCACATGCAGGGAAACCGATTCCGACACACCGCCGGGTTTCGACGCTGGCGCAGCGATCGGCAGCCGGATTCCTGCACGTTCGCGCAGCTTGAGCATCCGCTGACGATGGGATTGGAACGAATCATCCCTGGGGTGGTGTGACGGTCCGTCAGGGCGCCACGGCATAGCGCGCCAGCAGGGTGCTGTCGGCTTCGACCAGCGATTGCAGTGTCAGCGAACTAGATGCGGTCAGTGTCAGGGACCCGGCGCTGATCCGACCCGGGTCGACGGCCTCGCCGCTCAGGTCCGCGGTGCGCGGTCCCACCAGCATTGGGCTGGTCGTCAGGCATAGCTCGTTGATCGCGCCGAGGGCGAGCAGGCTAGCGAACAGGTGCGGTCCGCCCTCGCAGAGCACCCTGGTCAGCCCGCGACTACCGAGCAGTGCCAGCATCGCGGGAAGATCGACCGAGCGCTCACCGCACACCCGCACGTCAGCAACTTGCGCTAATGCTGCTCGCGACTTGGCAGACGAGGCGCCGGCAGTGATCACGATCGTGCGCGGTGATGGTCGTGTGAACATTCGGGCGCCGGGATCGAGGTCCGCACGACCGCTGATCACCACCAGCGTCGGATCCGGGCTGCGGCCCTGAGCGGTCCGCAATTCGGCGAGCTCAGCTCGCACTTTCACTGGTCCGTAGCCCTCCGCCCGTGCCGTGCCAGCTCCGACGACGACGGCATCGCAGGTTGCGCGGAGCAGCGCGAACACCTGTCGGTCGGCGGTACCGGACACGCTGCGTGAGCGTCCACCCGGTCCGCGGGCGGCGCCGTCTGCCGAGGCCGCGAAGTTCGCCCGAACCCACGGCGCTTGTTCGGAGCCCGCAGAAGCTGTCGGCCAGGTATATATCTCGGCCAAATCCCGCTGATCGATGTCCGGCGTGGGAACCGGGAAGAGGCAGCGCATGGTCCCATGACATCACTACTTGGACGACGCTGTTGGATCAACCCCGCCGTGGGGTTAGCCTGGTGGCATGTCAAGCGCGCAGTCGCCCGGTTTTTTCAAGCGGGCTTGGTCTCGTCTAGGCACCAGCCACGACCAGGTGGAAGCCGCTGAGCTTCGTGAGTCCGCTCGCAGTACCGGGGCTACCGCGATCGACCAGTGTCAGTGCGGTGAGGTCGTGACGGTGTCCGGCAAGCTCCAGTCGGTGACCCTCAATCCTGTCGCCGGGCTTCCGAGCGTCGACGCCGAGTTGTACGACGGCACCGGAAGGGTGCTGCTGACCTGGATGGGACGACGTCGGATTGTCGGCATCGAACCGGGTCGGGTGCTCAAGGCGACCGGACGACTTGTGCTTCGCGACGGCGAGCGTGTCATGTTCAACCCCCGCTACGCATTCCGGGTCTCCGAAGCCAGTGAGTGAACCGCACGTGAACCCACCGCAGTCGGCGGCCGATGACCCGTCGGCGGAGGATTTCCATCCGACCCATCCGCACCATGAGGGTCACTCCCTTGTGCACCTGCCGGAGGCGCTGGAGGAGATCGGCGACGATCTGAAGAAGGACAAGATCCTCGACGCCAACATGTTCGCCGATGCGATTGGCGGGTGGCGGGGAGTGATCGATTCGAGCCTGCCGTCGCTGGCGTTCGTGTTGGTCTACCTGCTCAACGGCCACGTGCTGACCCCGGCGATCTGGGTGGCGGTGGTGGTCGGCGTGCTGATCGCAGTCGTGCGCTTGGTCCGGCGTGAGAGCCTGCAGCAGGTGATTTCCGGTTTGTTCGGAGTTGCGTTGTCCGCCTTCATCGCCTCTCGGACCGATTCGGCAGTGGGCTTCTTCCTGCCGACGATCTTGTACAACATCGGCTACGGGCTCGGCTTCCTGATATCGGGGGTCGTCCGATGGCCACTGGTCGGGCTGATCGTCGGTGCTGCCACGGGTGATCTGACCGGGTGGCGCACAGATCCGGCGCTGCGTCGGGCGTGCGGTCGGGCGAATTGGCTGTGGGTGGGCATGTATGCCCTCAAGCTT
The DNA here is from genome assembly GCA_037133175.1 of Actinomycetes bacterium. GTDB lineage: Bacteria > Actinomycetota > Actinomycetes > S36-B12 > UBA10799 > ELA509. The sequence goes on from JBAXOQ010000134.1 coordinate 3,571, forward strand.
GCGATTCAGGTGCCGCTGTACGCCTTCGACCTGGTCGGACTGCTGGGCATCAGCAAGATCGCCCTGGGATACCCACCGCTGATTATCGTCGGCTGGATCAGCTACCGAATGGTCAAAGCCCCGCTGGCGGAGCTCCGGGCGCGAACTGCAGACTAGTCGTGCAGCAGTCTCTCTAACGCTTCTTCCTGATCCTCGGTGGCGACGAACAACAGTTCGTCGCCAGCCTCGAGGGTGTCATCGGGACTGGGAGCGATAACTCGGCCCTCTCGCACGATCGTGACCAGTGCGGTGTCCGAGGGCCAGGCCACGGCGTCGTTGCGGTGTCCGACCACTGAGGCCTCGGGTGACAGGGTGAGCTCGACCAGGTTGGCGTTGCCTTGGCGGAAAGTCATCAGCCGTACCAGGTCACCGATCTCGACGGCCTCCTCCACGAGCGCGGACAGCAACCGCGGCGTCGAGACGGCGACGTCGACCCCCCACGACTCGTCGAAGAGCCACTCGTTCTTCGGGTGGTTCACTCGAGCCACGATGCGCGGGACGCCGTACTCGGTCTTGGCCAGCAGCGAGACGACCAGGTTGACCTTGTCGTCGCCGGTGGCGGCGATCACCACCTGGCAGTCCTGCAGTCCGACCTCCTCAAGTTGCGAGATCTCGCAGGCATCAGCAACGACCATGGTGGCGCCGGTGAAGGATCCCTGCTGGACCTTTGCCGGGTCCCGGTCGAGCAGGACCACTTCATGTTTGTTCGCGATGAGCTCGCGGGCGATGGAACGCCCGACCTTGCCAGCTCCGGCAACGACGATCTTCATATCATGCGCTCCAAGGGGGTGCACTGGCAATTTCGATCAGGACTTCTTCTTCATTCGGGTGGCACAAGATGTGCAGCAGGTCACCCTCCTGCAGCACCACATTGCGGTCCGCCATGATCGCTTGGCCGTAGCGGGTGATGAACGCGGCTCTGGCCCCCGTGCGGGCAGTGACATCGAACGCGGGATGCCCGATCCAGTCCGGGTGGTAAGAGAACTCGGCCAGCACCACCGAGTTCGTTGCATCCCGCCACTCCTCGATGGCGCCAGCGGGGTTGAGGCGGCGCATGATCTGCCCGGCGGCCCATGCCACGGTGGCGACGGTCGGGATGCCCAGCCGCTCGTAGATTTCCGCCCGGCGCGGATCGTAGATGCGGGCCACCACGTTCTGCACGCCAAAGGTCTCGCGGGCAACGCGGGCGGCGATGATGTTGGAGTTGTCGCCGTTGCTGACCGCGACGAAGGCTGACGCTCGGGCAATACCGGCCTCGATGAGTGCGTCTCGGTCGTAACCGACCGCGGCAATCGTCTTGCCGGTGAAGGCCCGGCCGAGCTTTTGGAAGGAGTTGGGGTTCTGGTCGATGACTGTTACCGACTGGCCTTCATCGCTCAATTCGATGGCCAGACGCGATCCAACTCGGCCGCAGCCCATGATCACAATGTGCACAAGTATCTACGCTACATGCCGGGTCGGAGAGATACGCCATACAACGCGGCTCTAGCATCCACTCGTGGTATCTGTCACCGGTCCGGTCAAGCGTCTGTTCGTTGGGCGCGCTCTGAAGAACGAGAAACTCAGCGGCACGTTGCTGCCCAAACGCATCGCCTTGCCGGTGTTTGCCTCCGACGCGTTGTCATCCAACGCCTACTCCACGCAGGAGATCCTGCTGGTGCTGTCGATCGGCGGGGTTGCGCTTTACTCGTTCGCGCCGTACGTCGCGGCATTGGTCATCCTGGTGTTCTACGTTGTGGTTGCCTCCTATCGCCAGAATGTTCACGCCTACCCCAGCGGTGGCGGCGACTATGAGGTCGTCACGACCAACTTGGGCGGCAAGTGGGGGCTGCTGGTGGCCAGTGCGCTGATGGTCGATTACGTCATGACGGTCGCGGTGTCGATCGCGTCGGCGGTGGACAACATCGCCTCAGCTTTCACCCCGATCCGAGAGCAGATCGTCATCGGTGCGGTGGGTCTGGTCGTGATCATGGCTTTGATGAACCTGCGCGGCGTGCGCGAGTCGGGTACCGCGTTTGCCATCCCGACCTACGGGTTCATCGTCGGGATTTTCGGGATGGTGTTCTGGGCGATCTGGCGCACGTTGGACGGGCAGACGATGGCGGCCGAGAGCGCGAGTTGGGAGGTTCGTCCGCAGGAGTCGGCGACCGGCCTGCTGCTGGTGTTCCTGATAGCGCGCGCGTTCGCCTCCGGCACCACAGCGCTGACCGGAATCGAGGCGGTTGCCAACGGGGTGCCGGCATTCCGCAAGCCCAAGTCGAAGAACGCCGCCACCACCTTGCTGCTGCTGGGAATCTTCGCGACCACGATGATGGCTGGGATCACCTGGTTGGCGATCACCACCGGGGTCAAATACGCCGAACATGACTCGGACATGATCGGCCTGCCCGCTGGCGAAGAGCAGAAGACGGTCATCGCCCAGATCTCGCAGGCCGTGTTCTCGGACTTCCAGCCGGCGTACTTGTATGTTTCGATCACCACCGCGTTGATCCTGGTGCTGGCGGCCAACACCGCGTTCAATGGCTTCCCGGTGCTCGGATCAGTGTTGGCCCGCGACGGCTACCTGCCGCGTCAGCTCCACACCCGCGGCGATCGGCTGGCGTTCAGTAACGGGATCATCTTCCTGTCCGGCGCGGCGATCATCCTGCTGATCGTTTACGGTGCCGACCCCAACGGCCTCATCCAGCTGTACATCGTCGGCGTGTTCGTCTCGTTCACCCTCAGTCAGATCGGCATGATCAGGCACTGGAACCGTCACATCAAGTCCGAGCGTGACCCCAAGGCCATCGGCAAGATGAAGCGCTCGCGGGCCATTAACTCCTTTGGCGCGGTGATGACCGGCACCGTGCTGACCGTGGTGCTGCTGACCAAGTTCGCCCAGGGCGCCTACGTCGCCTGCATCTTGATGGCGGTTCTGTTCTTCGCCATGCGTGCGGTGAACAAGCACTATGCCCGGGTCGCGGAGGAACTGTTGCCCGATGACGACGATCGGGTGACGCTGCCACCACGGGTGCACGCGATTGTGCTGGTTTCGAAGATCCATAAGCCGGTGCTGCGAGCGTTGGCCTATGCCCGTGCTTCCCGACCAGCCACCTTGGTGGCCGTCACGGTATCGGTCGATCCAGGTGACACCAAGGAACTGTCGAAGGAGTGGGAGGATCGCGGGATTAGTGTGCCGCTGAAGATCCTAGACTCGCCCTATCGGGAGATCACTCGGCCGATCGTGGAATACGTACGAGGTCTGCGTCGGTCCAGCCCACGCGATCTGGTGACCGTGTACGTGCCCGAGTATGTGGTCGGACACTGGTGGGAGAATCTGCTGCACAACCAGTCCGCCTTGCGGCTGAAGACCCGCTTGAGGTTCACCCCGGGGGTGATGGTCGTCAGCGTCCCGTGGCAGTTGCGCTCCAGCGACCGGGCTGCTTCCGAGACGGTCGGAAACGCTCCGGGAGCAGCCCGCCAGGGCATGCCGACCGCCGAGGTCGCCAACCAGCGAGTCGCCGAGTTGTACGGCGATGTCGGTGGAGACATCCCGCCGGATCCGACCGAGTTGGCGCCACCAGTGCGATAACGACGGCGGCCCGGGGTTGGGGGAGTCAGCAGGTCGTTGAGTCGGCCGAAGTAGGCTAGAGGCGCGCAGCGGCAGGTCGGGCGCCATGACGTCACGAGGATGTCACGAGAGTTTCTAGGTCGTCGCAAGTTCACTGGGGTCTTTACGGGTTTTGGCGAGCTTTCGAAGAGGTTGTCAGCATCAATCGAACCGTAGGAAGGGTCGTACGAATGGCGAGCAAGGACAGTTTCGGAGCCAAGGCGCAGATCGACGTCGCAGGCAACAGCTATGAGATCTTCCGCATCGCTGCCGTGCCAGGGTCAGCGACCCTGCCCTACACGCACAAGGTGCTGTTGGAGAACCTGCTGCGCAACGAGGACGGTGCGAACATCACCCCGGCTCAGATCCAGTCCCTCGGTTCCTGGGACGCCTCCGCTACGCCGAGCGATGAGATCCAGTTCAACCCGGCGCGCGTGATCATGCAGGACTTCACCGGCGTTCCCTGCGTGGTGGACCTGGCGACCATGCGCGAGGCGGTCTCGGACCTCGGTGGCAATCCCGATCAGATCAACCCGCTGGCACCGGCCGAGATGGTCATTGACCACTCGGTCATCGCCGAGTACTTCGGCACCCCCGAGGCCCTGACTCAGAACGTCAATCTGGAGTACGAGCGCAACACCGAGCGGTATAAGTTCCTGCGCTGGGGACAGAGCGCGTTCGACGAGTTCAAGGTCGTGCCCCCGGGCACCGGCATCGTGCATCAGGTCAACATCGAGAACCTGGCCCGTGTCGTGATGACCCGCAATGGGCAGGCGTACCCCGACACGTGCGTCGGCACTGACTCGCACACCACCATGGTCAATGGACTGGGCGTGCTGGGTTGGGGAGTCGGCGGAATCGAGGCGGAGGCCGCCATGCTCGGGCAGCCCGTGTCGATGCTGATCCCGCGGGTCGTCGGGTTCAAGCTCGTCGGTGAACTTCCGGCCGGTGCGACCGCGACCGATCTGGTGCTGACCATCACCGAACTGTTGCGCCAGCACGGCGTAGTGGGCAAGTTCGTTGAGTTCCACGGTGACGGCGTGTCCGCCGTGTCGCTTGCGAACCGCGCCACCATCGGAAACATGAGTCCGGAGTACGGATCTACCGCGGCCATCTTCCCGATCGACGATGAGACGCTGCGCTACCTGCGGATGACCGGTCGCACCCAGAATCAGATCGAACTTGTCGAGGCGTACGCCAAGGCGCAGGGCCTGTGGCACGATCCGAGCGTCCATTCGGTGTACTCCGAGAACCTCGAACTCGACCTGTCCACCATCGTGCCCTCCATCGCCGGGCCCAAACGGCCGCAGGACCGGGTCAAGCTATCCGAGTCCAAGGCCTCGTTCCGCCTTGCCCTGCTCGATCACGCACAGGCAGACGAGACCGCCGACCGCCCGTCCAACCCGACTCCGGTCGTGCTCGCCGATGGAACCTCGTTCGAGATCGACCACGGCGCCGTGGCGATCGCTGCCATCACCTCCTGCACCAACACCTCCAACCCTTCGGTGATGCTCGGGGCCGGCCTGCTGGCCAAGAACGCCGTCGAGCGTGGCCTAACCACCAAGCCCTGGGTCAAGACGACCCTAGCGCCGGGTTCAAAGGTCGTGACCGATTACTACGACAAGGCCGGACTGACGCCATATCTGGACAAGCTCGGCTTCAACCTCGTCGGGTATGGCTGCACCACCTGCATCGGCAACTCCGGGCCGCTGATCGCCGAGGTCTCAGCAGCGGTGAACGCGGCCGACCTGGCGGTGGTGTCCGTGCTCAGCGGCAACCGCAATTTCGAGGGCCGCATCAGCCCGGACATCAAGATGAACTACCTGGCCTCGCCGCCGCTGGTTGTCGCGTACGCGCTGGCTGGCACCATGGACATCGACTTGGCCAGCGAGCCGCTGGGCATCGATGAGGGCGGTGTGCCGGTCTTCCTGAGTGACATCTGGCCGAGCTCGGCCGATGTGCAAGCGGCCATGGAGCAGGCGATTGACGCGGATATGTACGCCAGTCGGTACGCGGACGTGTTTGCCGGTGATCAGCACTGGCGGTCCCTGGAAACCCCCACCGGCAGCACCTTCGACTGGGATCCGGAATCAACGTACGTTCGCAAGCCCCCCTACTTCGATGGCATGGCCCGCAACCCCGAGCCCGTCGTCGATATCCTCGGCGCTCGGGTACTGGCCAAGCTGGGTGACTCGGTGACCACCGACCACATCTCGCCGGCAGGGAACATCAAGGCAGGAACGCCCGCTGCGCTGTACCTGGATCAGCACGGCGTCGCACCCCGGGATTACAACTCTTACGGTTCGCGCCGCGGTAACCATGAGGTCATGATCCGCGGAACCTTCGCGAACATCCGGCTTCGCAACCAACTCGTCCCAGGCATCGAGGGTGGATTCACCGCAGACTTCACCGCATCGGACGGCCCGACGACATCGATTTACGACGCCGCCCAGAACTATGTCGCTGCGGGTACGCCGCTGGTCATCCTGGCTGGTCGTGAGTATGGGTCGGGTTCCTCTCGCGACTGGGCGGCGAAGGGCACCGCGCTGCTCGGAGTGCGGGTCGTCATCGCCGAGTCCTATGAGCGCATCCACCGCTCGCATCTGCTTGGCATGGGGGTACTGCCGCTGCAGTTCCCGCAGGGGCAGAACGCCGACTCACTCGGCCTGACCGGTCAAGAGGTCTTCTCCGTCGTCGGCGTCACCGAACTGAACGACGGACGCACCCCGGCGACGCTGATGGTCCAGGCAACCCGAGCCGACGGGTCGATGGTCACCTTTGACGCTGTGGTCCGGATCGACACTCCCGGTGAGGCCGACTACTATCGCAACGGCGGGATCCTGCAGTTCGTCTTGCGCTCGTTGCTGGATTGATTTCTCGCGCAACCGGAGGGACGCCGATGGCTCTGCTTGAGACTATCGATGAGCCGCGCGATCTCGATGGACTCAGTCGTGATCAACTTGTCGAGTTGTCGGGGGAGATCCGCCGATTCCTGGTCGACAAGGTCAGTCAAACAGGTGGACACCTAGGTCCGAACCTAGGTGTGGTGGAGCTGACGATCGCGATCCACCGCGTGTTCGACTCGCCGAACGATGTGATTCTGTTCGACACTGGTCATCAGACGTACGTACATAAGATCCTGACCGGTCGCCGGGCCGGCTTCGACACCCTGCGCCAGTCCGGCGGCATGTCGGGCTATCCCTGCCGGGCAGAAAGCCCGCACGACGTCATCGAGAATTCGCACGCCTCGACCGCTCTGGCGTACGCAGACGGCATTGCCAAAGCGTTCGAGCTTCGTGGCGAGTTGTCCTCCGGAGGCTCGTCAGGTCGCCATGTCGTGGCGGTCGTCGGAGATGGCGCACTGACCGGTGGCATGGCTTGGGAGGCACTGAACAACATTGCTGGCAGCAATCGGCAAGTGATCATTGTCGTCAATGACAATGAACGCTCGTACGCACCCACAATTGGTGGCCTGGCATCCCATTTGGCGACGTTGCGCACGACGGCCGGCTACGAGCAGACTCTCAAGTGGGGCAAGCGGCTGATGCTGCGAACGCCCTACGTCGGCAACACCGGCTACAGCGCGCTGCACGGTATGAAGAAGGGTGTCAAGGATTTTCTGGCCCCACAGGGGTTGTTCGAGGATCTGGGGTTGAAGTACGTCGGTCCAGTGGACGGCCACAGCGT
>JBAXOQ010000135.1:0-10738 GCA_037133175.1 Actinomycetes bacterium
AGCCGGAGTCATCGCAGACCGAGTCGAAGCGGACAGCGCTGCGTCATAACCGTTCGCCCGACTGCGTCTGACCGCCTTGAGTGGAGAAACCCAGCTCTTTACCCCACACAAAACGCCACCCAAGCAACCCCCGGAAGGCCAGCTTCGACAAGATGATGACCCGCAGGTCGGGCGGGGCGTGGCGCGCCTGCAGTCCAACGTCGAACCCGAAGCCTGGAGTGGCCTTCTACACCTTTCAACTGGCCCTCGGCCTGCTCATTGTGGGCGCCGGAGCGATCACCGCAGGCGGATAAGTTCATCTTCGGCCCCACTTCGCTGCGGGTTGCCGTGGCATCATCGATGACGTGCCCGCAGCCGACCCGTCCGACGTGACCATCCGCCCGATGACCCGCGCCGAACTCGACGTGCTGATGGCCTGGGCGGCCGACGAGGGCTGGAATCCCGGCATCGACGACGCCGAGGTGTTCTGGCAGACCGATCCGGCCGGTTTCTTGGCTGCTGAGGTGGACGGTGAGTTCGTCGCCGGTGGGTCGCTGGTCACCTACGGGCGAACCTTCGGATTCCTGGGACTGTTCATCATTCGATCCGATGCGCGTCATTCCGGACTCGGCGGCAAGCTGTGGGAGTTGCGCGGCATGATCGCCGACCGGCTCGAGGCAGGGTCGAGCGTCGGCATCGAAGGTGTGGTAGCGATGCAGGACTTCTACGCTCGGGGCGGGTTCGAGTTGGCGGCCCGGGATGTCCGCCACGTCTTCACGGCGCAGTCAGCACAGCCTGATGGCCGCGTGGTTGCCGCGGCCGAAGTCCCGTTCGCGGACGTGCTTGCCTTCGACTCCGCACATTTCCCCGCACCCCGCCCGGACTTCCTGCGCGGCTGGTTGGCGATGCCGCACGCCACTGCGCTGGTAGCCAAGGACGGTGATCGGCTGGCCGGTTTCGGCGTAATCCGGCAGTGCCAGGCTGGCCACAAAGTCGGCCCGCTGTTCGCCGAGACCACAGAAACTGCGGAGGTCCTGTTGCGCTCGCTCGCCGGGCGGGTCGCCGGAGAGCAGGTGTACATCGACATCCCGAGCGACAACTCGGCGGCGGGCGACCTGGCCGCTCGGTGGGGGATGGTGCCGGTTTTCGAATGCGGGCGGATGTACAGCGGGCCGGTGCCGGACTTGCCCCTGACCGAGATCTACGGGATCACCACCTTCGAACTGGGCTAGCGAGGTCCGCGAGCTCGGAGACACTTGGCTGGGAGGCACAGTGGCCAATTCAGACGACATGCACGCCGATGGGTCCGACGGAACTCACGACACCGGGCCAACCCGGGATCCGCTGGAGGGCGAGCTCCTCGATCATCTCAACCAAGGCTCGTCAGACGGTCGGATCGTGGTCGCCAAGTGGGCTGGTGGGATCGAACAGAACATGGCCAAGGTGCCGTCGATCAGGGTGCACAGGCGTTGGATCAGCCTGCTGTGGCTCCTTCCGATCGGTGTCGCGCTAGGACTCATCGGCGTGGCGGCAGCGCAGCAACTGCGAACCTATCCCGCGATGGTGGACTTCCTGGCCAAGTATCCGGGCACCTCGCCGGACTTCGCCACGCCCGTGACGACCGGCTTCCCCTGGTGGTTGCGCTGGCAGCACTTCTTCAACCTGATCTTCATGATGTTCATCATCCGGGCGGGACTGCAGATCCTGGCCGACCATCCCAGGCTGTACCTGAACTCCGGCAGCCAACCCGGAACCGAGTGGTTGCGAATGCGGGGGCCAGTGCCCGCTGACCGGATGGATCCATCCAAGCCGACGCAGATCTGGACAGCCAAGGACGACTCGGTTGCGCTGCCGACCTGGCTGGGGCTGCCGGGATTTCGCCACTCGATCGGACTGGCCCGTTGGTGGCATTTCAGTTTCGACCTGTTGTGGGTCATCAACGGCGTGGTGTTCTTCGTTCTGCTGTTCGCCACCGGGCAGTGGCAGCGCCTGGTGCCAACGTCCTGGGACGTGTTCCCGAATGCGCTGTCCACCGGGATCCAGTACCTGTCGCTGGACCTGCCTCAGACGACGCTGGGGTTCACGAACTACAACGGGCTGCAATTGCTCGCCTACTTCCTGACCGTGTTCGTGGCGGCACCGCTGGCGATCATCACCGGCTTCCTGCAGGCACCCGCGGTGGCCGGCAAGCTCGGTCTCGGCAGCGGCATCCTGAACCGACAGGTAGCACGCACCATCCACTTCGCGGTGTTGGCGTGGATGGTGTTCTTCGTGGTGGTCCACGTGACGATGGTGTTCATCACCGGACTGCTGGGGAACCTCAACCACATCACGCTCGGGACGAACACCCAATCCTGGTGGGCGATGGTCCTGTTTGCCCTGTGGCTGGCGGTGCTGGTCGGGCTGTGGGCGGCAGCGTCGCCGTGGACGACGGCGCACCCGCGCCGGGTGCAGCGGATCGGCAGATTCGGAGTCGGATGGTTCAAGGCCCTGATGGAGTGGTCCGATCCCCGGGCAACGTACAAAGACAAGGACATCTCGCCGTACTTCTGGCCCAACGGCGAGCTACCGGGCTCGTCGCAATACCAGCACCTGCTCGAAACGGGGTTCGCCGACTACCGGTTGCGGATCGACGGCTTGGTTGAGCACCCCACCGAGCTCAGTTTCGCTGAGCTCAAGGCGATGCCGAAGCGGGAGCAGATCACCGCGAACTACTGCATCCAAGGGTGGTCGGGAGTGGCCAAATGGGGTGGGGTCGCCATGACCGATCTGCTGACCATCGTCAAACCCCTGCCGCAGGCCAAGTGGGTCGTGTTCTACTCGTTCGCCGACGGACCAGTCGGGGGACGCTACTACGACTGCCACAAGATCGAGAACATGCACCACGAACTGACGATCCTGGCGTACGAGATGAACGGCGAGCCGCTTCCGCAGACGTATGGTGCGCCGCTGCGGCTGCGGGATGAGGCCGAACTCGGCTTCAAACAGGTCAAATGGGTGGCCGCTGTGGAGTTCGTGGAAAGCTTCTCCCACCTCGGTGCCGGACAAGGTGGCTACAACGAGGACCAGGAGTTCTACGGCTACCGAATGCCGATCTGAGCTTGGCCGAACAATCCCATGATCGGGTTATGGTCACCGCCTTGCCACACCTACGACCGGCCCCGTTGCAGCAGACTGCCAGTTCCTGGCCTGGGGGCTCGATGAGGCCTCAATCCACCGGTGAGCATTTGGGGGAACCGCGCTGCTACCTTCGGCGCATGCCTTTGCCCACATTTGCGACCGCGCTAGGTGTGGTCTGCGCCGTCGTCACGCTTGTAGCGTGCTCGCCGAACACCTCGGGTTCCGCCGAATCGGGCTCGGCGACAGCACCGCAGAGCGCTGCCACCGGGGACCATGCGCGGGGTGCTGAAACATCCGGGCGCGCTGTGGTAGTGATCGAAGGAGGCGGGAGTCCACATGCCTACACCTCCCCGTGGTCTGCCTGTGAGGGTGGAAGACCAGAGTACGTCCAGGCACTGCTCGACTCCGGCCTACCGGTGTTCACGGCCCCGGGCTTCAGCAACACCAGCAGTAGCGTGGTCGGAGAATCGGGCTGCCCTGCCCAACCGCCGCTCGCGGTGCAGTGGAACACCTCTGCGTACCCGACACAGGCTGGCCAGGCTGTGCTCGGCTTTCTGGGCTATCTCAACAAGACGTATGGCTACCAGACGTTTGATCTGGTCGGGTACAGCTACGGTGGTCTGATTGCCCGCGCGACTGTTGCAGCCCTGAAGTCAACGGCGCCGACGGCGATGGCGCCAGCATTCTCTTATGCCCAGGCCGCTATTGATGCTGGCGTGAAGATCCCTTCGATCGTCACCCTCAACTCACCGCACCTCGGCGCGCCCGCGTACGACGTCGCCGATGACCCCACCGCGTACCTCCAACCGGTCACACTGGCCTGGGGGAAGCAGTATGCCAACTCCTCGAAGACGCTGGTCGTTTTCGAGCGCACCGAGGGAGCGGGCGCGATTCAGGCGCTGCGAACGAGCGCGCATGCCCGGCCCGACCCCAAGAGTTGGGACTCCAGCCAGGTGGGCGTGCTCGACGGCGTCGCATTGACGATGGTGGCCGGGGACTACTGCGGTTTGACCTGCGGGGACAAGCCCGCTGCCACCCTCAGCGAAGCCCAGAAGTCTCGACGTACTGACGCCACGGTGCCGGTGTACAGCCAGTTGATGCTGCCTTGCCCGCAGCCATGTCCTGCGCCGCCAGGCTCGGTCTATCTGCCGCCCGGCCTGCTCCCCGAAGCGAAGGTGGTGCGCCAGACGTTTCCCACGGTGCACTCGACCTTCGTCGCCGGTGAACTCGGCTTGCCCAAGGAGTTGTCGGTGTCCCGAAACCCGGCAGCCATCGCCTATTTGCTGAACACTGTGCAGTCGCAGTGGCAGCTGGCCGGGGCAAAACTGCTATCGCGCTAGCAGCAAGCCCGCGACGTGCCTGCCGGCCGGGACGCATGAGCGCGCCGACCTTGGGTGGCGCAGGGCCAGTCCGGCCGGACTACGGAGTACCGCTCAGTCTCACGGCATCAATCTCTGCCCAGTTCTCAAGCTTCGTCTGGTCGACTGTCACGGCGACTGTATCGACCTTGAACTTGACGCTTGAGACCGGAATGACCAGGGTGGTCGGGCAGGGAGTCTTCGCGGCTGGAACACCTGTGTACACGACCGCGTTCTGACCACCACCGGAGACCGAAACCGAAGTCACGTAGCCGGGGTTGTACGACTCGTACACCGTGATCGAGTTGGGAACAACAGGCGTCGCATATTTCAGGGTCAGGGTGTCAACGGTGTTCTTTTCCTGCGATGCCCATGCCCTGCCATCGTCCTGACACTCGGTGATGACGGATGCGCCGGTGGCATTACTGGCGTTCCAACTCTCCCCCGCCCCCGCCCCGTACTGGGTGGTTGCCGTCGCGGAAACGGCCCACTGCACAAGCGATCCCCCTGACATCGACGGGCTGGATGACGCCGAACCCGACGCTGACGCTGAGGTCGATACCGGAGGCGGTGGCGCGCTACTTGCCGCACTGCTCCCACTCTTGCTGCAACCGGTCAGCGCCAGTGTCGCCGCTGCCGCCACGACAACGAGCAGCGAGAGCCGAGGGGATCTATTCATGGGGGTGCCTTTCGGTAGCGGGGCGTGGAGTCGGTCTACGGAGCTAAGGTAGTCGACGACGTCGAAGATCACCCGCCGGGAAGGTCACCGGAATCTCGAAACAAACACCTTCGGAGTAGCCTTGCACCACGTGCGAGGAATCCCCTTGAAGCAGGGTAATACTGAGTTATACTTGGGCGATGAAAACTGCGATCTCTGTTCCTGATGCGACCTACGAGCGGGTCGAAGAAAAGGCCCATGAACTCGGATGGAGTCGGTCAGAGTTCTACTCCACTGCCGCTGAGCGACTACTCAATCAACTGGACCAAGAGTCGTTGGCGGTCGCGATCGATGACGCACTAGAGATCATTGGTGACAGTGACGATTCCGGGCCTGCGGCAGTCGTCGCTGGTCGCCGAACCCTTGCCGGGGACAACTGATGATTGCTCGGGGCCAAATCTACTGGGTCGACCTTGGCGAACGTGATGGCAGCAAACCTGCCGAAGACCGACCAGTCGCGATCATCCAATCCGCGCCCTACAACCAAAGCCGGCTCGCCACCGTGCTTGCTGTCGTTCTGACGAGGAATCAGCGATTGGCGAGCGTGCCCGGCAACGTATTCCTGCCCAAAGAAGCCACCGGGCTGCCGGCGGATTCGGTCGCCAACATCACGGCCCTCGTGACGCTCAACAAGGACGAGTGTCGCCAAGTGGTAGGCACCGTTCCCGCCCACCTGATGAGAAACCTCGACGAGGGACTACGACGAGTCCTCGCTTTTTGACGCCCCGACTGCTCAGAACGGGTCGGATTCATGCTCAACTAGGTCGGCGCAGCAACGACCTCTCGGCTACCGCAGTCCGTTCAACAATGCGGCGGGTTTGGGCACGCCAAGGCCGGTGACCGGATCGTAGCCGCGGTGCGCCGAGTACCCCGGCCCCACCCGAGGAACGCCATTGTTGCCAGAGGTCACATCGAAGAAGTACTTCCGTGACGCGCCCGCCAGGCGGTACAGCTCAGGGTTCACGAAACCGATCGGCTTCGAGCCGCGCCACACATTGACCGCGTTGATCGCCGCCAGTTCGGCCGCCACCAGGGGGGCCGATCCGGACGTACCGCTCTCGCGCGACCAGCGCGCCCGACTGCCGAGTTGCACAACTACTGGCCAGCCCGGTAGCCGCGACGCATGCGCGGCGACATCCGGCACCGCGCGCTTGCTCCCGGCGGACAAACCGGCGGCCTTCTGCCAGGCCGGGCGTGCGTAGTCGGCCGTGAAGCCACCACCGGTGGCACCGCCTGCGTTGTCTGCCGACAACCACTGGAAGTCATTCCAGACGACCTCCGTCGCCCGGTTGTTCCGACGCGTCAGCGACAACCGGGTGCCGCCCACTCCGAGAACACTGGGGGACGATGCTGGCCAGTCCACCGTGGGCTTCTTACCGGCACAGGGGTAGGCGCCGATGTCTCCGGACGCCGTCAGGAACGTGGTGCCCATCAGCCCCAACCGCGTCGTCAGCGCGTCGAACAGAGTCGTGTTGACGTCAGCTGTCAAGCAGTAGGCGTACGACATGGACGCGACGGCTGGTCTGGCGTCGTCGGCAGCGAGTGCAGATAGGGCCAGGAACCAATGCTCCTGGTCGTCCCAAGTCTGGTAGTTGACCACCTGCGCCTTTGGCAGGAAACCCCGGATCATCTGGGCATCCAGTGACGGCTCATGGAACCCGTCGAAGTGCAGCGGAGCCGGCACGGTTTGCCCATTCGCCAGGACGAACCTGGTGCTGCGCTGCGGCCAGCCCCAGCATTTCTCCGCTGCCCGCATGCTGGGCTCGTCCACCCCGGAACCCGGCGTGATGACGCCGACGGTAATCCCCTCACCTGCCCGTGCGGTTCGCCGAATCGGAGCGAATCCGTAGGCGTGGGCCACCTGATCAAACCCATATGCCCCTCGCTTGCCTCCGAGATTCTTGGCGACCCGGCACTTCCTGCCCCAGGTCCCCTGGTTGTACGGCGTCACCACGTCGCCGCGCGACCCTGACGGCTCGGGCAACAGCTGCGAGGTCGAATACGACCAGACGAGTTCGTCGGAGTTCAGGTACTGGCTGACGGCACTTGGCAAGACCGGGGGTGTCGATGCCCACATGATCAGCGTGCCTGGCATGTCGTAGACAGCGTCATGTGACAGAGCGTTGAGCTGCTGGCCGAAATTCGATTCCCACAACTGCGCCTGACCGGTCACGAGCAGGAAGCTTGCGGTGTTGTCGACCGCCGTCGTGAAGCCGCGAGCCTGGAACCAACTGCTGGCACCTTGTTGGGTTGAGACCGAAGCGCCGAAGTTGCTGGCCACTTGCTGGGCGCTCAGCCACTGGCGGAACTGTGGCTGGGCTCGATTGGACAACGTCAGCAACTGCTGCGTCGCCAGCTCGTCCGAGCGCTTCAGGCCGAAGTAGAACGTCACCGGCCACGTTTCCCAGACCTCAGCAGTGAGTCGAGGGGAAGCCGCTACCGAAGATGCTCCTGACGATGCCGGGGTTGCCACCGGCCAGGCAAGGGCTGCGACAACAGCGACAGCGATTAGGGCTAGCGTGCGCCTGATAACCATGGCGTCACGGTATCTAAGCCCGGTGGTTGAAGTTGCTCCCAGTTTGCCCAGAGCAGATTCGGGACCCGGTTGAAATGTTCGATGTTCCGAGTTATCACCGTGGAGGCCAGGCTGCGGGCGTGCGCCGCGATCAGGGTGTCCATCGCATCAAGCGGCTGTCCGTTGCGTTCCAGGTCCGCGCGGATGTCGCCGTAGTGGTCAGCCGCATCGGAATCGAACGGCAGGATGTCCAACGCATCCAGGTAGCGGGCGACTCGCGCGGCCACCCTGCTGTCGGGCTTCTTGGCGATTCCGAACCGGATTTCCGCCTCGACAATCACACTCGTGATCACATCAGGGCGGTACCGGTCCACGTGTTGGGCGACGCTGCCGGTCGGTTCACGGACGGCTCGGGTGATGGCGTTGGTGTCCAGCAGGTATCTCACAGGTCGACCGCCGCTGCGGGGGAGTCTTGGGGATCATCGCCCCAATCGTCGTCAATTGGCTGCGCGGCGAACTCGCGATGCAGGTCCGTGACGGTGGGACCCCTGCGGATCGGCGTCACGGTAATGACTCTTCCGTCGAATTCGAGCTCCGCTTCCTCAGCGTCAATGTCCCAGTCGGTCGGGAATCGAACCGCGAGGTTGCCCGCGTTCTTGAACAGCCGTGCGCGGCGATGACTGGGCGGGTTCATGCACGCAATCTTACCATATGCGTGCATATGCCGGGCTGCTCAAACAGACGTGCAGACATTGCGGGACAACGGGTACGCCCAGATCGACCGTGGCATGCGCCGGTCCCAGAAGGCCCTCATCCAGGACGTGAAAGCCAGCGCCGGAACAGGGAAACCACACATACCACCCCAGGGCGGGTCCGGCCGCGCACTGAGACGGTCAGAACAACACCCAGGCGCTACTGGGCAGTCGTTGGCTGCGATTCCCATACCTTGAGCAGCGCGTCGGACTTGGCCGCCGACCATCCTGGCGGGTTGGTGACAGCGACCCAGCCCCGCAGGTTGGCCTGCTTGGAATACATGTGGCCATAGCCGTCGGGCACCGCGCCGGCGCCCGGCAGGTCGAGGGCGACCTGCCACAAAGTGACCAGTGGGAACCAGTCCATCGTCGGTGACACGTCCGGCGCGCGCTGGCCGTCCTGCAGCCACTCCGGCGGGGTAAACGCAAGGCTGGGCGAGAAGAAGACCACCGGGTCCGAACCGTGCTGCAGGTACACCAGTCGGGTGGGACCCCACTGAACCGTGGTCTGGCCCCAACCGCCCTGCTCAGAAGTGAAGTGAACAGTGCGACCGCCGTCGACCACCGGCAGGGATGAGGGGCTCCCCTTGTCGCGACCGGCCACCAGTGACTCGTGCAGCGGATTGACGAACGGCGGGCCGGACATGAACGCACCGTTGATCGGCTGGTTCAAGATGTCGACCGACGACAAGATGCTTTCAACCCCGAAGGATCCCAGCGACAACCCGTACAGATAGAACTGCGGACGCGTCGCCTCCGGCAGCGTCGCCCAATAGCCGTGAACGGTGTCGAACACCACCCGGGAGGTCTGCTTCACCGCGTCCTGGTCAGCCAGCAACGAGATCCAACTGGGCAGGTAGGAGTACTGCACGCCAGCGATCGCAGTGTTTCCGTTGTAGATGTACTCGACCGGGTCGACCCCATTCGGGTCCAGGAAACCGGTGCCCGTGGTGGTGGCCAGCACCAGTGCCTTGCGATTGAAGGCGCCCGTTCATTTGAGCTCATCGAGGAGCAGATTCGCTCGTTCCTGCAACGTTGGCGCCGACTTCAGCCCCACATACGTGCGGATCGGCTCGAGGGCTCCACCACCGCTGAATTTGTTGATCTGCTCGGGCGTCGGTCCAGTCGACACGAACGAGCGGCCCTGACGGCCCAGTTGATCCCACGCCACCTGCGACTGCGTGCCGCCCGATCGCAGCGCAGATTGTGTCTGAACCACGCCCACGGTGGTGTTGGTGTCTCGAGCAGAAAACATCGTGTTCGCCCCGACGAAGAACGCATTGACGAGCACTCCCGTGAGCAACAGCCAGATCAGCACTAGCAGCGCGAACGAACCGAGCACGACCGCGAGTCGGTGCGGGAGGCGCCGGGACAGCCACCAGCCGACGCCGGCGAAGAGCCGCCGCAGAGACCGCGCCACGATCAGGATCAGCACAGACACGATGGCCGCCACAATGACGATGGCCGGCCACGCAGTCGGGGACATCGGCTCCATTCCGAACAGGATTCGGATGTCGTTCTGCCACCCAACTTGACGCCAGACCCCGGCGAGCACCATCCAGGCCAGCAGCACCCAGACAACCGCCAGCACGATCGTGCGTGCGCGACCAGTCAACTTCGGGATCTGCAGGTATTCCCACAGCGACTGCCCGGCCGCGCCGAGGCCGTAGCCGATCATCACGGTGATTCCGGACGCAACCCCTTGCACGTAACCCGCGCGGGGCAGCAGCGACGGGAGCAGCGAGATCGCGAAGAACAGTGCCGCCACGGCCAGTCCGGTGGTGGACAGCGAGCGCCGGAAGACCCTCGGCGTCGGTCGACGGTCTGCGTCCGCAGAGTCTTCGGTAGGCGGATCAACCGGGGCGTCGGTGTGGCCCGCAAGTTGCTGGGCAACGTCGGTGCTCATCGTGCTCCCTTGAGGTGGTGACCGGGGCCAGGCTTCGGGATCGGCATAGGGTGGGCGAGATTCTCACCGGCGATACCCGCGGGTGCCATCCCTGCAACGCTGTCGAAGCCGATACATTCCGTGTCCGAAGTACCGCGGTCCAATTCCGTTGGCGTGCCGAGCGCCCAGAGGTGAGCACCATCGGCACAATTGATCCCTCGCTCACGCTCCGACCTGCCGACGCAGACCCGCGCGCGCTGAGGGCAATCCGGTGGACGTGGGCCGTCCGCTATGTTGCCGAGTCCAGGCTGGGAACAACGGGCCGCATCCTGACTCGGTGCGAAACAGCACTGATGGTGCTGGCGAACGTCACCTTCGTGGCGAGCTCAACGCTGCCGGACTGCAGTCCGT
>JBAXOQ010000136.1:0-10726 GCA_037133175.1 Actinomycetes bacterium
ACGTGATGACGCAGGTGGCGCCACCGGGGTTGGCGGTCACCGTGGTGGTGGTCGGGGCCGGGGACCCGGTCGGAACGGTCACGGTGACCCCACCGTTACCGGGCACCCCGGTCGGGGTTCCGGGGGTGCCCGGGATCGTGGCCAGCGGGGTCGTCGCGGGGCTGGAGGCGGGGGACGTGTCGCTGGTGCCCGAGCCGTTCGTGGCCGTGGCGGTGAACGTGTACGCGGTGCCGTTGTCCAGGCCGGGGACCAGGCACGACCCGGCAGCCCCGGTCACCGTGCAGGTCGCCCCACCTGGGGACGCGGTCACCGTGAACGACGTCGGAGCCGGACCGGCACCAGCAGCCACCGTCACCGTCGCAGCACCATTACGCGCCACCGCGGTGGGTGCCGGCGGGGTAATCGGGGCCGACGCTGACGGGGTCACCGGGGTCGAGGCGTCGGACGGCACCGAGGTGCCCGAGCCGTTCGTGGCGGTCGCGGTGAACGTGTAGGGGTCGGCGTTAGTCAGGCCAGGCATGAAGCACGACGTGGCTGGGGCGGTGATCGTGCAGGTGGCCCCGCCCGGAGAGGCGGTGACCGTGGTGGTGTTGCCAGCGGGAGTGCCCGGCAGCACGCTCACAGCGACCCCACCGTTACCCGGAACCCCGGTCGGAGTTCCCGGCTTGCCCGGGATCGCGGCCAACGGTGTGGTCGCCGGGCTCGACGCCGGTGAGGGCGAACTGGTCCCGTCAGCGTTCGTGGCCGTCGCAGTGAACGTGTACGGGTCACCGTTGGTCAGACCGGGCACGACGCAGGACCCGGCCGCCCCGGTCACCGTGCAAGTTGCCCCACCCGGGTCCGCGGTCACCGTGAACGAGGTTGGAGCCGGACCGGCACCAGCAGCCACCGTCACCGTCGCAGCACCATTACGCGCCACAGCCGTCGGCGCCGGCGGGGAACTCGGTATGCCCAGCGGGGTGACCGGGTTCGATGACGGTGACGTGGCGCCGGCCCCGACGCCGTTGACGGCGCGCAGGTTGATCGTGACCGTGACACCGTAGGGCAGGGCGCCGATGGTGACCGGGCTGGACGCCTGGGCCGGAGCCAGGACAGTCCAGGTGCCGCCGCCGTCAGTGGAGTACTCGTAGTTGGTGATCGCCGACCCGTTGTCGGCCCCCGGGGTGAACGTCACAATCGCCGAGCTGTCCCCGGCGACCGCGCTCAAGTCAGTTGGGGCCGCTGGCACGCTGGCAGCCGTGATCGTGACCGCGGTGGTGGCGCTGGCCTGCTCTGTCGGGATCTGGGCAGGAGCCCCGTACTCCACGACGTAGGAGCCCAGGGTCATCGTGCCGCTCAGATCGTTCCACTTCCCCGGGGCAAACCCGGAGCTGAAGAACTCGGCGTAGTTCTCGCCCCCACAGCAGTTGTTGGGTTCGCCGGCGTTCCAGTTCGCATAGGTGGGCGAGGACCCGCCGGAGGCGCCGACCCAGAACGTGGTGCCGGCTTCCGGGCCGTCCATCCACTTCCAGGTGCCCTCCACCTGCGAATCAGAACCACCGATCCAGGAGTCGCTGCCGATCTTGGCCAGGATGAAAGCGTTCTCATCAGCAGAGCTGACCGTGGCCAAATACCCCGCCAGCCCATTGAACGACCGACCCAACGCGGCAGCCCTCGCACTGGCCCAGGTACACGCCGACAGGCAGTTGACGGCCTCGTAGTAATGCTGGGTGACCGGGTAATACTGCGTTCCGGCCAGCACCGCAGACACCTGCAACGAGCCCGCGCCCCCACTGGACCCGGCAAAAGCCAGGGTCGCTAGGGCAGCATTGACCTGGGCCTGCGTGCCGGTGAACCCCAACGACGCCGCCCCGGTCGTCCAATCAGCAACCGGGTACCCGGTGACCGGACCTAAACCGGTGGTCGTGGTCAACTTCGCGTTGCCCAAGGTAGCCGTCACCACGACCAACACCGACCCAGAGAACCCGCTGATAGACGGTGTTGTCCCGGTGCTGGCCACCGGCACAAAACCATCGAACGTGTTCACGGCCATCGCGGCCGGAAGGCTCACCACCGGGACAAGCGGTGTTACGGCATCGGAGGCGGCCGACGCCGCCGAAGTGCCGCCGCCATTGGTCGCGGTCGCGGTGAACGTGTACGCCGTGCCGTTGGTCAGGCCGGACACCACGCACGACGTCGCGGGAACAGTCACCGTACAGGTCTTGCCCGGCGCCGCCGCACCGCCGGAGAATGCCTGGACCCCATAGGACGCGGGGGCACCGCCGGTTGATGGGGCCGTCACGGTCACGGTGGCGCTTGAGTCGCCGGCCAGCGCGTTGGGAGTTCCGGGCGTGCCCGGGATGACTGCCGTTTGGCTGACCTTGGTGATGGAGTGTCCGGTGTAGTTCGGGGTGAACAAGTCCCCCGCGGTATTGATGGCCAGGCCATGGGGGTTCGTGCCCACGCCTCCCCAGGTGGCCGACACGGTGCCGTCTGGCGCGATATGGATGATGTTCGACGTCGAGAACCCAGCGACGAAGACTTCTTCGGTCGCGGTCACGACGATCCCGAATGGCGTGGTGCCGCCGGCCAAGGTCGCCCAGGCCAGAGTCTTCGCTCCCGACGAGGTGATCTTCGAGATCGTGTTGTTGGTGTAGTTACCGGTGAAGACGGTCCCCGCCGAGTCGATCGCCACACTATAGGGATTGGCCCCGGGCGCCAGCGTTGCCCACGTCTGGGTCAGCACTCCAGTGGGAGTGATCTTGGAGACGGAATTGGCCGCGTAGTTTGTCACGAAGAGGTTTCCGGCGCCATCAAGTGCCGCCGCGGTCGGATCAGAACCGGCGGTGAAGGTTGCCCAGGTACTGATGATGCCGGCCGGCGTCACCTTGTATACCTTGTCGTTGCCGAGGCACGTCAAGAACAGATTGTCGCTGGCATCGGTGATGATCGAATAGCATTCGGTGCTCCCGCTCGGCATGCCTGTGGAGGCGAATGTCTGAGTGACCACGCCAGCGGATGTGATCTTCGAGATCGTCCCGGGGGTGAGGTTCGCGGTGTAGACGTTTCCTGCCGAGTCGGTTGTGATGAACGTGGGATTCGATCCGGCCGCCAACGTGGCCCACACTTGGGTGAGGACGCCGCCCGCGCTGAGCTTGGAGATTGTGTTGGCGGTGAAGTTGGCCGTGTAGACGTTGCCGTCGTGATCCACGGTGACGCCCATGGCAGGCGTGCCCGCAGCCAGTGGATAGTTCGTCACGGTGGCGATTGGCGGTGTCGCGGCGGCGGCCGACACCCCCAGGCCGAGGGCGAGCATGCCGGTGAACAGCGCGAACGTGACCGCCACGCTGATCGCCAGCCGATGCGTGATCACCGCCATCGTTGAAGCACGGCGACCCATTCGCTCAACCGGTGGCTGCGGCTGGGGTTGGTTGGACGACAAGGCCGCAGAATCGAGCATCGAATAGCCCTTCAGAGCGAAGAACCTCAACCTAGTCTCGCCGTTGGCCGAAGCCGGGACCGTGGGAACCAGGCTGGGCCAATCGTGGACCGGATTCTGGATCCACCAGGGGTCTGCCGACCTCGCAGGGCTGTTGCGGGCTCGCGGACGCGCACACCGGTCCATAATGCCCTCGTGAGCACACGCGAGGAGCGCCCTCTACCAGTCATGCTGATCCCCGGGTTCATGACCGGGGATTGGTCGATGGCGCCGATGGCGAGGGCGTTACGCTCGCGGGGGTTTGCTACCGAGCCGTCGGGCATGCGGCTGAACGTCGACTGCACGCAGGAGTTACTGCCGCGGCTCGAAGATCGCTTGGCGCGGGCCGCCGAGTGGCATGAGCGACCGGTGGCGATCGTGGGGTGGAGCCGTGGCGGCACGTTGGGAAAGATCCTGGCTCTGCGTCGGCCGGACCTGGTCGCCGGCCTGGTGACCATGGTCAGCCCCACCGTCGATCCGTGGGCGGTCAAGGGCCTCGTCGCGCGCGAGGTCGAGGTGATCGTCAAGGTCCAGAGTCGGGGTCTGACGGGAGTGATCAGCCGGGACTGTATCTACGGCGATTGCGGCCGGATGGTCACTGAGCTAATGGCGCTGCCGTTTCCCCCAGACATCCCGTATGTGGCTCTTTACTCGCCGCAGGACCGGGTGCTGGAGTTCGAGGCGTGCCTGGATCCGCAGGCCAAGCTAGTTGAGATACATGCCTCTCACGGCGGGATCGGCACGAAGAAGCGCGTGATGAAGCTGGTCGGTGACGAGCTTGCTGCCATGTTTTCGCCCAAACCGGGCGGCGATCCGCGCGACGCACAGACTGGAGAGTAGTCATGATCGACGAACAGATCGTGTCGGCCAATGGCATCGACTTGCACTGCCTGGTTGCCGGCCCGCCGGACGGTGAGCTCGTGCTGCTGCTGCACGGGTTCCCGGAGCTCGCGATCTCGTGGCAGCACCAGCTGCCGGCACTGGCCGAGGCCGGTTACCGGGCGGTGGCACCGAACCAGCGCGGCTACGGCGCCACCACCCGCCAGGGCCCCTACGACACTGTGACGCTGGCGCAAGATGTCAGTGAACTGATTACCGCACTCGGCCATGAGCGCGCCTACGTGGTCGGCCACGACTGGGGCGGGGGAGTCGCGTGGACGTTTGCCGGGCTGCACCCGCAGCAGCTTCTTGGCTTGGTGGCGGCCAACTGTCCGCCGCCGTCGGTGCTCGCCCGCGCGATGCGGTCCAGTCCTCGGCAACTGCGCAAATCGTGGTACATGTTCTTCTTCCAGATTCCGTACCTGCCGGAATATCTGTTGACGCGTGATGACGCGGCGGCGATGGTGGGCTCGATGGTTCGTGGTTCCTATGTTCGAAATGCGTTCTCTAAAGACGATTTGGAACAGTATCGGGCCGCGTTCGCGGAACCCGGAGCCGCGACCGCAGCAATCAACTGGTACCGCGCTGCGCTTGGTCGTCCCCGACGCCGAGTGGGCTTGGTCAGAACGCCGATTGCCGCCCCGGTGCTGGTGTTGTGGGGCGCGCGCGACGCTTTCCTGGGTTCGGAACTAGTCGCGCCAGATCGCCTGGCCACTGTGCTGGCACCGGGCAACGCGGCGACGGTGGTCTTCTTTGATGGCGCCGGGCACTTTGTCCAGAACGAAGTGCCGATGGAGTTCAACGAGGCTTTGATCGACTGGCTCAGGATCCGACGAGGTTGAAAGCCTCGGCGGCGACCACGGCACCAATCAGCGGTCCCACGATGGCCACCCAGGCGTAGCCCCAGTTGGAGCTGCCCTTGCCCTTGATCGGCAGCGACGTGTACGCCAGCCGAGGGCCGAAGTCGCGGGCCGGGTTGATGGCGTACCCGGTCGGACCGCCCAGCGAAGCCCCGATGGAGATGACCACGAACGCGACAGCCGCGTAGCCCAGGGCGGCGTTGCCGAAGATGGGTGCGCTGTCCCCAGTACCCGGTTGGAACGGGGAACTGTCCAGCACCCAGTAGACCAGCACGAATGTGCCGATCGCCTCGGTCACCAGGTTCCACGGGTTGGACCGAACCGCCGCGCTGGTATAGAACAGCCCGCCGGTGTTGGCCGGATCGTCGTGGGTGTCGAACTGCTTCTTGTACGCCAGGTAAGCCAGCCAGGCCCCCGTGAACGCGCCCAGCACTTGCGCGGTGATGAACAGCGGAACCAGCGACCATGACTCGCCGCCGGTCAAGGCCAGACCGATCGTCACCGCCGGGTTCAGCTGCGCCCCGCTTTGGTACGACACGCTGGCGCCGACGAACACGCCGAATCCCCAGCCGATGCTGGTCATCAGCCAGTCTTTCCCGTACCCGAAGGACTTCTTGAAGGTTTGGTTGCAGCCAACTCCGATGCCGAGCAGTAGCAGCAGCATCGTCCCCAGGAACTCGGAAATGAACATCGCCGTATTTGAAGTGGTCACGCAGCGGAATCTAGTAACCCGGCCAGCGGTGATGCGAGCCAAAAGCGGTCGCAATAGGCTCGAGCCCTCTGCATGGATGACTTCCCAGACCACGGATAGGAGGCAGTGTGCCCTCAGCTCGGATGCTGGTTGCTGTCCCGATGTGCGGGGTTGTGATCCTCGGCGTGGGCGCATGTTCCGGTCAGGGCGCTGATCCCGGGCCAAGCGGCACGAGTCCGACGCCATCTACCTCGACGGTGTCGGCCAGCCCGAGCACAGCCAGTCCGACTCCCAGCCCTAGCCCCACCCGCCTCGACTTCCGGTTGGTGGCGGGCAGTTCACTGAACATGGCCGGGATTCCGGCAACCCTGGCGGCTAGCGTTGGGACGCTCAGCGTCGAATCCCTCGGTGACTCCACCCAGATCACCGCAACAGCGACGGAGCCATCGACCAAGAAGGTTCCTGCAAAGGTGGCCTGGTCGGTGTCGATCGAGGTCAGCTCCACCGGCCGTGCGGTGTCCGGCACAGTGACCATTGGCCCGCAGGATTGGGCTGTGGTACCCAGCACCGGCGTGTTCACCCAGATCGTGGACGCCAAAGCCGCCGTCATCACGACGGTTCGGGCCGTCACCGTCAATCACGGTGACCGAAGCTCGAACACGCCCGTCACGCTGGTACTGACCGGAGCTCCCTGAGTTTCTCGCCCTGCTGGGTGGACAGATACTTGACCGCCTCGCGGAACGTGACTCCCGAGGCCCGGGTGACCCTTGGTTCGAGCCAGTCAAAAACCGCATCGGGGCGTTTGCGGCTCATCTCGCGCAGGATCCAGCCGATTGCCTTGCGGATGAAGAACTCCTTCTCGTCCAGCATTTCGTCTGCGTAGCGCAGGAACCGGCTCGCGTCGCCGTCGAGGAGGCGCACGGTCGGCAGTTGGCTGAGCATCGCTGCCCTGCGGAGCCAAAAGTTCTGGTCGTGCGACCACTGGTCGAGCACTGGGCCGCAGAGTTCGTCGGCTCCGGGCCGACCGACGATCCGCCCGACGATGTCGGTCGATATCGAATCGACCAGCGCCCACGTGAACGATTCCCGGATGCGCGACTCGCACACCCCGAGGTGATCCGGGCCCAGCATCGCGACCCGAAACCGCAGCAACTCGATGCTGGCCTCCCGCATTTCGTACACATCGTCGTCCCACAGCAAGTCGGACGTGACCAGAACTTCGCTGGCAGTGGGCGCGGCACCGTCTGACTTGGCCTGGCGCTCGATCTCCTTCCACCACGTTTGAACGGTCTTGCGAACGATCGGCACGCGCACACCAAAGTGCAGCATCGGACTCTTGAGGTACCGCTTCTCTTGCACCGCCCGCTCCGGCGATCCCAGGTCGGCAAGCCGTGCCCGCACCTGCGCAACACGCCGCGCGTCCTGGTCCGGCCCCAGTCTCCGTCCCACCTGACCAGTGTCCACTACCCCATGGTGCCTCAAAGCCCCCTCTCCCTTGCGTTGACTGCGACGTTGTCGCGGGGTTTTCTTGATCGAAAACCGCGACAACTTCGCAGTCAACGCAGTTGGGGGAGGGGCAAATGATGTTAGTTGCGCAACATTTACGCCCAGGACGGTGTTTGGGGCCATGAAGGTGGCACACTGCTCTTGGCACTCAGCCAATTGATACAGGCGGCGATTTGTCGCCGATAAGGAGAAGCAAGAAGATGGCACAAGGCACAGTGAAGTGGTTCAACTCCGAAAAGGGTTTCGGATTCATCGAGCAAGATGGCGGCGGAGCGGACGTTTTCGTCCACTACTCAGCAATCGCGACCGATGGCTTCCGGACCCTGGACGAGGGCCAGCGAGTCGAGTTTGAGATCACCCAGGGTCAGAAGGGCCCGCAGGCAGACCAGGTTCGCCCGGTCTGATATTGCGGTCGGAGGCTGAGGTCGTTCAAGGACCCAGCAAACCGGTCTGACACTGCCGAGTTTGATCTCGCGCGATGTCACCCCAGGATCTCTGATTGGGAACGAGCCCCTGGCATTCCGTGAAAGCGGAATTGCCAGGGGCTCGTTCCCGTCTCGTCCCCGGATGGTCGTTCGCTTTGCTTTGCAGAGCGTGGGGTCGCAGAGGATTCAGGGTCACTTTCCAACGAAATGTGATGCCGATTGCACAAACTTGCAGGTAAGGCGCTACCGTTTCACCAAGTTGACCGGCAACCGCCCCAGAGCTACCGCGCGCTGCGGCCGTGATGCCTCGACGTTGACGCTGAGGAGGTGTACCCGTGACGCTTACGCAGATGGATCAGGTTCAAACCATTTCTGTGCATGGTCATCAGCGGGCGT
Source organism: Actinomycetes bacterium (assembly GCA_037133175.1). Classification (GTDB taxonomy): domain Bacteria; phylum Actinomycetota; class Actinomycetes; order S36-B12; family UBA10799; genus ELA509. The sequence goes on from JBAXOQ010000136.1 coordinate 8,215, forward strand.
TTCTCAAGGTCGGTAGTGGCCCGGCGGTGCTGTTGATTCACGGCATCGGCTCGCGGCATGAGACGTGGTTGCCGATCATCTCCAGGCTCGCGCAGGAGTACACCGTGGTAGCGCCGGACTTGCTCGGTCACGGTCAATCCGGCAAACCGCGCGCCGACTACAGTGCCGGCGGATACGCGAACGGAATGCGAGACCTGCTGTCGTTGATGGGGATCGAAAAGGCCACGATTGTCGGTCACAGCCTCGGCGGCGGGATAGCGATGCAGTTCGCGTACCAGTTCCCGCACCGGGCCGAACGCTTAGTGTTGGTGGGCTCCGGTGGGCTCGGTCCCGAGGTCAATCCCGTCATCCCGTTGTGCACTCTGCCCGGAGCTGGTCTGGGGCTGACCGCTCTTACCCTTCCGCCGATCCGAGTTGTCGGGCACGCGGTCCTCAATGCGCTGCACAAGACCGGACTGCCGTACACAGCGGATACGCGTGAGTTGTCAATCGTCTACGAGGGCTTAGGCACCCGAGAAAACCGGGTTGCCTTCCAGCACGTGGTCCGGGCGCTAATCGACTGGCGGGGACAGATCGCCACGATGCGGGACCGCGCGTACCTGGCCGAGTACATTCCGGCATTGATCATTTGGGGCAAGCGTGACACTGTCGTGCCAGTTCGGCACGCACACGTAGCTCATGAACTGCTGCCCGGTTCACGCCTGGAGATCTTCCGAAATGCTGGGCATTTCCCCCATGCGGACGAGCCAGAGATGTTCTCGGATGCACTGATGGACTTCATGCAGACGACCGTTCCTGCTTCATTCAGCGAGCGTTCCTGGACACAGGCTCTGCGACGCGGTGCCCACTCCGCTCGTCCCTTGTTCCTGCCGGAATCCGACTCGTTGGTCGCGGAATCGTAAGGGTCACCTCTTTCGGCTGTTCAAACGAGCAACACCGGCCGCAGGTCACTTAGTTTGTTCCTCAACGATGACGCCATCGCCTCGATCGCGCCTTCGCACTGACTAGGGGAGATTTCTCGTGCCAACAGTAGAACGACTCTCGGGCTGGGACTACGCGACGTGGCGCTCGGCCACAGAAGATCCGGTCATGCGATCGACGATGGTCGGGATCATGGTGCTTGAGAAATCGCCCGATTGGGAGAGGCTGCGCAGCCGCTACGAACGTGCGAGTCGCCAGGTGCTGTTGCTTCGCAAGAAGGTCATCGAGGGTCCGGTCGGAATCGCCAATCCACGGCTGGTGGTCGACCCCAACTTCGACCTGAGCTTCCACCTGCGCCGATTCCGGCTGCCTGAGGGCGCCACCTGGCAGCATGTCTTGGACGAAGCGGCACAGCAGAGCATGACCGACTTCGATCACAACCGTCCGCTGTGGAAGGTGACCTTGCTTGAGGGTGCGCCTGGCGGGCGGTCGGTGTTGATCTCCAAGCTTCACCACGCGATCGCCGACGGCCAGGGCGCGCTGGCGCTGGGAGTCGCCCTGGTTGATCTCGATGAGAAGGGTTTCGACCTCGGACCGATGCCTGAGGAGCCGTCGGCGGACGAATTGACGCCGAGACACTTCGCCGAAATCATGATCCATGACAATGCCGAGTGGCTGCTGAGCACTGCCAGTGGGATCGCGCGGGGCGCTGTCCCGACTCTCATGCAGTTGCTGAACACTCCTGAGGAAGCGGTCAGCCGGATCTTCGACACGGTCTCGTCGATCATCAGATTCGCCAACTCCCCTTATTCACCGCTGTCGCCAATCATGACCAAGCGCAGTGTGAACTACCATTTCGCGAATTTCGACATGCGGTTCCGGCACCTCAAGGAGGCTGCTAAGCGGGATGGCCACACCATCAATGACGTGTTCCTGGCCGCCATCGCTCGAGGATTGGCGAAGTACCATGAGGCTCAGGGCGAAACCGTCCATCAGCTGAACATAAACATGCCGATCAGCACTCGCAAGCCGGGCAAGGAAGCCCAGAACGCGGTGTCTATCGTGCGGTTCGAGTTGCCGCTTGACGTCAGCGACGTGCGCGAGTTGATGGACAGCCTCAGCGAGATCGTCAAGAAGCTGCGGGCCGAGCCGGCGTTGGACTACGCCAACCAACTCGGCGAAATCTCGCGGTTCGTACCGCGTGAATTGCTCGCCGCCGCAGCGCAGGCCTCGGACGTCACCGCCTCTAACGTGCCCGGTCCGCCGATACCGATCTACCTTGCCGGTGCCAAGGTCGAATCGATCGTGCCCTGCCCTCCGCCCATCGGTGCGGCCGTGTTTGTGGCCCTGTTGACGTACGCCGGTCACGCCTCGGTCGGCATGGCGCTCGACGATGCAGCCATCACGGATCGGGATTTGTTCGTCAAGTGCATGCGCGAGGGATTCGCTGAAGTCCTCGGGCAGCCGGTGAGCTCTGGTGATCCCTTCGAGGATGAACCCGCCGCGCCTGCTCCAGTGGCGAAGAAGGTTCCGGCTGCGAAGAAGGTTCCGGCTGCGAAGAAGGTTCCGGCTGCGAAGAAGGTTCCGGCTG
>JBAXOQ010000137.1:0-10713 GCA_037133175.1 Actinomycetes bacterium
TTGCCAGCCGTGGTGTGCGGATCTGGTGCGTCATCGGCGGAACGGTCACGGTGGGCTTTCAAGGCATCTCCAAGGCAGTCGGTTGCATTCCAGTGCGCCAGGGCGCGACCAGTGCTAGTGCCGTGCACGGTCGGACCGCTGTCAGTACGGTAGCAACGTGCCCGAGCCAACTGTTCCGCCGTCCCTGATCAATACCGCGACCGTCACCAGGGCCTTGTCACAGGTCGTTGCGGACTGTCCGAGTCCCGTCGTGCGTGAACAGACCGAATCGACCAACACTGACGCCATTGAGTTGGCGGATTCGGGGGCGCCGCAATGGACTGTGGTGGCCGCTGACTATCAGCGCGCCGGACGAGGACGGCTGGACCGACAGTGGCTCGCCGAGCCGGGTCGGGCACTGATGTTCTCGGTGATTCTGCGACCCGGTCCGGGCATTCCGATTGACGCGCTGGGCTGGGTTCCGTTGATCGCGGGGCTAGCCGTCTGCGACGCCGTTCGTGCCTTGGGCGTGCCCGCAGGCCTGAAGTGGCCCAACGACGTGGTGCTCGACGGCCGCGCTGCAGACGGTACTGCCGGCCCGCGGAAACTCGCCGGGATTCTCTCCGAGCGGGTCGGATCGGCAGTTGTGGTGGGCGTCGGGCTGAACGTGTCGCAGGAGCAGGATCAGCTGCCCATTCCGGCGGCGACGTCGCTGGCAATCGAGGGTGCTACCGGAGTCGATCGGGCTGACCTGCTCGGCAGCATTGTGGCGAGCCTGCGTCGATGGTGGTCCAGATTCGAGCTCTCGAACGGCGATGCGGCTCGGGCGGGCATTCTTGATCGCTATCGCGTCGAATGCCTCACCGTCGGGCGGCGGGTGCGAGTTCTCATGCCAGGTCGTGAAGACTCTGTCGGCATTGCCCGGGACGTGGACCCTGACGGACACCTGCTGCTGGCGGTGGATCCGCAAGCCGGTCTACCGGTGGACACGCCGGTCGCAATCTCGGCAGGGGACGTCATCCATGTGATGTGACCCACAATCTGTCACGATCCGGCCGAATTGCCCGTTGCTGCCCACTCAGTGGATATTGGACAGGGCAACGTGGAACCATAGACAGATGGCCCCGCGCAAACAACCACCCCAGCTCGGACCTTGGTCCGCGCCGCTTCCTGGGGAGCAGGTGCTCGTTGATCTGCGCCGTCACGGGGTGGGTTTGGTGGGTGCGGGGGTTCGGATGGTGCTCATAGCGGCGGTCGCCGGCTACCTGCTCGGCTCGATCCCGAACTGGTTGGGCAGGAAATCGATGCTGGTCTCGTTATTGTCCTGGTCGGTGTTGGGCGTGGCCCTGCTGCTCATCGTGGTGATGGTGGGTCGCCGGTTTGTCCGGTGGGCCAGGATGCATGCCGCGCTCACCGATCGACGCATCGCGATCTCCTACGGTCGCCGGCAGCAGGGCTGGGACATCCCGCTTCTGACGATCGTTGATGTGGCGTGCGATTCGGGATTGTTGGCCAGACGATTTGATACCGGGTCGTTGGTGATCCGAACTAACTTCGCCTATCTGCCGGCAGTGATACCGGATGTGCCGCACGTCGGTCGGGTCCGGGAAGCCGTGCTGGCAGCTAGGGCGCAGGCCTGGAACGACTACCAGCGCTCGTGGTCGACGCCATCACCCACCCCAGATGTGTGGGCGGCGTCGTGAGCAAGAAGCCCAAGGATCAATCCGACGGCGTGACCGACGAGCAGGCGGATCTGGAACCCGAAGCGGTTGCGCCGGAGTCGGCCCCCACGACGCGGCAGTCTCGCCTGCAGGCAGCCGGGGCCGCTGAGTATCTGGCACATGTGCTGGGCGGGGAGTACGCCTACACAGCTGATCAGGTGTCGGAGATGGCGAAGGTGTCGATTGATGAGGCCCGCACATTGTGGCGGGCCATGGGCTTTCCGGATGTGGGCTCGCAGGAGGCGTTCACCAAGGCCGACGTGGCGGCGCTGCGGACGGTCAGAAGGCTGATCGACAAGGATCTGCTGACTTTCGAGCAGTGCGTCGAGATCGTGCGAAGCCTCGGGCAGAACACCGCCAGGCTGGCGGAGTGGCAGGCCGCCACGTTGAGCAAGGCACTGACGGAGCACGGTGTTGTCAGTTCCGAGGGCGGGTTGACCGAAGACGAGATTCCCGAGCTGATTCGGAACTCGAAGATGATCAAGCCCTCCCTGGAGAGGCTGATGGTGTACGCCTGGCGCCGCCAGATGGCCGCCAACATCACTCGGGCCATTGAGATGGATCCCGTCGGGGAATCGGACGCGCACCATCTCAGCGTTGGTTTTGCGGACATGGTCGGCTTCACCCGGCTCTCGCACCGGATTGGCGAACGCGACCTTGGCACGCTGGTCGAAGTGTTCGAGTCCGGCAGCGCCGACATCGTCGCTGAGACCGGTGCACGGCTGGTCAAGGCGATCGGTGATGAGGTGTTGTTCGTCGGTCCCACCGCCGACGTGGTGGCGGAGACAGCCTTGCGACTGCACGAGGCGCACCGCGGCGAAGAGGAGTTTCCGGAACTGCGGGTGGGGCTGGCTACCGGGTCGGTGGTGCAGCGGATGGGTGACGTGTTCGGGACGACGGTCAACCGGGCCAGCAGACTAACCGTGATGGCCCGCCCTAACTCGACCTTCACCGATTCCGAGACCATGGAGATGCTCGCGCCGTTCCCGCAGTTCTCGGTCAAGTCCGTGCGCCCGCGGACGGCTCGTGGTTTCGGTTTCATGCGGGCATGGTCGGTGACCCGCGCCTAGGACCCGCGCCTAGGACCCGCGCGTAGGACCCGCGCGTAGGAGGCGAGCCTAGGACCCACGCGCAGGAGGAGAGCCGGGATCGACGTAGGCTCGGTTTCCATGCCATCCCATGCGCCACTAGGTGAACTGCGCCGCACTGCTGAGAAGGGCGGCGCTCCGAAGTACCACGAGGCCAACGCTGCGAAGGGCAAACTGTTCGCCCGGGACCGCATTCATTTCTTGGTCGACCCGGGGTCGTTCACCGAGGACGGGATGTTCGCCAACGTGCTCGCCGGTGATCTGGCTGCCGATGGGGTGATCACCGGTACCGCGACCGTGTCAGGTCGTCCGGTGGCCGTGATGGCGAACGACTCCACGGTCAAAGCCGGATCGTGGGGGGCCCGCACCGTTGAGAAGATCATCCGGATCATCGAGCGCGCTTATGAGTTGGGCGTTCCCATGGTGTGGCTGGTGGATTCTGCGGGAGCGCGGATCACCGATCAGGTCGACTTGTTCCCCGGCCGCCGTGGCGCTGGCAAGATCTTCTGGAATCAGGTGCGGGCGTCGGGATCGATCCCGCAGGTGTGCGCCCTGTTCGGGCCCAGTGCCGCCGGCGGTGCCTACATTCCAGCCTTCTGCGACATAGTGATCATGGTTGAGGGCAATGCCTCGATGTATCTGGGATCGGACCGGATGGTCGAGATGGTCACCGGTGAGAAGACCACCTTGGAGGCGATGGGTGGGGCCAAGGTCCACACCTCCGAAAGTGGAGTCGGGCATGTGTTGGCAAAGACCGAGCAGGAGGCGCTGGAGTCGGTCAAGCGGTATCTGTCCTACCTGCCGGACAACTACCTGGGCCGTCCTCCGGCCGGGCCGGCCGTCGAGCCGGAGTACATCGACCTGCGGGCGCTGGTTCCGGACAGCGAGCGGCAGGCGTTCGATATGCGCCGCTACGTTCGAGGGTTGATTGACGCCGGGTCGTTCTATGAGATCCATCAGCGGTGGGCGAAGGAACTCGTAGTCGGGTTCGGACGACTCGACGGCGAGGCGGTCGGCATCATCGCCAACAACCCGATGTTCAAAGGTGGCGTGCTGTTCGTCGACAGCGCTGACAAAGCCGCCCGGTTCATCCAGTTATGCGACGCCTTCAATGTTCCGATCATCTTCCTGTCCGACGTTCCGGGCTTCATGGTCGGCTCCAACGTCGAGAAGCAGGGGATCATCCGTCACGGCGCGAAGCTGATCACGGCAGTGTGCGAGGCAACCGTTCCCAAGATCTGCGTCGTCGTTCGCAAGGCCTATGGCGCGGGGCTATATGCGATGGCAGGCCCCGGGTTCGCTCCAGACGCCACCATCGCGCTGCCGTCGGCGAAGATCGCGGTGATGGGAGCGGAAGCTGCTATCAATGCCGTCTACGCGAACAAGATCGCCGCCATCGAGGACGAGCAGGAGCGGGCGGCCTTTGTCGCCGCCAAGCGCCAGGAGTACGAAGAGGACATCGACATCGTCCGGCTTGCCAGCGAGTTGGTCATCGACACGATTGTCGAGCCGGAGGAGTTGCGCAGCGAGCTGATTCGACGCATTGCCGCTGCCCGTAACAAGAACCGTGATTTCTCCCGTCGCCGCCACGGCGTCACCCCGGTCTAGGACTTGCCGCAAACCCCCGCCGTATGCCGTTTTTCGGGCTTGAAAACCGGCATACGGCGGGGGTTTGCGGGGCAGTTGGTCGTGCGCGGGGGCTAGACGTCGGACATGCGCAGGAGTTCCTCGTCGGTGACGTCTGAGGTGGCTTCGGGGAATACCCACTTGCGGTACGCCCAGAAGCGGAACAGCATAGAGAAGAACAACCCGACGATGTTGGCGCTGATGTTGTCGGCGAGCACGCTGGTCAGTCCGAGTGCGTAGTGGCTGAACCAAAGACAGCCAAGGGCGATTCCCATGCCGATGACATTGAGCACGACGAACAGGACGTATTCACGGGTCATGCTGGTGCGACCACGGTCGCGGAAAGTCCAGAATCGGTTGCCGAAGTAGGCGAACGTGGTGGCGGCCAGCACGGACAGCACTTTGGCGGTCAGCGGCTGGTGGGATAGGCCGCCGTAGATCACCAGGAAATTGAAGATCCCGACATCCACCACAAAGGCCATGGCGCCGATGGCTCCGAACTTGGCGACCTGTTGCCAGAGCCCGCTCAACTTGAACTTGGCGAACTCGAAGGCGGTGGCAACCTCGCTGCGGACCCGTGAACGGGCAGGCGCAGAACTATGGGGCATATGACGAGGATACCCGGCCCATGGGAAGATGAAACGGAGCGGCGCGTGAGCATAGTCACCGCTTTTGCCCGAATTTTCCCGGTGATCACCGAACGGTGTACGCCCGACCAACGCTGGAGAGATCGTGGATTTGCAGCTGTCGCCTGAGCATGAGGATCTTCGCAAGACCGTCGAGCAATTCGCTCGCGACGAGGTGGCACCGGTTATCGGTGACTATTACAGCCGCGGCGAGTTCCCGTTGCCGCTGGTGGCGAAGATGGCCGATCTGGGCCTATTCGGGCTGCCGTTCCCGGAGGAATACGGCGGCATGGGCGGGGACTTCGTTGCCCTGTGCGTGGCATTGGAGGAGCTGGGCCGAGTCGATTCCTCTCTCGCCATCACGTTGGAAGCCGGAGTGTCGCTGGGGGCGATGCCGATCTACCGCTTCGGTTCCGAGGAACTCAAGGCGCAGTGGCTGCCGAAGTTGACGTCGGGTCAGATGCTTGGGGCCTTCGGACTCACCGAGGCGGGTGCGGGCAGCGATGCCGGCGGTACCCGCACCCGGGCCGAGCTGATCGATGGGCACTGGGTCATCAACGGGTCGAAAGCGTTCATCACGAACTCGGGCACTGCGATCACCGGGCTGGTGACCGTGACCGCGGTCACTGGCATCAACCCCGACGGCTCCAAGGAGATCTCGGCCATCTTGGTGCCGTCGGGAACCCCCGGCTTCACCGTGGCCAAGGACTACCAGAAGGTCGGTTGGAACGCCTCGGACACCCACGAGCTCTCGTTCGTCGACGTGCAGGTGCCGGAGTCGAACCTGGTCGGGCAGCGCGGGCGCGGCTACGCCCAGTTCCTGCGGATCCTGGATGAGGGACGGATCGCGATCGCAGCGCTGGCAACCGGCCTGGCGCAGGGCTGTGTGGACGAGTCGGTTCGGTACGCCAACACTCGGGAGGCTTTCGGCCAGCCGATCGGGGCCTACCAAGGTGTCTCATTCCTAGTCGCCGACATGGAGGTGCGTGCGCACACGTCGAGGTTGGCGTGGCGCGACGCGGTCGCCAGGATGGAGGCGGGCCTTCCGTTCAAGCGCCAGGCCTCCATCGCCAAACTTCACTCGTCCAACGCCGCGATGGACAACTCGCGGTACGCCACCCAGGTCTTCGGGGGCGCGGGCTTCACGATCGAGTACCCGGTCGGCCGCTTCTACCGCGACGCCAAGATCCTGGAGATCGGCGAGGGTACGTCGGAAGTGCAGCGGATGCTCATTGCCCGCGATCTGGGGTTGCCGCGCGGCTGACGAGTCGCAAGGATGGGTTCTCGGACGGGCGCGAGGGGGATCAGCCCAACGAGAACAGACGCGAGGAGACGACGTGACCTATCAGGTGACCACTGCGCCACATCCGGAAATGCCCGAACTGACGGCGGTGACCCTGTCATCGGCCGATCACGATTTCGAAGTGACCTTCGTCCCTGCTGCCGGGATGGTCGGAGCGTCGCTGATCAGCGCCGGTCAGGAGGTCCTCGGTCAGCGGAAGGGACTGGCGGCGTACTGCGCCGGGGGACACACGTTCGGCATCCCGTTGCTTGCACCGTGGGCGAATCGCCTCGTGGCCAACGTGTTCGACGGCGTCGAACTGGTGACCGACGGCACTCCCGGCGTGCATCTCGACGAGAACGGTTTGCCGATCCATGGCTTGCTCGCTGGCGCTACGTTCACGGTGACGCGCTGCGAGGCGATCAATTCCGGCGATCAGCCGGGCGCGTGGCTCGTTGCCGAGCTGGACTTCGGCCCGGATCGCCCGGATTTCGCGGCGTTCCCCTTCCCGCATACGCTGGAGGTGTCGGTCCGCGTTGTCCATTCCCGGGTCGACCTCAAGACGACCATCAGGGCTACCGGCGATGCCCGGGTGCCCATCGCCTTCGGGTGGCACCCCTACTTCGCTCCGCCCGGTGCCGACCGGCAGGACTGGACCCTGGCCCAGCCGTTTGCCCACTCGGTGGTGCTCGATACCAGGAGTGTCCCCACCGGCGAGGTCCTGCGGGTGCCGGTCAGCGTGGATGTGCTCGGCGATCCGGCTCGGGGCGGGCTGACCTATGACAACCTCTATTCGCAGGTGGCGCCCGGGACGCGGTGTTTCCTGGAGGGCGGCAAGCACCGGATCACCGTCACCTACGACTCCGGCTACCCGTATGCGATCCTGTACGCGCCGGCGGAGGACGACGTGGTGGCGATCGAGCCGATGACCGCCCCGACGGATCCGCTGGCCGGCGCGTTCGACATCCGAGCAGTCGACCCCGGGCAATCCTTCAGCGCTCAGTACTCGATCGCGGTGACGGCGTCGGGGGTGGGGCTGTGAAGCGCAGGCGTTTGCTGGGCGAGGCGTCGGATGTGATGCCGCAGATCGATGACTTCCCCATCGTCGGAATCGTCGGTGGCGGTGAGATCGCCAGGATGATGGCGCCCGCGGGCATCGATCTGGGGGTGGGGCTGCGGCTGTTGGCAAGCGACCCCCTCGGGTCGGCTGCCCCGGTGTACGGCGATGTCCGGTTGGGTGCTCACGACGACAAGGAAGCGCTGCTGGAGTTCGCCAAGGGCTGCGCGGTGGTGACGTTCGGCCGCAAGCACGTGCCGTCCGCGCATTTGCAGGAGCTTCGCGCGGCTGGGATCGAAATCCGGCCGGGCTGGGATGCCCTGCTGCACGCCCAGGACAAGATCACCATGCGGTTGGCGCTCAGTGGCGCCGGGCTGCCCAGCCCGTTGTGGACACAGTTGCCGGCAGAGGCCGACCTCGAGCGCACCACCGCGACCTTGAACCACTTCGCCGAACGTGCCGGGTGGCCGATCGTGCTCCGCGCGCCGCGCGGAATTTACGACGGGTGGGGTTCGTGGATCGCCGAGGATCTAGCTGCGGCGCTTGCTGTCATCCAACAGAACCCGTTGGCGGTCGGCTCGGCCTGGCTGCTGGAGGAATGGGTCGACTTCGTTCACGAACTGTCGGCTCAGGTGGCGAGGTCGCCGCACGGGCAAGCGGTGTCGTACCCGGTGGTGAAGATGGTCAAGTCGCGGGGCATCCATACCGAGGTGGTGGCACCAGCTCCGGACATCTCTGATGAGGTTGCTGTGGCCGCGCAGGACATTGCGCTACGGGTGGCCGAGGTCCTGCACGTCACTGGGATGCTGGCGGTCGAACTGTTCGATACCGGCGACCGATTGCTGATCAACGAGATTGCTCTGCGTCCGCACGATTCTGGCAACTGGACCCTCGACGGTGCGGTCACGTCGCAGTTCGAGAACCACCTGCGGGCGATTCTGGATCTGCCACTCGGTTCGCCGATGGCCAGGGCGCCGTTCGCGGTGACGGTCAACATCCTCGGCACCGAACGTACCGGTCTGTACTCGGCCTACCGGCACGTACTGGCCCGCGACCCGGGCATCAAAGTGCACATGTATGGCAAGCCGCCGAAAGTAGGGCGCAGGATGGGCCACGTCACCGCCGTCGGCGAGGATTTGCAGGATCTATTGGATCGGGCGCGGCACGCGGCCGACTATTTCTCGGGAGTGATCGATGAGTGATGCCACTGCCATCGTCGGTGTTGTGATGGGCTCGGATTCGGACTGGCCGATCATGGAGCCGGCCTGCGAGGCGCTCGCTGATTTCGGGGTTCCGTTTGAGGTCGACGTGGTGTCCGCGCACCGCATGCCACACGTGACGCTGGAGTACGGCAGTACCGCCGCGGACCGTGGACTGCGGATCATCATCGCCGGTGCCGGTGGCGCCGCACACCTGGCCGGCGTGCTGGCAGCGGTCACCCCGCTACCAGTGATCGGCGTTCCTGTCCCACTGAAGGTGCTGGACGGCATGGACTCGTTGTTGTCGATCGTGCAGATGCCGGCCGGCGTGCCGGTGGCCACGGTCGGCATTGGCAATGCCCGCAATGCGGGGTTGCTGGCGGTGCGGATCCTGTCGGTCGCTGACGACGCATTGCGCGCGTCGGTCGTCGAGTTCCAAGCTGAACAGGCCAGGGCGGTGCAGGAGAAAGGCGCCAAGCTGCGAGCTCGCCGAGCCAAGAACAGTGGGAGTGAGCGGGGAGGGCCTCAGCTGCAGGGGTCGTCGGCTGCGGTGGTCGGTTTGTCAGGTGTCAGATTGGGGCTTCCTGGCTCCGCGGCGATCGACGAGAGCCCTTTGTAGTCATTTCCGACGATGATTCGGAACGTTCTGCCAAGGCCGGTCACGGCGCTGGTCTTGGCGTCAGGCAGTACCGCCTGGACCGTCTTGACTGAGTTGTCGTAGCGGGGGTCGTATTCGATGATCGTCTGATCGCCAGTCACGTTCCAACTCGCAGCCGAGCTGGCCAGCAGGAAGCCCGCAGCTTTGAAGTCGTTGGCGGCTGCGGTCCCGCGCCCCGAGACTTTCGAGCCGTTGTAGACCCGTACCCAGATCGATGTTGGTTTGACATCGACAACCACCGGAGCTGCCGCACCTTGGGCCTTGGGCTCTTCGGCAAGCTCGTCACCGGTGTTCAATTCCGAGAAGACAGCTGGTGCCTTGGCCGGATCCCACTGCAGGGAGCCGCTCCCTGCATCCACCACTGGAGCGGTCCTGAAGCTGATCGACGAGGCGCTGACCCCGCGCATCTGAGCCATCAGCTGCCATAGCGTGCTGCGGTCGAGTCCGCTGTCTGTGGTGACGCTGCCGGCGGCCGCATCCATGAAACCGATAAGCCGCGGCGGATTCAACATGACGGCCGGACTCATCACCTTCTTGAACACCGAACCCAAGAACGCCTGCTGGCGCTTCATCCGTCCGAGGTCCTGGCTGGCATCGAAGTGACGTGCCCGCACGTAGGCCAGTGCCTGCGCACCGCTCAAGCTCGAGGTTCCAGCGGGCAGGTTGAGGCCGGAGTCCTTGTCGTTGACGGCATCCTTCAGACAGACCTGCACGCCGCCGAGGGAGTCGACGGTTGACACGAATCCGGGGAAGTCGATCTGTGCGTAATGGTCGATTCGGACACCCGTGCTCTTCTCGATAGCCTGCACAGTGAGTGACGCGCCGCCAATGCCGTAGGCCGAGTTGATCTTCTCACGGTGGGAAGCAATCGTGGTGCCTTTGGATGTCGTGTACTCGGGGATGTCCACCAGAGTGTCCCGCGGGATGCTCACGACCGACACCGCGCCGTTGTCCGCAAGGTGGACGATCAGCAGTGGTTCGGCATGCGATCCGTAATCGTCCTGTCCCAGGTGCAGGGCCTTGCGATCAGCCACGCTGATGCCGGTCCGGTCATCGTTGCCGACCAGCAGGATGTTGGTTCCTCCGGTGCTGGTCGGTCGGTCGGTCATCCCGGCGAAGACATCCTCCTGTTTGACCTGGCCGGTGACCTCGCTGGCTGCCGCGTAGCCGATTCCGCTCAGGGTCAAGACCCCAGCGGACACGGCAACCGCGACCGTTCGCTTGGGGTTGCGTCTCATCGCTGATTGCGATGGCAGCATCGGTGGTTCCTTCCTGCGTAGCCGGTGACCGGCCATCTTCGCCGGTCAATCGCTGTTGTTCGTCGTGCACTTGTTGTTCCGCGGTGACGATGCTCCCCGGCGGCAACCATCGGGCGGGGGCATACTACGTCAGCTCTAACGATGCGCCGACGCGGCAATCCCCCACTCGCATACGATCGTAAGTCGGTCCCGAGCGAACCCCGCGTCGGCACGCCGGG
>JBAXOQ010000138.1:0-10696 GCA_037133175.1 Actinomycetes bacterium
CGGGAGGCAGCGGCGCTGCGGTGGTGGCCGTCCGCGACATACAACCGGGGGATCCCGGCGAACGCTTCGGTCACCCGCGTCACCTGCGCCGGGTTGGAGATCACCCACAGGGTGTGGCCGATGCCATCGTCCGTCACGACCTGCAGATAGGGTTCGCCGGCCATCGCCTCGGCGATGACCGCTTCGACCTCATCGTTGCGCGGTGACAGCAGGAACACCGGTTCGTCCTGGGCTGACAGTGCGTCGATGTGGCGCACCCGGTCAAGTTCCTTGTCGGCACGAGTGAGTTCGTGCTTTGCGATGACGCCTGACTCATAGTCATCGACCGATGCGAGCGCGACGATTCCCGTCTGGATGTGCCGACCCCTTCGCTGCCGATACACCGACATGGTCGGCACCTCGTCGGGGACGAGTGTGCCGGTTGCGATGAAAGACAGAAGGTTCGTCCGCCCCCGGGCATAGACCTCGTGGCTATACGGGTCGGTGTCTTCCGGAAGGCCGATCTCCGGGCGCGAGATGTGCAGGAACGACACGTCACGACCCGCTGCCATTTCGCGCGCTTCGGCAACGTTCATAACGTCATATGGCAGCGCAGCCACTTGGGCGGCCAAGGCTGCAGGTGGGCGAAGAGCTCGGAAGGGACGGACGACGGCCATGCCCGCGAGCCTATCGGCGAGGCGTGACTTCGACTCGCAAACCCCCGCCGTCCGCCGATATTTCGGCCCGAAAACCGGCAGACGGCGGGGGTTTGCGGGTCACTTCTGGCGGATTTCTCGCTTGCCGCCCAGGGCGGGGTCGGCGCGCAGCTTCACGGTGTCGCCGGCCTGCCGTCCCGCGGTTCGGGCATTTGAGTCGTCGAAGGCGCGTGTCCCCGAATAGCCGCTCCACGATCCCCGGGCCTTCGACTGCCGGGCGTGGAACGCACGCACGGTCGCGGACTTCTCGGCGAGCACCAGCGCGGCGGATTCGTCCGCTGCGCCGTGTGGCGACCCGGCGTCCCGATGGCGCAAATCGATCTCGTCAATCGCGTTCTGGCGGGCTGTCGTCAGACGCTCGGAGACCCTGGTGCTGAAGGCGTCGCAGAACGCCGCACGAGCCCCGGCAGTTGTTAGCGGCCGGAAGACCGGCGTCGAGCCATTCCAGCGAACGGCCAACTCACCGCGCCAGGATCCGGCCCGCACGAACTCGGCGGCAGCAGCCGTCATCCGAGGTGCCAGGTGCACCCACAGTGCTTCACACATGTCGATGTCGTCGGGCAGTCCGAAGGCGATGACGTAGGTTGAATTCACCGCGATGTCGCACTTCACGTCATTTGCCGACGCCAACGACAGGAACAGTCGGACCAGCTGCTTGTTGGCATGCTTGCGTGGCTCGCCGATGGTCAACTGTCGCTGGACCGGTGTGGACGCGGCGTGCTTCTTCTTCGAGTGCCGACGTGCGGTCTCGACGTCGATCGCGTGCAGGGTTGCCAACTGCTGTGCCTTGGCGACGTACGCGTCGGCCTCGGCCTCGTGTTCGCTGCTGTCGGCCTTGGCCAGCAAGGCAGCAACTTTCTCAAGGACGGACACTTCACACGCTCCCCACGGGTAGACCTGATTGCGCGAACAGAACGGACAGCGACCAGCCGGCTTCATCGCCGAGGGTCAGTGATAGCAGCCGACACAACGCGGCGCGGAACTCAGCGCCGTGCGAAGGAACCCCCGGATGCGTGTGGGCAACAACGTGATGGGCCAATTCGTGCAGCACGACCTCCTCCCGCAGGTAGGTCGCAGTATCAGGAATTGCGATGGTGTCGCCCTGCCAGTGAGCCTTGCTGATGCCACGGCGCTGTCGGACAAACACCGGCGGAACATCCGGCCAGAGACTGACGAAACCCGGCATGGCGGTCACGGCACAGACGAATGCGGATACTGATTCCACCGACCCGAACCGCCGCTCGGCCGACAACACGACCTGCGAGCCGGCGATCGTCGTGGCGAGGCTGCCGTCGGCGCTCGTGGCGCGTTCGACGGTGCGGCACCACAGGTTCTCGGTGGCGTAGACAGCTGATCTGTCTGTGTCTCGGTCAGTCATGGTTCCCACGGTGTCACAAACGTCGGACAATCCGGTGTGAAGGCTGTGGCTAACTCCCGGCAGGTCGGCTGCCGAAGTCGGCGTAGAACTCACCGAGCCAGCTGCGGATGCGCGATTCCAGAAACCCGTCCGCAAGGGCTCGGGCAACGGTCGGTTCGATGGCCAGCACGACCTGCTCGGTGACAAGGTCGGCCGTTACCCCGGAGTCTGTCGCAAGGTCGGCCACCATGCGATCTCCGTTGGCGTCCAGGAAAGCCGCGACCACCTGCCCGGTGATCTGCGTGACCACCTCGGTCTCGCGCAGGTTCAGCCAGGCCGACTGACCCGCCACCGTCAGCAGATCCAATGACTCCGGTGATACCAGCGCGGCCGCATCGGCCACCGTCAGGTCGGCGTTGTTGTTCCACGCCTCGTTGGCGACGGCCTCGAGCAACTCGTCGTCGAGCACCTTGTCCAGGTAGTGACGACTCTCCCTGATGCTGTCCTGGATATTCGCGTTCACGAACGCGGTGAGCTGCTTGTCGATGCTCTTCTCGAAATTTGGGGCCGCCGAGCTCAGCGCGTTCTGGCCCAGCCGCATCAACGAGGACGCTCCCGGGACTCTCCGGGCGATCACGCTCTCGGTCAGCAGGTAGTTCTTGATGCCCTGGTACAGCACATGCGAAATCAGCTTCGAGTAGACCTCGCTGGTCGTCACCTCGTTCGTGATCGCACGCCGGACCTCCTTCATCCCGATGACGGCCTCGGCGAACTGCTGAAACACCTCGTACGGCAGCACGTCGCTCACCGTGGTGTCGTCGTCAAGGGCCGCTGCGTGGGCCGACCGGACTACCGCGCAAACCAGTTCGACGGATTCCTCGGTGATCGGCGCCTGGAAGACGTGGCTGGCAACCCACTGGCCGACCAGGTCCGCTGGCAGGATCTCGGACAGCGGAACCGACTCCAACCAGGTGAAGGCCGCGTCAACCTCGCCGCGGACGACCTGCGCGAGTCGGTCCGGGGCCCAACGGTCGAGTTCGAACTGCACATGGGCTTCGAGCATCGCGTCTAGATCTGGCATGGGCTGCAGTCTGCCACTGCCGGTAATCCTGCGACCGCGGGCCACCGGTTCCCCTGGCGGCACGGAGTTGCTCTGCGTCCGGGACCACACTAGGCTTGCATTTCGTTTCCTCTTTCGGAGGTCCCCATGTCCAAGTACCCCATGTCCTCCCGTCGCCGCATCGCGATTGCCAGTTACCGGCCACCTCGCGACGGCATCATCTACGGCTCGATCACCCTCGATTGCAGTGACGTCCTGAAGTACCTTGACGGCCTGCGCGAGACCACTGGGGAGCACGTCACCATCACCGCCTTCATGGGTGCGGTCATCGGGCGGGCGCTAGAAGCCGAGCCGACGCTGAACGGGCGCATCCATTTGGGTCGCTACATTCCGTACGACCGAGTCAACGTCGCGTTCCTCGTGCAGATGAGTGAGGGCGACAACCTCGCTCAGGTCCTGGTCGAGGACATCGACAAGAAGACGCCGGCGCAAGTGTTCGCCGACCTGAAGTTCAAGGCGGCGCGGCTGCGCTCGCACGACGATCCCAACTTCGAGAAGAGCATCAAGCTCACCGGCAAACTGCCCACGCCAATCCTGCGGCGGGTGCTGTCTTTCGGCAGCTTCATGACCACCGGCGTCGGTGTGCCGTTCGTCGGCCAGGATGCCTTCCCGTTCGGGTCCGCGGTGATCACCAGCGTCGGCATGCTCGGGGTTGACGAGGCGTTCATCCCGCCGACTCCGTTCCTGCGGGTGCCGCTGTACGTGGGGATCGGGGCGATCCGAGACATGGTGTTCCCGGTGGACGGTCAGCCGGTCGTGAAGCCGGGGATATCCATGAGCGCGACCTTGGACCACCGGTTCGTGGACGGGTACCAAGCCGCCGGGTTGATTCGAGTGGTGCGTAAGTACTTTGAACATCCGGAACTGCTTGACGGCGGAGTCGATCTTCGTTCGGTCCGCCCGGTGGCGACCTGACGGTTTGTTCATCACCCCTTTGCCCGGTCCGCGTGACACGACTGCGCATTGGCCCTAGGGTGGCTGTCCATGGCTCCCAAGTATGTGCAAGATTTCCATTTCGGCGGTATGGATCAGACCGACCTGCTCGGTGGCAAAGGTGCGAACCTGGCGGAGATGACCAACATGGGCATCCCTGTTCCGCCAGGTTTCACGGTGACCACCCAAGCGTGTCGCTACTACCTTGAAAATGACGGCCCGCCTCCGGAACTGTCCGCTGAGGTGGCTGCTGCCCTGAAGGTGATGGAGAAGGAATTCGGCAAGAACCTCGGCGATCCCAAGGATCCGATGTTGTTGGCCGTCCGCTCCGGTGCGAAGTTCTCGATGCCCGGGATGATGGAGACCGTTCTGGATATCGGTCTCAACGACAAGAGCGTCGTCGGGCTGGCCGCGGTCGCTGATGACGATCGCTTCGCCTGGGACTCCTACCGCCGGCTGATGCAGATGTTCGGCAGCACCGTGATGGACGTTCCGCGTCCGAAGTTCGACAGGATCCTGGAAACTACTCAGGCAGAAAAGGGATACAAAGTCGATCTCGACTTGCAGGTCTCCGATCTACAGGGTCTGGTCGCGGCCTACAAGGACTTGATCAAGACCGAGACGGGCAAGGAGTTCCCGCAGGATCCAGTTGTCCAACTCGAATGGGCCATCGAGGCGGTCTTCCGTTCCTGGAACACCGACCGTGCGCGCATCTACCGACGTCGCGAGCAGATCCCGGACAACCTGGGGACCGCGGTCAACGTCATGGCGATGGTGTTCGGCAACCTCGGTGCGGACTCCGGTGCCGGCGTCGCATTCACCCGCGACCCGCAGAACGGCCAGCCCGGCACCTACGGCGACTACCTGCCGCAGAGCCAGGGCGAGGATGTGGTCGCCGGAATCCGGACACCCTTGAGCCTCGACGCACTCGACGAGATCAATCCGAAGGCGCACCAACAACTGCTGGACGTCATGGCCACGCTGGAAGAGCACTACCGCGACATGTGCGACGTGGAGTTCACGGTGCAGCAGGGTCGGCTCTGGATGCTGCAGACACGGGTTGGCAAGCGGACCCCGGCGGCGGCCTTCCTGATCGCCTCGCAACTCGTGGACGAGGGACGGATCTCCATCGACGAGGCCCTGATGCGGGTGAACGGTGTGCAGTTGTCGCAGTTGATGTTCCCGCAGTTTGCCGCTGACGCACCTCGCGACAAGATCGCCAAGGGCGTCCCGGCCTCGCCGGGTGCTGCCGTGGGTGAGGTCGTGTTCGACAGCCCCGCTGCGGCCGCTGCGGCAGCCGAAGGCAAGGACGTGATCTTGGTCCGCAAGGAGACCAACCCCGACGACCTGGCCGGGATGCTCGCGTCCAAGGGAATCCTGACTGCACGCGGTGGCAAGACCTCCCACGCCGCCGTGGTGGCCCGCGGGATGGGCCGCACCGCTGTGTGTGGAGCCGAGACGCTTGAGGTGGGCGACGGTTGGTTCAAGACGGACGCCGGCGTCGTTATCAACGCGGGCGAGGTCATTTCGATCGACGGTTTTACCGGTGAGGTATTCCGGGGCGCGGTCGCGACCACCGACTCGCTCGTGCTGCGGTATCTGCAGGGCGACATCGCGCCGGAATCGGCGGAGGCCGACGACCTCGTGCGTGCGGTTCACTTGTTGATTTCGCACGCGGACCAGTCACGTCGGCTCGGGGTCCGTGCCAACGCAGACAACCCTGAGGATGCAGTTAGCGCGCGCGCGTTGGGAGCATCCGGTATTGGGCTGTGTCGCACTGAGCACATGTTCCTGGGCGAGCGGCGCAAGCTGATCGAGCGGATGATCCTGGCAGATACTGACGAGGAGCGCGAGGGCGTCTACGCCGAGTTGCTGCCCATGCAGCGCAAGGACTTCGAGGGAATCCTGGAAGCGATGGACGGCCTGCCGGTTGTGATTCGGCTGATCGATCCGCCGCTGCACGAGTTCCTGCCCGAATACACCGCGCTGTCCGTGAAGGTGGCGCTTGCCGATGCCGCCGGTGAAGTGGACGCGCACGATGTCAGTGTTCTCAAAGCCGTCGAGCGGATGCACGAGCAGAACCCGATGCTGGGATTGCGCGGTGTTCGACTGGGGCTGGTGATGCCAGGTCTGTTCCGGCTGCAGGTGCGAGCACTGGCTGAGGCCGCGGTCGCCAGGATCAAGGCCGGTGGCGATCCGCAGCCCGAGGTGATGATCCCGCTGGTGGACGCATCCCGTGAGTTGTACATCGCGCGGGAGCGGGCTGCCTCGGTCGTGTCCGAGGTCATCGAGGAGTCCGGGGTCGAGCTGATCGTCCCGATCGGCACGATGATCGAGTTGCCGCGTGCGGCGCTCACCGCCGGGGACATCGCGCGTGACGCGGAGTTCTTCTCGTTCGGCACCAACGACCTGACCCAGACCACCTGGGGCTTCAGTCGCGATGATGCCGAGGGCGTGATCTTCCCGAAGTACTTCGAGCTCGGGGTGTTCCCGGTATCGCCGTTCGAGACGATTGACCAAGAGGGCGTCGGCCAGCTGGTCAAGATGGCGGTGGCGGCCGGTCGGGCCACTCGACCGGATCTCGGACTCGGGGTTTGTGGCGAACACGGAGGGGATCCGCGTTCGGTGCACTTCTTCGACTCGGTCGGGCTGGACTACGTGTCCTGCTCGCCGTACCGGCTGCCGGTTGCTCGGCTCGAGGCCGGTCGTTCGGCGCTGGCCGCCAAGACCGTCATGAGCGACACCCGCTAGGTTCGGCCACAAATCCTGTCGTCTTAGCACCCGAAAAGCCGCCTTCCCGGGCCAGAATCGACCGGGAAGGCGGCTTTTCGGGTGCTAAGACGAGAGAGGTCCGGGGGTAGTTGGCTAGGGTCCGACTGTGAGACTGACGAAATCCTCCGTTGACAACGCCATCGGGACCATCGCCTTCAACAACTCCACCAAACGCAACTCCCTCAGCGACGACCTCATCAACGAGGTTGTCAGCACCTTGGACTTGTTCCAAGCCGGGGGAGTTCGGGTGGTGGTGCTTCGCGCGCTCGACAAGCCCAAGGTGTGGTCCGCTGGTCGGGCCATCAACGAACTGCCAAAGGCTGACCAGGATCCGTTGCCCTACGCCGACATGCTTGAGAAGATGCTGCGGGCGGTCCGCCACTACCCGGGTGCGGTGATCGCCATGGTGCACGGTTCGGTCTGGGGTGGCGCCTGCGACCTGGTTCTGAACTGCGACATCGTCGTCGCGGATCCGACCGCACAGTTCGCGGTGACCCCGGCGCGGTTGGGGCTGCCGTACTCCGAGACTGGCATCCAGTACTTCATCGCACGGCTACCGATCAACGCGGTGAACGAGCTGATCATGACTGCCAATCCGATGCCGGCCGAACGTGCGTTGAACTTCGGAATCCTCAATCACCTGGTGCCGGAGGAGGACCTCGAGCAGGTGACCTACGGGTTGGCCGGGGAGATTCGTTCCCGCTCGGCTGCATCGATCGCGGTGTACAAGGAACAGGCCCGCATCATGATCGAGGCGGTGGCGCTGACGGCTCAGCAAGCTCAACGTATTCAGCAACTGCGCCACGACGTGTTCACCGGACCGGACTACACCGAGGGACTGACTGCCTTCCTGGAGAAGCGGACCCCGGACTTCAACTGAGGGTGCTCATTCGCGCGGGTGTTGGCTCCGATCGCGTCACCCTGATCGGCGGAATTGCAGGGCCGGCACGCCGGATTTTGCGGCCCTGACTGCTCCCGGGTTTCGCAGCTTTCGAGGGAGTACGGCAGCCGAAGCCAGGTCAGTCTGCAAAGTCGCGCGGTGTGCGGCATAATCGAACTCGACAACGAGCACCGGGCGCTAGGGGGCCATTGCAGTGCGTGGATGGGTTCGGGCAGTTGCGATGCTGAGCGGCGTTGGCATGACTGTGCTGGGCTTGGTTGCAGTCGCGCCAGCGGCGCAGGCCAACGCCGTCGTCGCCACGATCCCGGTTGGCTCCCGTCCGATAGCGGTGGAGTTCCTCCCGAACGGCAAGTATGCATACATTGCCCAGTCCGGATCGGCCAGTGTCTCCAAGATCGATGTCGCCAGTGACACGGTGGTCGCAACTATCCCAGTGGGCGGGTACCCAGGTGACCTGGTGGTGAACCCGGCGGGAACATTCATCTACGTCGCCAACACGGGCTCGAACACAGTGTCCAAGATCGATGTTGCCACCGATACCGCCGTGGCCACCATTCCGGTCGGGACTCAACCCAATCACATTGCTATCAACCGCACCGGGGCATACGTCTACGTCACCAACTTCATATCGGGCACAGTTTCTAAGATCAATATTTCCACCGATGCGGTCGAAGTGACGTTTCCTGCTGGTGCTCGGCCTAACGGGGTTGATTTTGACCCAACGGGAAAGAAGGCGTTCGTCACGAACTACCTTGCCGGGACTGTGACCGAGATAGACACCACCACTAACGCTATTCAGGCCGAGGGGATAACCGGCAGCAACCCCAAGGACTTGGCTGTCAATCCGGCGGGGACCTTCTCCTACATTGCGAATAGCGGCTCCGACACAGTGTCCAAGCTGAGTATCGCCGAGAGTGCTGTTGTCGGCGCAATTGCAGTCGGTTCCAGCCCCTATGGTGTTGCGATCGATCCGACCGGTACTTTCGCGTATGTCAGTAATTCAGGGTCAAACAACGTGTCGGTGGTCAACCTCGCGCGGGATACAGTCACCAACAACATCGCAGTGGGAAACTATCCTGCGGGTTTGGCCGTGAACCCCTCGGGGACCTTCGCTCTTGTTACCAATGTGAACTCCAATACGGTCTCGAGAATCGCTATCACGCCGCCGACCCACCAGCAGACGCCTGTGAATGACTGTGTCATTGCGCCGAAGTCGGTTCCTATGTCCGGCATTCGTCGGCTACTCAGGGCTCACTGTGTCACTAATGCGGGCCAGCCAGTCCAACTGAAAGTGGCGTGCCGTGAGGTTCGGGGAGATGACGGAAGGGTCTGCAGGGTGATTCGGCACCACAATGGTGCCGTCGAACTCCGGACGCATGGGCATCGGCACCTCCGAATCGTGATCACTTGGTGGGCACCTGCGACCGTTGGCTACTCTGCCTACCACCACGTCCACAGGTACCGCACTTGATCCCATGAGCCAACTCGGAGCGACCGGGGTGCGCTGTGATTTCGGTGCTCTGGCACCGCTGGAGCGCACGACACGGATCGGCGGCGTGGACGTCCGAGAGGGGCCAGTCGACCGTGGCGGGCTTGACTCGTGCCCTGTTGTGACGACGTGGATGCGGGCAGATAGTCGACGGGCCTTCGTTGTCGCGGGCGATGTTCGGATGCTTGTCACTGACGGTGAACGGGTCACGATCGATGCCCCTGACCGACAGGCCCGGTCGACCTACGATTTCCTTATCTACAGCTGGGCGCTGCGACTGTTGCTATTGCAGCGCGGCGAACATGCTTTACACGCCAGTGTCGTCGCGCACCGAAGTGGCGTGACGCTGGCTATCGCTGGCGACAGTGGAGCCGGCAAGTCCACCGCGGTCAGTGAACTCCTGCTGCGGGGCTGGCAGTTGGTCGCCGATGACATCGCCCCGGTCGATGTGAGCGCAGGCTGTAACACTGTCAGGCCAGTCGAGCGACCGGTGCATTTGTCGGCGGCCGCCCTGCGGAGACTTGGAATCGATCGCCGGCTCGCTCGAGAGCTGCCCGAGCGTGGTCGCGACGGCAGGACCCTGAAGTATGTTGTCAGGTTGGCCGCCGACTTGCGCCCGCGAACCTTGGACCATCTGGCAATTGTTGGTGTGCGTAGGGAGGGTCCGGCCGTGCAGGTTGCGCACCCCACCAGGTCTGAGCTCATCCCGACGGTGTCCGACCTGGCTGCGGGCTCCGGTATCGGGTTGCTGCCTGGGCTTCGTGAAGGGTTGGTCGGATGGGCTTCAAGAATGACGCGAACTCCCGCCACTGTGATTACCCGCCTCAACCAGCTGGACACCGTCGAACTGATAACCGACGAACTCGAGCACGCAGTCGCCGTGAGAGTCCGGTGACGACGTCACGAGATCCGCTGACCGCCGTTCGGCCGGTGTTGGCCGCGACCGCATCTCACGGCGTTCTGAAGGTTCACGCCAGCACGACCGGCGTTGCACGGTGTGGGTCATGGACGGTCGCCGGCTGGTCGCCGCTGCCCGGTGATTGGATCGATTCGGTGTGTCGGGCCTACGCAGCAGGGCGTCGTATCGACGAATTGTGGCCGCTGACTCCATGGTCGGTTGTCGCCTGGGATGACGCGACCGGAGTCTTTCACGCTCAATGCGATGGCGGGGCCGGCCCCGGCTTGATCTGGTGGCACGAACCAGGTGGTCGATTGGTGATCGCTTCTCATGTCGCGCCGGTGGTCATGCGAGCCGGATCAGCGACGGGCTTGGATCCGTCGTATCTGGTGGGGCAACTGATGCTGCATGACCCTCCGACTGGCACGCCTTTCCGGGGGGTTCACAGACTGCCGCCCGGTTGGGAACTGCGGTGGCGTCCTGGCAATGAACCGAAGTGCACCCGTTGGTGGCGCCCGGAGGAGATTGAGG
>JBAXOQ010000139.1:0-10695 GCA_037133175.1 Actinomycetes bacterium
TGTTGATGGTGTGTGGTCGCGGCTGGATGCTCGGGCCTATTTCTCGGAGTCGCGGACGGCTGATGCTTTGGCTCACGCGCGGCTGCGCGCCACGTTGACCGAGGCGGTTGGTGTGGTGTGGGGCCGGGTTGATGAGCGGACCGGGGCGGCCGAAATAGTGGGCATCGATGCGAACGAGTGCGAGCTGGCATCTAAGCGAACCGCTCAGATTGACGAGTTGGCGTCGGTGCGGGAGGGCGAGCAAGTCGCGGAGAAGGGTCGGCCGCTGAGCCGTGGCGAGCGCACCGCGTTGCGCCAGGAGGTCACCTTGGAGACCAGGCGCGGTAAAGACGTTCACGCCACCGCCGGAGTTATCACCGGATGGCAAGCTGGGCGGGACGAGCGGACCGGGACCACGCGGGTACAGCGGTGGGAGGAACTGGAGCAGTCGTGGAGCCGGGAACCTTCCCAGTCCTACGAGGTTTGGACCCCTGAGCGGGTCCTGGCTGAGACGCTGCGCTCTACCGGGCGGGCGACGTGCACCGAGGCCCAAATTCGTCGGGTTTGCGCGCGGACGCTTAGCGGCAGGGTGGAAGCCGAGCACATCCCGGCTCGCGTGGAAGAGTTAGCTGGGCGGACTGTGAAGGTCGCCGTGTCCTTGTCTCCAGGTCACGATGCGCCCAGCCAGGCCCGCTATACCTCCGAGGCGATGCTGGCCACCGAAGTTGAAGCGTTGGCCACCGTCGAGGCTGAACATGATCGCCCGGTCGGGGGTGTGGGGGCCGTTGAACGTTTGCGGGTGGTTTACAGCCGCGACGCCTCCGGTCGGGCGCTGGATGAGGAGCAGAAGGCCGCCGTGGCTCATCTGACTTCGCCCGGTCTACATCGGGCGTTGGTGGCACCAGCTGGGGCTGGTAAGACGTTCACCATCGCGCAGGCGACCAGGGCGTGGCAGGTATCCGGGCAGCACGTCGTCGTGTTGGGTCAGCAAGCCAACACCGCGAAGATCACCGCTGATGAGATCGGGCAGGCGACCGGGACGCGTCCGCCGGAGATGACCATTGCCGGGTTCCTTGGCAAAGGCCCGGTGATGTCGCGAGATGCCCGAGGACTACGCGAGGACCTGCAGGCGGCGGCGACCGGTGCGGGCGCGGTGATCTTGCTCGATGAGGCCGCCACTATCGGCAACCACGATCTGGCCGCACTGATCGAATACGCCAGCGAGCACAACGTGGCCCTGCGGACCGTGGGTGATCCGCACCAGCAGGGCTCCATCGAGGCCGGAGGGTTGTGGTCGACGCTGGCCAAACAGCCCAACGCCACTGCTGAACTGTCGGAAGTGCGCCGCTTCACCCATGCCGAAGAGGGCGAGGTCTCGACGCGGCTGCGCCAAGGTGACGCGTCGGCGCTCGAGTGGTACATCGACCAGGGCCGCATCCGGGTGCATGCCGACCGCGAGAGCGCCATCGCGGCCGCGGCCGCCGAAGTCTCAGAAGCGCACCAAACCGGGGCGGACGCATTGCTGATTACCGGCACCGATGTCGACCGGCGCGCCGGGGCTGCCGCTGTCGACCTGCTGACCGTAGATCCTGGCGATGTGCGCCACTACGGTGAGGTAGCTGTGGCCGAGGGTCAAATGGTACGCACGCGGAACAACGATCGGCGTCTTGTTGACGACCACGGTCAGTCGGTGCTCAACGGGGCCACCTGGCGGATTGAACAGGCCACCGACGACGGGTTGCACGTCAAACGTGGTGGCAGTGACGCTCACGCGTTCCTGCCAGTGGAGTACGTGGCTAAGTATGTCGAGCCCGCCAGTGCCATCACCGTGAAACGGGGGCAAGGGGCCACCGTTGACCGGGCAGCGATCGTCGGGGCCGAAAACATGGACCTGCGGCAGTTCTACGTCGCTAACACGCGAGCCAGACAGGGTGCAACCCTGCACGTGGTTGCCGCCGACTTGCCCGAGGCGAGGGACCAGTTATTGGCGGTGATGGGGCGAGACAACGTGCAGTTGTCGGCTGTCGACGTTCACGCCCAGCACCTTGACGCCCGCTACCAGCGCAACCAAGCGCTGCGCCAGATCCCGTGGACCAAGCGTGACCCGCAACTAAAACGGCTCGACGACCGACAGTTGGCCGAACGCAAACAGCAGCTCGAAACGGTCATCTCAGCTTCAACTCGGCTCCTGCCACGGTTACGCGAGCAGCTTGAACCGCAACGAAGCACCGTCACCCAGGCGCTGGCCGTCGAGCAAGAGACGAGCGAACAGGCGCTGGCCGTCGAGCAGCTCGCGGCCGAAGTCGCTGGAAAAGTGGACGCGGTCAAGCGCGAATCCGTGGCCCAGCTCGACGCGGATCTGCAAGAACTGCGTGACGCCCAGAGCGAGGCCCGTGCTGCTGGCCGCCTCGGTCGAGGCAAAGCAGAGCGGAATGTTGAGCAAGTGCGCGGCCAACTCGCCCGTAAGTACCGTGACGCCGGGAGCCCCCCAGTTAACGGGCTCACCGGAGAATGGCAGCAGCGCGCGTTCGGTGATGCGCAGCGCAGCCGGTTAGACGGGCTCGATCCGGCCCAGCTGATAGAGGAAACAAAACACGACGTCGACTTTGCCCGCACGCGGCACCGGGAAGCAGCCAAAATCCGGCAAACCGAAGAGGGCAAGCTTGAGAAGTTGGAACAAGACATAGAAAAGACTCCCGGACGGGTCGACAAGGCCCAGGGCGAACTTCAACGAGTCACTCGCGAGGTCGAAATTCGCGATAGCAAACCAGGGCCTGAATTGGCCACCGACCAGGGTCTGCGTGAGGCCACCCTCAAGGCAGACAAGCAGGCCGAGATCAAAGCAGCCGAGCGCGTCCGCGAAGCAAGCCGCGCCGAGCATCGGCCGCCACCTAGCTACGGCCAGGGTCGAGACGGGCCGAGCATCGGCCGCTGAGTCCCGTACCCGCGTGGGGCACTGTCGGACGGTCGTGATGTTGTATCGGCTGGTAGATCGGATCAACGACCGGGGGGTACGTGCGATGGGTTCTTTGTGGCGATGGACGGGGCGCGCCCGCTGGCGGCGCTGGCTAGTCGTCACGATGCTAATCAATCTGCTAGTCCGAAGTTGCGTGGCGAAGTAGGCCTGTTTTCCTGAATTCACCTGCGAGAACACTCGTTTCGACACGCGAAAGTGTAGCCAGTAAAATACTTGACAGGATGGCGGTACTGGGGTAGGTTGCCCCCATGGCAAAGCGGACCGGCGCGATGCACGTCTCGACGATTGTGGCCAGACGCAATGGCAAGGAGTACGTATCGCATTTGGTGCGCCGCTCCTTCCGTGAGGACGGCAAAGTCAAACACGAGACGCTGGCGAACCTCTCGGCCCTGCCCGATACCGCGGTGGCGGCGGTGCGGGCCAGCTTGTCCGGCGCCCCGATGATGGCCGCCGACGAGCGCCTGGAAATCGTGCGCTCCCGCCCGCACGGTCATATCGCGGCGATTTGGGCCCAGGCCCACGCCCTGGGGTTGCCGGGCCTGCTGGGCCCGGCCGGACGTGAGCGCGACCTGGCGATGGCGTTGATCGTGGCCCGCGTCGCCCGACCCGGGTCGAAGTTGGCGACCACCCGGTGGTGGACCGACACGACGTTGGCGGTGGACTTGGGGATCACGAAGGCGTCCACCGACAACGTGTACGCGGCGATGGACTGGCTCGCCGACCGCCAAGACCGCATCGAAACCCAACTCGCGGCCCGACATCTGAACGACACCGTGAACCCAAACCGGCTCGCGTTGTTCGACCTGTCGTCCTCGTGGATGACCGGGCGCTGCTGCCCGCTGGCCGCCCGCGGCTACTCCCGGGACGGGAAGAAAGGCCTGCCCCAAATCGAATACGGACTGCTGACCGACCCGCTCGGTCGCCCAGTGGCGGTGAAGGTGTTTCCCGGCAACACCGCCGACCCCACCGCGTTCACCGCTATCACCGAACACATCAAGGACACGTTCAACCTCGGACAGATGGTGATGGTCGGGGACCGGGGAATGATCACCTCCGCGAGGATTGAGGCCCTCAAAGAACTCGGCGGCTACGGCTGGGTCACCGCCCTACGCGCCCCGCAGATCGCCGCCCTGGCAGCAGAGGACGGGCCACTGCAAATGTCCCTGTTTGACCAAACGAACCTGGCCGAGATCGCTCACCCGGACTACCCCGGGGAACGGCTGATCGCGTGCCGCAACCCGGACCTGGCCACCGAGCGGGCCCGCAAACGCCTAGCGTTACTGGCCGCCACCGACACCAACTTGAACACGATCGCCAAGGCTGTGGCCGCTGGCAGGCTTAAAGGCGCCGGGAAGATCGGGATCAAGGTCGGAAAGGTCATCGGCAAACACAAAATGGGTAAGCACTACACCCTGGACATCACCGACACCACCTTCACGTTCACCCATGATCGGGACTCCATCAACGCTGAGGCCGCGTTGGACGGCATCTACCTGATCCGCACCACCGTGCCCGCCGCCACCATGAGCGCCGACCGAGTCGTCGCGACCTACAAGTCCCTGGCCAACGTCGAACGTGACTTTCGGTCCCTCAAATCCATCGACCTCGACTTACGCCCCGTGCACCACTACACCGAAACCCGGGTCCGGGCCCACGTGTTCATCTGCATGCTCGCGGCCTACCTCGTCTGGCACCTACGGGCAGCCTGGACACCACTAACCTTCACCGACGAGAACCGGCCCCAACCCGCCGACCCCGTCGCCCCCGCACAACGTTCACGCGACGCCGACCGCAAAGCCGGAACCAAGAAAACCCGCGACGGCCTACCCGCCCGCAGCTTCATCGGCCTGCTCGAACACCTCGGCACCCTGACCCGCAACACCATCGCGATCACCGGAACTGATACCGAATTCGAACTGCTCGCCACCCCCACCCCAGAACAACGCCAAGCATTCGAACTCATCGCCGCACCCATCCCACTACACCTGAAGTAGCCAGCACAACAGTCACCCAAAACAACAAAACCCCAGGTCAGCCCCGCGCAGCCCACCCTCCGCCACGCAACTTCGGCCTAGTGGCGGTGCCGGTCTCCTGGCTGCTGTTCGGCTACTGCCGGGAAACGGCGACATGCAACGCTCAGCTGGTCGCGTCAGGAAGCGAAGGGCTGTCCCTGGCCGCCGAATGGTTCCTATCGGTCCAGATGTATGTCCTTCCGGTCGCCGCCGCGTTCGGGCTGCTGGCGTTGATCGCGAAACCAAACCCGGCAGGTTCTCGCCGATACAAGAAAAGGATGCTGGCATCTGATGTACCAACACGGATCTGGATTGACCAGGACCCGCTAGCGCATGTCCGAGAACTGTCGGCCTCATCCGGCGGCGGAGCGTTCCTTGGGTGGCGTACCCGCCCTGATGGCGCCCGCACATGGGTGTCTGCGCCCGGGGAGGCGGCCGTCCTGGTCCTCGCTCCCCCACGTGCCGGCAAAACGAGATCGGTCGCATCAACCGCGAACTCGAGATACGGGCCACCCGCGACCCCGCCACCGAAACCACGCAGCGCACCCAGCAACACAGACTCGACCAGGGGTTGGCCGCAGAACAGGCACTAGAAGCCGCCACGCGAATAAGCGAGCAGCAGCGCTACCAACAAATGCACCGTGACACAGGCCGAGACTCCGGACGACACCTGTAACACGCCGCTACCAATACAGCGAATGGTTGAGCACCACTGCCATGTTGTGAACATGACCGCTGAGCACACCACCGACACCGCCACGGCCACCGTCGAACGTAGTGCTCACATGCGACCGGAACTGCGGCTCAATGAGGCGGCCAAGGCATGCAACGTGAGCAGGTCAACCATGCGCCGCAAGCGTGAAGCTGGGGAGTTCCAGGGTGCCCACGTGGATAGCTCGGGAGCATGGGTCATCCCGGTCGAGGACTTATTGGCGGCTGGCCTGAGCCTCACCAACATGGGCACGGCCGTGGCCAGTGGCCAGGGCCGTGAGCACCCAGTGGCCACCCCTGAGCAGACCAACGTTGAGGGTGAACTGGCGCGTGAGCGTGAACTACGTCGAGCAGCTGAGCAGCGTGCAGATGAGGCTGAGCGACTTGCAGCCGAACGGGCGGCACATATCGAGGACCTGCGCCTTGCCCTGCGTGCGATCGAAGCTGCGCCTAGGCCACCGCAACCCGTTGGATTGCTGGACCTTCGGGAGCCGCGAGGCGCGGCAGTCATGCAGCTAGCGCCGGAGCCTGCGGAACGGCAACGCACCTGGTACGGCAGACGTATCAGGCAGTGACCGTCCAACTGTTCGTTGATGAATGTAAGCGGCGGGGTTTTGTGATGGCTGTGGTTGAAGCTGACGCCCACACCGTGAAGGTGGACCGCAAGCAATTGAGAAGCTTCCTACTCAAAGGTCAGGAACGACTGCATTTCAGTTCTGAGAGTTCGCGACGCAGGGACGCTATCTGGTCGGGCATCGAACGTTGGCGCTCACCGATGACGGTCCACATCGTGCAAAGTAGCCACCGGTACCAAACACAGGCGCGAGCTGAATGCCTAGGTGGTATTGCAGCACTAGCTACGTCGTTGGATGCGAATCTTCTGGTTATTGAGAGGGATGACAGCCGCTACCAGGACGACAGGGGGATCTTGACCAATGGATTACGGGGCACGGGGCTTCATTGGGAGATCCTTGAGGCCAAAGCCGATCCGATGTTGTGGGCAGCTGACGCAGCTGCGTGGTGCTGGACACACCCGTCACGATCCTGGCGCAAGCGTGTTGAACCCTTCGTAGGGCAGATCATCCAAACCTAGGCCCGGACAGCGCGAAGCCCGTAGCGCCGACCGTCCGGACGGCCCACGGGCCCACTTCTCAGGGCTCATGCCCTTCGCGGCTCCAGTCTACCAAAACCGGCCCACATGTCTAGCTGTCCGGCTGTCGCATTTACGCTCCGCGTGGCCCGATCTTGGGTCGGAGACCGAGAGAGCAGCAGCTGGGCACTAGCGCCGGATTTCGGTCGGATGGTCCCCACGCCGATTCCCCCGCCGGTCCGGCGGGTCCAGGTGGTGAGGCCCGCTGTCGGACCCGTCGCTTACGCTGCACGCATGAGTGATTTGGTACGGGAAACCTGCGTGATGTGCGGCAAACCCCTGCCAGGCGGACCGCGCCGAGAGGACGATGTGCTATCCGGTTACTGGTCGCAGGGTTTCCAATGCGACACCTGCGCCGCCGAGAACAGCGACCCTATCCGCGCTACTGGCTGAAACCGGGGAACGGACCCTCAGCTAGAGCCAACCCGCACATAGCTAGCTAACTTTCAAGTGCCGGTAGAGCGTGGTTCTGCCAATGTTCATGGCTTTGGCGACTTCGGTTGCCGGCGTTCCTGCGTCGAGCATTTGGCGGGCCGCTCGCAGCCTTGTTGCGGTGAGTTTCGTGGGTCGTCCTGGGCTGGATCCTCGCGCCCGGGCGGCTGCCATTCCGGCGGCGGTTCGTTCCCGGATCAGGTCGAGCTCGAAAGCGCTCATGGCCGCGAACACATTCAGGACCAGCCGCCCTGATGCCGATTCAGTGTCGATCGCTTCGCTCAGCGATCGGAAACCCACGCCACGGTTGGCGAGCTCGTCGATTGTTTTGAGCAGATGCGGCACTGATCGGCCGAGCCGGTCGAGCCGGTATACGACGAGGGTGTCGTCTGGCCGCAAATACTCCAGACAACTGCTCAGTGCTGGTCGCTCGTCGAGTGCCCCAGAGGCATGGTCGCTGAACACCCGCAGGCATCCAGCCGCGTTGAGCGCATCAACCTGCGCAGCAGGGTCTTGCTCTGTGGTGGAGACCCGGGCGTATCCGATCAGGTTGGCCATGCGTGCACTGTGCCAAAACGGTCCGGCCCAGCGTTGGCAGGACTCGGCCCGTGGAACACGGATTTCGGGACACTCTCCCGGGGCGTGTCGCAGGGCAGCGTCAGATGTTCCGAAACCGGCCGGTTTCGGGACGCAGGGCTACCGGGACCCCAGCTACCTGGAAGGGATTTCCGCACCACTGGCGGACGTGGTTGTCGCTGAAAGCGCGAACATCGACGGCGGACCCGCGAGCTGGATCGCCGCGAACATGCACGCAGTGGCCGCCGCGATCGACTCTGCGACAACCGACCAGCCCATGACGGTCGCGATGCTGTGCCAGTGGCAGGGAACACTCGTGCAGGGAAGTCCGCTGCCATCGCGTTACGTTGGCACCATCCGCGATGAGCAGGGATGGATAGGCGGATCAAGTCCGCTTGATGCCGCACTGGTGACACCGCCGCCAGCACATGTGCCCGGATTGTTGAACGACCTTGTCGCGTACGCGAACCGTACCGATCTCGACCCGATTGCTCAGACGGCGTTCGCTCACGCACAGTTCGAGATCATTCATCCGTTCGCGGACGGGAACGGGCGCGTGGGCAGGGTGCTCGTGTCGTGGTTGCTCACCCGACGGCTGGCCCTCATCGCACCACCGCCGGTGAGTGCACGCATGGCAGCGGATCGAGGCGGGTATCTGGCCGGGCTCACGCAGTTCCGCCTCGGCATGCACGATCTGTGGGTGGACTGGTTCGCTGACACCGTCACCGGGGCTGGAAACGCCCAGAAGAGTCTGGTCACCGAACTCAGCGAACTCCAAGAGCGCTGGCGGTTCCAGATTCGCACGACCATCGGTGCACAGCGCGCGTTGCGTACCGACTCCGTGGCCTGGCGGATACTGGAACTGCTGCCCCGCCACCTCGTCCTCACACCGAAGATCGTCGTGCGGGAGTCGGGGAGGTCGGAGCGAGCCGCTCAAACTGCCCTCGAGCAACTTCGCCGGGTGCCCATGCCCCTCAGGCGGTAGGTGCCGCCGTTGCCAGCCCGGCCCGTCTGGAGGCCCTCTCGACGAGGACCGTGGTGAGCCAAACTGCGAGATATGCTGCGACGATGATGTAGCCGACCACCTCGAAGTGATCTGCGACGGATGCGATGGGTGCCAGGACTTCCATACCGGCATGGTCCACGAGCAGCCCCGCCAAGTAGATAAGCCCCACCGCGACCCCGATCAGCCCGGTGGTGAGGGTAGTCGCCAGGTTGAACCGCAATCTCTGGCGATCTTGGACCGCGGAACTGTACATGTGCACCATCATCAGTGAGTTGGCTGTGTCGAACAGAGCCATCCCCGCCGCGAACAGGATGGGCAGGGCAAGCAGTCCCGCCAAAGAGAAGGATCCGGTGGCAGCGGATGTCGCCGACAGGCCCAGCAGTGCCACCTCCGAAGCCGTTCCCAAACCCAACCCGAAGAGGAATCCAATGGGAATCATCTGCGGAGAAGACACCAGCACCGAAGAGACTTTGCGGCCGAGGATCCGACTGACCACCCCCCGCCCCTTGAGCATGGCGTCGAGTTCCCCGGTGGGGATTGTCCCGGCCCGCACTTGAGTCCGGACCAGCCAGAGAGATCGGAAGACCCTGAGGTTGAGAAGCCCGACGATCAGGAGAAACGCCGCTGCCACTGCCGCTGAGAGCATCCCCCCGAAAGACTCCACCATGCTCATGGATTCTGAACTGGCCGCACCGGCGAACAGGATCACCACGATTGCGAGGATCAGGACCACGCCCGAATGGCCAAGGGCGAAGAAAAGCCCCAACCCGAGTGGCCGCTTTCCTTGTCGCACCAGAAGTCGGGAGCAGTCGTCGATGGTGGCAATGTGGTCGGCGTCAAAAGCGTGCCGGACCCCGAGGACGAACGCCAGTACGCCGACGCCGACCAGTCCGGCCGACGGAGCCGAGCCTGCCAGCCCGACCGCAAACAAACCCCAGCCCAGGATGTTCAGGACCAGGACCGTCGAGGCGACAGCGATGAGTCGGAACCGGGGGCTGCGCTCACGTCGGCCGTTTGGTGCCGGCGAACTCACGACTCCTCGGTCATCCCGCTCAGCAAACGTCCTGGACCTCAAGTCGCGCACGGACATCCTTCATCCGGCGCGCCAACGTGTCCTCGTCAATCAGGTCCCTGGCCACGAAGGAGTGAGCCAGCGAGACAAGCTGGCTTTCAGGGAACGGCAACGACTCGTAGACTCCCTGGGAGAGAAGGTCCTCGTCGTCGCGTCGCTCCAAAAACGGTAGCGCCTTTTCCTCCTTGTCGAGCGCATCGCACATTGCATCCAGGCTCGACTTCCATGGAGGCGTTGGGTTGGCCACCCCGTACTTCTCCGTCAGTGCTGGCCAGACCTGACCGCGCTCGACGATCCGCTCAAGAGTCGGCACCGTCACTTTCGCTACGTCTTGATCCGTGGACATCTTGTCTCCTTCGAGAAACATTCAGTGGGTCGGTACTGGATTCAAGGCGGGGTGAACGTCCCGGGGAGCGTTGCTCGTCACTCCCGGCTTGGGCAGAGCAACGCCAATACAGCAGTCACGAGTCACGATCTCAGCGAGTTGATCTTCGCTCCACCCGTCCGTTCCGGCCGGACGAACTGGCAGCACCATGAACCTGTTCTTCGAATTCGAGTCTTCGATTCGAATCTCGACATCCTCCGGAACGAAGAGGCCGAACTCGGCGAGAACCGCCCGAGGCGAGCGCACGATGCGGCGTCGGTAGTTCGGAGTCCGGTACCACTCGGGTGAGTTCCCAAGGATGGGACGCGGATAGCACGAACAGAGGGTGCACACGATCACATGATGCAGCTTCGGGGTGTCCTCCAAGACCACGAATGCCGTGAAGTCGCTCGGTG
>JBAXOQ010000140.1:0-10624 GCA_037133175.1 Actinomycetes bacterium
CCTTTGCACCCGAAAAGCCGCCTAAAACCACCCAAAACGGGCGGGAAGGCGGCTTCTGAGGTGCAAAGGCGTGAGGGGTGAGGGGTGGGCTCAGTTCTTCTGGGTGTTCTTGACGCTGTGGATGAATCCACCGACATGGCGGGGGCCGTAGGCACCTGTGGCGAATCGGCCATTCCAACCGTAGACGTGGCGCCCGCTGGGCGTGGCATTCTGCTCGACGGTGTAGATCGCCCGACCGACCACCCGATCCACGACCGCAACATGCTGGTTCCAGCCGCCGAGCTCGACCAGGACGTCGCCGGGCACCGGGACATAGCCGGAGTTGTTCCGGTGGAACGTCAGCTTGCCGTGGTCGTAGGGGCGACCGTGGCGGGTGTTGTAGATGTCCGACAGGTTGCCCCAGTGCTTGGCCGTGTACATGCGGGTAGCCAGCTCCACGCACTGTCGCCCGGGTAGTACCGGCACCCCCCGTCCGGAAAGCCACTTGGATCCGGCCAGCAGCGGCACGGCTGCAGACGCGGTGGTCGTTTCCATCGCAGCCGGGGCAACCACGGTGCCGATCACCGTGACGGGTAGAACGATGACCGCGGCGCACGTCGCCGCCCATCGGCGCGCCGGCATGCCGCGGCGTTTGCTAGCTGGTGGGTTGGTCTCCGCTTCAACGGTGCTCACAGTTGCAGTCCATTCGTCAGGGTCGTCAGGGTCGTCAGGGTCGTCAGTCGGCAGGGTCGTCAGTCGGCAGGGTCGTCAGTCGGCAGGGTCGTCAGCGGCACAGGTCGCCAACGAAGCACGGGTCGTCGGTGGCCTGTGTACGTGTGCCGCGGCCAACTCCGGTACACGCACACAGGTTCCAGCTGAAAAACGGTCGCACCAGGTCAGTCCTGCTGCGGCCACATCAGTCGTGCACCGGCCACGGATCAGCCTCTGGTGTTGAAATCAGGGGTTGGTGCTCTTGTTCTTCGGGCTGTGCACGAAGCCGGTCACCTGGTTGCCGCCGTAGGCGCCGCTGGCGTGCTTGCCGCGCCAGGAGTAGGTGTGCCAGCCGGTGGCGTTGGCGTTCTCTTCAACTGTAATGATCTTTCCCTTGGTCACCCGGTCGATGACCGCGACGTGACCGAACGAGGAGTTGCCCTCCACGACGACGTCCCCGGGAACCGGAACATACCCCGAGCCGTTGCGGTAGAACTTCACGCCGAGGCTGTAGCGCCCGATCGTCTTGGCACCGGCGTAACCGATCTGGATTGTGCCCCAGCCCTTCACGGCGTAAAGGCGGGCCGGGAGCTCACCGCAACCGCGGCCGCGGTAGACGTTCACACCCTTGCCGCCCAGCCATTTGGTGCCGGCGACGGTCACCCGACCATCGGAGAACAGCTGCGGGTACAGTGCCCGCTGACTCAAGGCCGCACCCGGAGCGACGGTGGTCGCCTGGGCGGAACTGGTGGTCAAGACAGCGGGTACGAGGACCGTGGAGGCGACCAGGGCCGGGATGCTCAGGCTCAGCGCAGTGGCGCGAATTACACCGGAACTCACCGACGTGGTGCCTTCGTTGTTTTTTGGCATTGGTCGAGTGCATCCCGAATCAAGTCGAACTTTCTAGGTTTTCGATCCATTTGTGGGTCTTGTCACCCAGGCATTAGCCAACATTTAAGGACAAATAGGGCACTTTGCGAAATTCCCGAACCGGGGTGGTGGGCGGGCTTACTCCCCGTCTGCCTATGGTGTTCCGGTGACTGACGGACCTCGACTGCGAGGGACTCTGGACGGAATTCCGCTCTACCGGGCCGGTCAGCGGCCCGAGCCTCGCGATGACCTCGAAACGTTCAAGATCTCGTCCAACGAAAACCCCTACCCGCCGCTGCCACGGGTTCTGGAGGTGATCGCCGAGGCCGCGCAGGAGTCAAATCGCTATCCGGATCCGTCGGCCGCGGACCTGGTATCGGCCATCGCGCTCTACCACGGAGTCGATGGCGGCCACGTCGCAGTTGGCACCGGTGCAGTGGCCCTG
Organism: Actinomycetes bacterium; assembly: GCA_037133175.1. Taxonomy (GTDB): domain Bacteria; phylum Actinomycetota; class Actinomycetes; order S36-B12; family UBA10799; genus ELA509. The sequence goes on from JBAXOQ010000140.1 coordinate 2,006, forward strand.
TGCTACCAGGTCGCGCACTGCACCGTGGATGCTGGCGACGAGATCATTTACCCGTGGCGTTCGTTCGAGGCCTACCCGATCGTGGCCCGAGTGGCGGGGGCGAGAGCGGTGCCGGTGCAGTTGGACGCGGCTGGTGGCCACGACCTCGACGCTGTGGCGACCGCTGTTACCGACCGCACTCGGTTGATCTTCGTCTGCTCGCCCAACAACCCAACCGGGACTGTCGTGACACAGCAGGCCCTGGACGAGTTCCTAGCGAGGATCCCGCGGGACGTGCTGGTAGTCCTTGACGAGGCGTATGTCGAGTTCAACCGGGATGCTGCTGCTTTCGATGGGATCACCACCTACTCGGGTCACGACAACGTCGCGGTCCTGCGCACTTTCTCCAAGGCGTACGGCCTCGCCGGACTGCGAGTCGGCTACGCGATCGCCCCCGAACGGATCATCGGTGCGCTGCAGCAAACGGCCTGCCGTTTGGCGTCTCCCACATCGCCCAACAGGCGGCAATCGCCTCCTTGGCAGACGGGGTCCAGCTGCTGGAACGGGTGGACGCGCTTGTCGCCGAGCGCGACCGGGTACTGGCGGGGCTGCGGGTGGGCGGTTGGCCCGTCTGGGACAGTCAGGCCAACTTCATCTGGCTCGGAACAGGGGAGCGCACCGAGGAGTTCTGCGTCGCCTGCGACGCCGCTGGCCTAACGGTCCGTGCCTTCCCCGGCGAAGGCGTCCGCGTCACCGTTGCCGAACCAGCCGCCAACACCCGCTTCATCGACGTCGCCAACAGGTTCTTGTCCGGGCGGTAACCGAGCCCCGGGCACCGCAGTCCCCCTCTTTTGCGTTGACTGCGAAGTTGTCGCGGTTTTCGATCATGGAACCACCGCGACAACTTCGCAGTCAACGCAAATGGGGAGCTGTCGGCTGGCGCTGGCGGGGTATCGGGTTGCGGGGTATCGGGTTACCTCAGACGTTGTACTTGACGACCAACGAATACGGCAGGTAGTTCCCGACCGCCGGGTCGGACCAGGTGATCGTCAGACGAACTCGCTTGCCGTACGTACGGACCACGGTCGCGCCGTTCTTCGCCTTGTACACCTTGAAGTAGCGCTTCTTCTTGCTGTTCTTGCGTGAACTCTTGACACTCAGGGCGACCTGCTGACCGGCGTTCGTCACGCAACCGGGCCCGGTCAGAGTTCTGATCCCGGCGCGGGGCAGTTTCTGCGGCGGAGTCGCGCAGCCGTTGAGGGGGAGTTGGGCCACGGGGAGCTGAGCTGGCGATGCAAAGGTGAACGCACTGGCCTTGTTGGCTGTCCCGCCCGGTGTGGTGACGCTGACGTCGACCGGGCCCGAGGAATGCGCTGGCGTGATCGCCACGATCTGAGTGTCAGACACGATCGTGAACGAGGTGGCTTCGACGCCACCGAACTTGACCGAGTTCGTGCGGTAAAGCCCAGTTCCGTTGATCGCGACGCTGGTTCCACCCGCCACCGGTCCGCCGGATGTTCCGACTCCCGCTGCGGTCGGGACGGGAACCACTGCTATGCCCCCGCCGGGCACCGTCGCGGCCAGGAAGGTGTCTTCCCGCACTCCGATCCCAGTGACGTTCGCCCGTCCGATGAAGGAGGTGGTGGTATTCGACCAGTAGATGTGGCTGCCATCGACCTCCACATCCACCGGGACCCCGGGGATGCCGGAAACGAACGACTGATTCGCGCCGGTGCCGTCGAGGTTGGCCCGACCGATGGCTGAACTCGTGGAGTTGGTCCAGTAGAGGTGACCCGCATCGACAGCCACGCCCATGGGCTTGCTAGCACCGGTGATGAAGGTCGAGTTCCGGACGGAGCCGTCGAGGTTGGCGCGCCCGATTCGGTTGAAGTCCGGCTCCGCCCAGTAGACGTACTGGCCAGTCACCACAACCCCGCGCATCTCGACCGAGGTGTCGATGAACGTGTCGTTCACGTTCGTGCCGTTGAGGTTGGCGCGCCCGATCGCGCTGGTGGAGTAGTTGGTCCAGTAGATATGGCTACGGTCGGCGGCGACGCTCGTCGGAGAGCCGCCGGAGGGTTGACCACCAACCGAGATGAAACTGCCCTCCACCGAGGTTCCGTCAAGCTTGGATCGGCCGATCTTGTGGTCCGCGTAGTTGGCCCAATAAATCGCATCGGAACCCACCGCCACGTCGTCATACAAGCCAGTTCCGAGTCCCAGGTTGGTCTTGATGACGCTGCCGGCCAAAGTGGCCTGCCCGAGTTGGGATTTGCCCGAACCGCCAGCGTTGATCCCCTGCGCCCAGTAGATATCCGCCTGCGCCGCGGCCGGGGCCAGCATGATCACGCAGGTGGTTGCAGCAACGGTCGTTGCGGCCTTCGTCAGCAATCGTCCGCGTTGCATCAGCGCACCATTTTCGTTGAAGTCGAGATGTTCGTTGAGATGTGGATGGCCGGATGGGCGCCTCATCGAGGTGATCATCAGCGAGTTCCGACGATGTTACGTCAGAATCGTCGAAATGCCCACCCTGCCCACTTTGCGTTGACTGCGAGGTTGTCGCGGTTTTCGATCAAGGAAACACCGCGACAACTTCGCAGTCAACGCAGAAGGAGCCCTCGGCAGGGGCCTCGGCAGGGGCCTCGGCAGGGTTTGGCGGCAGGGTTTGGCGGCAGGGGTGGGGGCCGCGGGCTAAGCGTCGGCGGTCAGATCGATGCTGTCCGGCATCAGCAGGGTCCGGCCATCGCCCGATCGGAAGCCCACGGCAGCAACCACGGCTCCGGCCAGACACGTCCCGGCGGCGATCAGCATGGCGACCCGGAACTGGTCGAGGAAGGCCACTCCGCTGACCAGGGTGTCAGCCTGCGAGGTCGCCATGCCGGCGATCACCGGCAGCACAGTAATCATCGCCAGACTGGCTATCCGGGCAAGTGCGTTGTTGACGCCAGCGGCAGCACCGGACTGGTCCGAACTGACGTCGGTCAAAGCGGTGGCGGTGACAGGGGCCACGACGCACGCAAGCCCGAGCCCGAAAATCGTGTAACCGGGGAAGACGCCCACCCAGTAGCTCTCACCAGGACGCATGATCGCGAGCAAGGTCATCCCGACCGCCATCAGCGCCGGCCCGATGGTCAGCAACGGCCGCGCACCGACCTTCTGCAGAACGCCACCCATCTTCGCGGACAGCCCAGCCATCATGATCGTGACAGGGATTCCGGCCGCACCCGCAGCGATCGCCGAATAGCCCATCCCGACCTGCAGGGAGACGGTAACCAGGAAGAACGCGGCCCCCAGCGAGCCGTACACCACGAAGGTCAGCAGGTTCGCAATACGAAACGTCCTAATCCGGAACAGCGACAGTCGGATCAACGGTGGGGGACTCAGCGTCTTGGCCCGACGGTTCTCGACCAACCCGAAGGCGACCAGCACGACAAGGCCGAGGCCGACCAATCCGGCGGTCAGGGCGCCGCCGAGGCGGTGCACTTCGATCAGCGGTCCAACGACCAGCAGCAGTCCGACGACTGCCAACACCCCGCCGGCGAAGTCAACCTGGGATCGCAGCGAGGCGGCAGTTCGGCTTCCGACCAGCGGCGGGATGGCAGCGCGAGCGAAGAACACCGCACCGATCACCAGGGGGATGTTGATCAGGAAGATCCAGCGCCACCCCGAACTGCCGGTTTGCACGGCGATTCCGCCGATGAACGGCCCAATCGCGGTGAACAGACCCGACAGTCCCGACCAGGCGCCGATCGCCCGGCTGCGGTTGGGCCCACGAAAGATCGTGTTCAAGATGGCCAGCGAGGTCGGTATCATCAGGGCCGCGGCGGCGCCCTGCAGCATTCTCGCCCCGACCAGCGCACCGGACGTGGGCGCCAAGCCGCACAGGATAGAGGTAATGCCGAACCCGACCACCCCGGCAAGGAACATCCGGCGCTTGCCAATGAGGTCGCCGAGCGCACCACCGACTAATACCAGCGCCCCGAGCGTGAGCAAGTAGCCGTTCATCACCCACTGCAGGGTGGCGAAACCGCCGCCGAGATCGCTCTCGATGTGCGGCAACGCAACGCCAACGACGGAGCTGTCCAGGAAGGCCAGACCAGACGCCATGATGGTTGCGGTCAGGGCCAGCCAGCCCTGCCGCGACTTCCATTCGACGAGGTCCACGGTCTGCACGACCTCCGGTGTCGATGTGGTCGGGGCACTCATGGCGTCACGGCCAGGGACGGGAGCAGGCGTCGACCGAGATCGTGATCACCCTCGACGACGACGGCGCCAGTCGCGAGCTCCCCGGCGGACCCGAGGCGACCTGCACACAGGTGAGAAAACGTCGGCCACGGACACCACAGCCGAACGTCCGGTTCCTCGGCGATCGAGTCGATCAGTTGCGCTCGCCCGTTGGAACCAACCTGCACTGTGCGAGTGAAGATGACCCCCGGGCCGGTTACGTCGACCTCCAAGGTGGCGCCGATCGGTGCGCCGACAACCTTGCCCCAGACGTAGGGCAGGCCCGAAGTGAACCGTCCGGCGGTCACCCAGGCGGCATCGGTATCCAAGCCACCGGGGCGTCCAGCCCCGTCGCGAACGTCTTGTTCGTGCACCCAGACATCCAGGATCCGCATCTGCGCCGCGCGTTTGCGGGCAACCTGCATCCCCGCGAAAGTCGGCACCAGTTGGTCCGGGTCGGTGGGTGCATCTGCGAGATCGTCGTGGCGGGCGGCGACCAACTCCGTCAACTCCGCGACGACGTCCTCCCTGCTGCGACCGCGGCGAACGTCCACCGGAACCTCGATGTACTCGGCGAAGTCGTTCAGGACGTGCGGCAGCGAGGTCCAGTCGGGCTTGTGCTGCGGCAGTGGGTCACCGTGGAGCTCGGACTCCAACGCGATCACGTGGGCAACGACATCGCCGACGGTCCAGCCCGGACAGGAACTTGCGGCACGCCACTGCTCATCGGTCAGCGCGGCCGCCACGGCGGTGAATCGGTCGAGCTCACCGAGCCAGATTGCGATCAACGTCGGGACGTCAGCATCGGCAAGTCCCAGATTCAGGGCATGCGAACCGGAGGGACCGGCATGCGGCATCGATGCGCTAGACCCAGGACTCACAAGTTGAGGGTACGAAACACCCGGCGCCCCGAAGGTCATCGGGGCCGAGGATCAGCAGGCAGCCGCTGGCTGTGCGGCATCACCGCAAGCGCCGGTCCCGCAGGACCGGGAAGGCCGCCCTAACGTCAGCGGGCCTGCCGGGGTCGATATCCACCGTCAGGACCTGCTCGTCGGGTCCCGCTTCGGCAACGATTTCACCCCACGGATCCGTCACGATGCTGCGTCCGCCAAGTTGGGTCGAGGCGTGGAAGCCAGTCTCGTTGCAGCCGACGAGCCAGAGTTGATCCTCCATGGCACGGGCCTGGGCGAGCACCGTCCAGCGTGCGATTCTGGCGGTCGGCCATCCGGAGGCGAGCAGAACCGCCGTCGCCCCGCCGTCGACGAACGCCCGGAACAGTTCAGGAAACCGCAGGTCGTAGCAGGTCGCCAGTGCGGTGACGCCGAGCGGAGTGTCGATCACCACCACATCGGTGCCGGCGGTGAGCAGGACGGCTTCGTAGGCATCGAATCCGAAGAGGTGGATCTTTCGATAGGTCCCCGCCAACGAACCATCCGGGCCGAACACGACGGAGGTGTTGTAGTACGCACCCTTGCCCGCCGACTCGACGAACGACCCACCGTGAACCCAGGTATGCGATCGCCGAGCCACCTCGGACAACGCTGCGACCAGCGGACCATCCAGGGGTTGGGCGTGCGCGATCCCCAGTTCAACGTTGAACGCACCCGTGAGCCACAGCTCCGGCAACAGCACCACATCAGCGTCGGCAGCGGTCTTCGCCGTCATTGCCAGTGTCCGCTCGACTCGGTCGTCGATCGCCTCACTGTCATCGATCGCCAGCTGCACCAGCCCTACCCGCACCATCCCCCGACCCTACCCGCTCTTCCTCCCGGCCCCGATCTTCCTCCCGAGCCCCTAAGTGCCCAAAACAAACGTTGAGTGCGAAGTTGTGGCCCGGTTTCGATGATCGAAATGAGCCACAACTTCGCACTCAACGTGGATGCTGGGTGATACCGGGGGTGGTGCCGGGAGGCTAGAAGTCGTCCTCGGGCAGTTCCATGACCTCGAGGGTGGTGCCCTCCATCACAGCGCGCTCGGCGGTCAGCAGCGGCAGACGGTTCTGGGCGAACCAGCGAGCCGAAGCTACCTTGCCCGTGTAGAACTTCTCATCGCGGGCGCTCGGACCGGCAGCCAGCGCCGCGACCGCGACATCGGCCTGCTTCAACAGCAACCAGCCGAGGATCAGGTCGCCACAGGACATCAGCAGCCGGGTCGTGTTCAGACCGACTCGGTACAGCTCAGCGGTGTTCTCCTGGCTCTTCATCAACCAGCCACCGAGCGTTCCGATCATGCCCTGGATGTCCTCAAGTGCCTTGGCGAGCAACTCGCGCTCGGCGGACAACTGATCACCCTCGCCGGTGTTCTTGATGGTCTCGGTGATCTCACCGGCCACCTTGGACACTGCCTGGAACTGGTCGCGGACCATCTTGCGGAAGAAGAAGTCCATGCCCTGGATCGCCGTCGTGCCCTCATAGAGGGTGTCAATCTTGGCGTCGCGCACGTACTGCTCGATTGGGTAGTCCTGCAAGAAGCCCGAACCACCGTAGGTCTGCAGGGACTCAGTGCCCAGGATCACCCAAGCACGCTCCGAACCAACACCCTTGACCAGCGGCAGCAGGAAGTCGTTGACGCGGTCTGCCATGTCGCCATCACCATGGTGAGCACCGTGCAGTTCGACCAAGTCCTGCTGCATCGCCGTGTACGCAACCAGGGCGCGCAGGCCCTCGGCGTACGACTTCTGCATCATCAGGCTGCGGCGAACGTCCGGGTGGTGGGTAATCGTGACTCGCGGCGCGGTCTTGTCCAGCATCTGGGTCAGGTCAGCGCCCTGCACCCGATTCTTGGCGTAGTCCAGCGCGTTCAGGTAGCCGGTAGACAGGGTCGCGATGGCTTTCGTGCCGACCAGCATGCGGGCGTACTCGATGACCTTGAACATCTGCGCGATGCCGTTGTGGACGTCGCCGACCAGGTAGCCGATGGCCGGCTCGTTCTCACCAAAGGTGAGCTCGGCCGTGGTCGAGGACTTGATGCCCATCTTCTTCTCGAGGTTCGTCGTGTAGACGCCGTTACGCTCAAGCAGCTCGCCGGTCTCAAGGTCGAACTTGTACTTGGGAACCACGAACAGGCTCAGGCCTTTGGTGCCTGGACCGGCTCCGACCGGACGGGCCAAGGTCAGGTGGATGATGTTCTCGAACAGGTCGTTCTCGCCACCGGTGATGAACCGCTTGACACCCTCAATGTTCCAGGTGCCGTCGCCGTTGTCGGTGGCCTTCGTACGACCGGCACCAACGTCCGAACCGGCATCGGGCTCGGTCAGCACCATGGTGGCGCCCCAGCCCTTGTCGATCATGAACTGCGCCCACGTCTTCTGCTGTTCGTTGCCGACCGCGTCCAGAATCGCCGCGAAGCCAGGACCGGCCAGGGTCATGTAGGCCGCCGGGTGTGCACCGAGGAACATCTCGGCGATCGCCCAGTGCACGCTTGGGGGGCACCCGGTTCCGCCCAGATCCTCGGGCAGCGCGGTCCGCCAGAACTCAGCCTCCCACAGCGCCCGGTATGAAGCCTTGAACTCCTCGTTCATGGTGACGGTCTTGGTCGCCGGGTCGTACACGGGGGGATTGCGATCGCCAGCCTCGAAACCGTCGGCCACCGGCCCGGAGGCGAGCTTCTCGGATTCGCGGAGGATGTCGCGCGCAGTTTCGACGTCCATGTCGGCGAAGGGGCCCTGGCCCAGACGATCGCCTGCCTTGAATACCTCGAAGAGGTTGAACTCGATGTCGCGCAAATTGCTCTTGTAATGGCCCATGGCCGAGCTCCCTAGAGGTAGGTACCAGACATCGCTGGTGGTGGGTCACTGGTGGGATAGCCGGCATGAGCCAGCCGCGTTGTTACCGGTCAGTAACGACATGATGCTACTCGCGGGTAACTTACGCAATATCGTTGACCCATCTCGTTACGTTGCTTACGTCACACATGACCAGAGAGTCACATCACCACGGACCGGTCATCTGCCCAGACGCCCCGTGTCAGCCCGAAGATCACCAACCCGCCCGTGACCAGGTGCATGAGTGTCAGAACGACACGAGTTGACGTTGGGACCGCTTCTGGCTGACCCCAAGGAGCGCTCAAAGAAGCCGCCGTCACGACCACGCCGGCAATCACGATCCACCGAGCCACGCGGCGCACGATCTTGCCCAGCAGGCCCGCCCCGAGTCCGGCGACCAGCCCCGCGAAGAGAGTCGCACCGACGATTGCCAGCGGGCCGAGATCGACCGCATCGGCCCCGGCAGCCGGCCACGTCTGCGTCGGTATCCCGGCCACCGACATGAACAGCCAGAGCACGAGATTGACTGCAGCCGCCGCGACAGCCCACACCAACGCCGAACGAACGCTCGCCAGAATCCGGCGATGCGGCCGCGGGTCGCGAGGCAGCGGGGCGGAATAAGACACAGCTAGGGGAGTTCTTTGCCCTGGCGT
>JBAXOQ010000141.1:0-10552 GCA_037133175.1 Actinomycetes bacterium
GCCCTTGCGCGCTTCGTCGACCGCGTCGGCGGTGCGGCCGAGCAGCCCGTCGACCGCGTTCGACATATTCCCGGTGACCTGTTCGAGCCGCGCCGGATTGCGATCGATCATCGTCACGTCGGCCTGCAAGCCGACCGCCACAGATGCCGCGTGGCAGCCGGCGGTCCCTGCTCCAATCACGACGGTGTTCGCGGGGTGAGCCCCGTCGATCCCGCCGAGTAGCAGCCCTCGGCCGCCCTGCGGGGCGGTCAGGAAGTGCGCCCCGAATTGGCAGGCGAGGCGCCCGGCGACCGCGGACATGGGTGCCAGCAGCGGCAGGCGCCCATCGTCGAGCTCCACGGTCTCGAAGGCGATCGCGGTGCAACCGGAATCGACGAGGGCGTCCTGACATTCACGAGCGGCCGCGAGGTGCAGAAAGCAGAAGATCGCCTGATCGGGTCGGAACAGTGCAAACTCGGGCGTGACGGGTTCCTTGACCTTGACGATGAGGTCGCCGCGAGCCCAGACCTCCTCGGCAGTGCCGACCAGGGTGGCGCCGGCGGCTTGGTACTCGGAGTCGGACAGATCGGACTTCGCGCCGGCGCCTCGTTGGACGATGACCTCGTGACCGTGCGACGTCAGCGTCGCGGCGAGGGTTGGCGTCACGGCAGTGCGGGTTTCGTGTGGCTTTATCTCGGTTGGTACGCCGATGTGCATGAGGGTCCCCGATCCGGGCGGTATGCCTTTGCCTTCCAGTCTGGACCTCACGGCCGGGGTTGGCAAAGTCGGCGACACCGTCTGGCTCAGGTGCCCGCTGCGCGCGGCAAGATGCCGACTGCTCGACCGGCCCGCACATTCATCGGGCAGGATAGCCCGATGAACTCAACTTCGGTCAGCTTGGTGCAGCGCGACGGAGTCAGTCTGCTGACGTTTGATGACGGCAAGGTCAACGCGATGAGTTACGGGTTTCTCAAGCAGGCCTGTGAGGCCTTTGCGGACGCCGTGTCGCAGTCGTCGGCGATAGTGATCGCCGGTCGCCCCGGATACCTGTCGGCCGGTTTCGACCTCACTGAGGTGACGAAGGGGCCGCAGGAGCGAGACGCCATCATCGCGACTGGCGGGCAACTGTTCGGTGACATTTTCCGATGCCCGAAGCCCGTGGTGATCGCCTGCACCGGCCACGCGGTGGCTGGCGGCGTGGTGTTCCTGCTGACCGGGGATGTCCGCGTCGGGGCGGCGGGCAACTTCCGGATCGGTTTCAACGAGGTGTTGATCGGGGTCCCCATGCCTGAGTTCGGTATTGCGCTGACGCAGTACCGGGTGGCACCGCAGTTCTGCGAACCCGTCCTGCTCGGAGACCTGCTCGATGCTCGGGCGGCCATGAACGTCGGATTACTGGACGCTGTCGCCGAACCTGACGACGTTGTGAGTGAGGCGATCGGGCGGGCGCAGCAACTTGCTGGTCGCAGCGCGGAGGCGTATGCGGCCACCAAGCTACGCGCCCGGGCGGAATTGCTGTCCCGGTTCGGCCTGACGTAGTTCCTGCGACCTGCGACCTATCATTGCCTCGATATGAAACGGGACCATGGCGCGTGGCGCCGGATCGTGCGCGGTCGCACTGATCCGACGACGTTGGCCGGTGACCATGCTTCCCGGTGGGGCAGGTTCGCGGGGGACATCACACTCGCGGCAGCGGTGGCGATCGCTGGATCAACGAGTTACCGGTACAGCTATGACCAAGCGGTCACTTGGATTCTCGTCGTAGCGACCGTTGCACTTGCTGGCGCCGTCGTGATCGGTAGCCCGTTGGCTCGACCCCATCGGCCGGTGATTGCGGCGTCAGTCTTGGTGGGCGCCTACATCTGTTGGAAAGCACAGCCGAGCACCAACATCGTTGCGCTGTCGTGGTTCCCTGTCAGTGTCTACGTTGGCTTGGCGGCGAGCGCGTTGCTGCTGTTCGCCGTGTTCGTTCGAGGGCGATGGCAACTCATCTTGGTGTCGGCTGCCGGCGCGGTCGCAGTCGCGTCAATGATTCTGATCATCGTGACCAGTGTGGAGCCGCTGATCGATGTGTGGGTCATCTTTCAGCAGTCCACCGCCGGACTGCTCAGCGGAGCCAACCCGTACACCCAGTACTTCCCAGGAGTCCCGAAGGGGCAGACGGCGGACTGTTTCAACTACCTGCCAGCCACGTTCCTGCTGCCTGCCCCCGGCAATTGGCTCCTGCGCGATGTCCGCTACGGCGAACTCGCCATCATGCTCGCCGGCTTCCTCTCCCTGCTCTACGTCCTCACCAAACCGTTGACTGCGAAGTTGTTGCCCGGTTTCGGTGATCGAAAACGGCCACAACTTCGCAGTCAACGAGGAGGGGACAGCCAGCGAACGGCCGGTACTGGACCAGACGTCGTTGGGGGTGCGACGACAACGGGCGGGGTGGGGCGTGCTGGTGCGCTGGCGGTGGTGCTGGGGGTGCTGGCCCTGACGCTGCCGGGGACGCTGCGGGTCGTGCAGCAGTCCTGGAACGAGAGCATCGTGCTCGGGTGTCTGCTGCTCGCCGTTGCGCTGGTGCTCGGGCGACGCACCAACTGGGCGATCATTCCGCTCGCGCTCGCTGTCGCTACGAAGCAACACATGCTGTTGGTTCTGCCGCTGTGGGCGCTGTGGCCGGTGTTCGGCTGGCGCCGCACGTTGCTGGCTGCGTTCGGCGCTCTGGCGGTGGCGGTGCCGTGGTTGGTGATGGACTTCGGACGGTTCTACAAGTGCACGGTGACCTTCTTCTTGGACACGCCGAGCCGGGTGGACTCGTTGTCGTTCTACCGCTTCCTGCCCACCGGTATGCAGTCGTGGTTGGCGATCGCTTTGGTCGTGGTGGCTTATGCGCTGGTGCTGTGGCGCTGTGACCGAAGCGTCGGGGCACTGGTGCTGGCTATGGCCGTGGTCATGATCGGATTCGATCTGTACAACAAGCAGAGTTTCGAGAACCAGTGGTGGCTGGCCGCGGTTCTGCTGGTGGTGGCGCTGGCGGTGGCGGCTTTCGAACGAGGCCAGCACATCCCGAAAGAGTGTGTTGAGCAGGCCGATACGCAAGTATGATCGACTTGTTTTCGACCTGTGAGAACAAACGCTGGGAGGTCTGGCGCTGATGTCCGCACGCACCGGACGACCTCGATGGGTGGTGGCGCTGGCGTGTGCCGTCGGTCTTGTCACACTCTTGCAGGGCGGTCCGGCCGACGGGTCGCTGGCCCGCGCCGATGGCACTGCGGCCGCCTCTGGAGCGCCTTTCCCGCCGACCACTGTCACCGCGCGATCCGAGCGTCGACCCTCTGCGGTGGCAGCAGATCGGTCGATCGCCCTGTATTGGCCGCGCAAGCGCGGGGCGACGGCTTACCGAGTCAGCGTCAGGTCGTCCAAGGTGCCCGCTGCCGGGCAGCCAGCGCCCTCGGGTTGGACCCGAAGGGCAGCGATGACCCGGTTGTCACAGAACAGTCGGCAGTACCTCGTCACGACGTCGTACGGCGGCGATCGGCTGGTCAACGGACGGAAGTACCAGGTGCGTCTGCACTACCGAGTCGGCGGCCGGTGGCGGAGTTGGGCGACTCTGGCACGCACGCCCCGGGATGCCCAGCCCAATGCCGCGGCGCCCTGTGGCGTGGCGGTCAGGCCAGCGTCCTGGGACCACGTTGTGTGGATCATCATGGAGAACCACGGTTCGGCGCAAACCGTCGGATCGAGTGCGGCTCCGTACTTCAACTCGCTGATCGACAGGTGCGGCCTGGCCGACAACTTCTTCGCCATCACCCACCCGTCGTTGCCGAACTACCTGGCGATGACCTCGGGGTCCACGCAGGCCGTCAGCGACGACAAGCCCCCGGCCGACCATCAGCTCGCAGTACCCAATATCTTCGCTCAACTCGGTCCTGGCAGGTGGCGGACTCTGGCCGAGTCCATGCCCGGAAACTGCGCCATGGGGAACACCGGAGACTACGTCGCGCGTCACAATCCGGCCACTTATTACTCCAACGTTGCGGCGCAGTGCGCGACCCAGGATCTGCCGCTGACCGGAGTGCCGGACATCTCCGCGAGGTTCACCCTGATCGTGCCGAACAACAAGAGCAACACCCACGACACCCAGGTCCGCTATGGAGACGCCTGGCTCGCCGGCTTTGTGCCGTCACTGCTGGATTCGCCGCAGTATCGAGCGGGCAGGACTGTCGTGTTCATCACCTACGATGAGGACTCCGGTGCTGAGGACAATCACGTTCCGGCGGTAGTGGTGGCGCCGAGCGTTGCGCCGCGAACTTCAGATGTGACCCGGTACACGTTGTACTCCTTGTTGCGCACAACCGAAGAACTGCTCGGGCTGCCGGCGCTGGCGAATGCGGCGGACGCGCCCAGCATGCGATCGGCGTTTCACCTGTAGGCGGGGCCGAGGCGACCAAGTTGGGCAGTCGGACAGTCGGACAGTCGGGCCGGTGAAGCCGACGGGATTCAGCTGACCTTTTTCTTCTTGCCTGGCTCTTGCTTCGGCATTGACTGCTTCTTGGGAACCTTGACTGCCGTGCCGCCTTGCTCGATCGATAGGGATTCCAGATCGCACTGCTGCTTCATCTTCTTCGGGGCCTTTGGCGCGTGCGGCAGCTTGGGGATCGACATCGACTTGTGGTTCATCCTCAAGGTGCCGGTCATGTCTCCGACGTGGGCGCGGCGCCAGGCGGAGATGTTGTCGAAGCGGATGCCGAAACGCTGCTCCAAGAACATCAGCATCGAGCAATGGTCGAGCCGTTGGCTGTTGACGTAGCCACCACGCGACCACGGCGAGATGACCATCGATGGCACCCGGAAGCCCAAACCGATTGGTCCGGCCCAACCTCCGACCGAGGCGGGCAACGGATTCACGGTCAGGTACTCACCCGGCGTTCCGGGCGGCGGCACCAGCGGGGGAATGTGGTCGAAGTAGGCGCCGTTCTCGTCGTAGTTGTGAATGACCAGAGTCTTCGCCCAGACCTTCTTATTGCGGAACAGCGCCTGCAGCGCCACATTGGTGCCCCACTCGCCGCGCGAGATGGGCGCAGAGGGGTGCTCGTCGAAGCCCGGTGAGGCACCTGGCCAGATCCACGAGACGGCAGGCAGTGTGTCATTGTTGCAATCGCCGATGAAGTCATTGGGCCACTGGGGTCCGAATGCGTTGTTGTACAGCGGCGTGTTCTTGGCTGTCTTGTACTCGTACTGCTTGAAGGCCAGCAGGATGTTGTTGGAGGCAGCCATGGCTGCCGCGCCGTAGCGGGCGTCGTAGCGAATTCCGCCGGGGTTGTAGACCTTCCAGGAGATGCCGGCGTCCTGCAGCAATTCGGGGGCGGTCACCCAGGTGAACTTGCCGTAGTTGGCTAGCGTCGTTGCCACACATGGCCCGCCGCTGGTGCCCGCCGGATCGATCATTCCGGAGATTGCGTAGCAGCGGTTCGTGTGGGTAGGTCCGATGTTGGAGGAGAAGTAGTTGTCGCAAACTGTGAATGCGTCCGCCAGGCTGTAGTAGTAGGGCAGATCCTGGCGGGTGTAGTAGCCCATCGTCATGGGGCCGGTCTTGTTCGGCAGGCTCGTTTGGTTCGCTATCTGAGCCTTGACGAACTGCAGGTGGCCGTTGTTCCAGTTCTCATGCTGGGGGGCCCACTCGTGGATCGGGGAGACAGTGCAGGTCGCCTCCATCTTGGCCGTGTTGTAGTGGTACGGGAGCACGTAGCCGCCGCCAGGCTTCTTCTGCTTGAACGTCTTCATTGCGTTGTTGCGTCGGTCGTTGAACCCGCGCACTCCGCTCAGGCTGCCGTACATGTGATCAAACGACCGGTTCTCCTGCATGATGAACACGACATGCTTGATTGCGCCGATGTCCGAGCCGGGGCTACGGGGTGCAGCGTCGGCGAGTGCTCTGACCAATCCAGGGTCGGCCACCGCCCGGCTGCCCATCATCAGGGCGGCAGCGCCAGCAGCTCCCACCGCTCCGGTGGCGAGGACACGGCGTCTTGACATCTCGTTGGTCATGGGCGAAAAGGTAACACCGCGCGGCATTGTGATGCCCGCTCATTGGGGCCCGGTCCCCGGGTCTCGTGTGTGCTCCCTGTGGCTCGGTGTGTCGCCATGTCGAAGCGACCGGCTGGGTCCACCTGGTCCCGGCCGGCTGCGGCCCGTCGGGCAATTGGCGCAGCGTCGCTTGAATTGGCGCTGAGGATAGGGCACTGTCGAGGTATGTGGGTTGTGGTCGTACTCGTGGTGCTCGTACTGGTGGTGTTGGTCGTTGCCTTCATGCAGTTCAACAAGCTGCGCAAGTCCTCTGTGAGGGTGGACGAGGGATATGCCCAGATTGAGGTTCAACTTGCCCGGCGGGCGGATCTGATTCCTAACCTGGTGGAGACCGTCAAGGGTTATGCCAGCCACGAACGCACGGTGTTGGAAGCGGTCACCGCGGCCCGGGTCGCAGTCAAGTCCGCGCACAGCGTTGATGAGACAGCGGCCGCAGATGGGCAGCTGACCCGGGCGGTGGCCGATGTCATGGTCGTGGCGGAGAACTACCCGGACCTCAAAGCGTCGGCAAACTTCCTTGCGCTGCAGGAGGAGTTGTCGACGACCGAGAACAAAGTGGCGTTCGCTCGGCAGTTCTACAACGATTGCGTTCGAGTATTGAACGAAGCCATGGTGACGTTTCCCTCGATGCTGTTCGTGTCGATGGCAGGGGTGCACAAGCGCGACTTCTATGAAGTGCCGGATCCAGGCCAGCGGAACGCACCGAATGTCCAGTTCGGCCCGTAGAGTCCGCGGAGCCGCAGTAGGGAGGTCCAGATGAGCGTGTCGTTCCGGGCGCAGCAGACGTCCAACAAACGCAAGACCCTTGGACTCCTTTTCACCATGTTCGTGGTTGTCACGGCGGCGATCTGGGCGGTCGCGTACCTCACTGGATATGGCGCAGCCTGGGTCGTTCCTGTCGCTGTGGTTATCGCCTTGGTCAGCGTGTGGGGTTCCTACTGGAGTAGCGACAAGATCGTTATGAAGCTGACGAAGGCGAGGGTCATCGACCACGACACAGCCCCTCAGCTGTTCAACGTGGTGGACGAGGTGCGCATCGCCGCTGGTCTGCCGATGCCCCAGGTGGCGATCGTCGACGATCCTGCTCCCAATGCGTTTGCCACCGGACGCGACCCCGACCATGCGGTCATCGCCTTCACGACCGGTTTGCTGGACATCATGGACCGGGAGGAGTTACAGGGCGTCGCAGCCCACGAGATGTCCCACATCGGCAATCGCGACACTCTGGTCATGGCGGTCGCGGCCACCACTGCGGGACTGATCGCGATCATCGCCGATATCGGAATCCGCATGTCGTTCTTCACCCGCCGGGGCAGTGACAGCAACCCGATCGTTGCGATCGTGGGAATTGTGGTGCTGCTGTTGGCACCGCTGGCGGCGCTGTTGCTCAGGTCGGCGGTGTCACGCAAGCGTGAGACGCTGGCCGACGCGACCGCTGTCGCTCTTACCCGCAACCCGGCTGGGCTGCGCCGAGCGCTTGAGACCCTCGACGGCAACTCGAACGTGGTCAAGGCGCACTCCTCGGCGGTGTCGCAAGTGTGGATCGAATCCCCACTTGATGGCAAGAAGCGCAGCCTGTTTGACACCCACCCCCCGATGGCGCAGCGGATCGCCGCACTCAAGGCGATGGAGTACACAGGTCCGGCGTCGGCTTGACGGTGCTGGCCGGATCGCATCTCGCGGGGGAGTTGCTAGGGTCAGTCGCACGGCAGGGCAGGCTGTTCCATCCGAGGCGCACGGGAGTTGTGAGTTGAACCAACGACGAGTGTTCGGGGTCGTTGCGATAGTGCTGGCAGTATGTCTGTGGGTTGGCGCAGCGGTCGTCGGCCTGCGCGCCTTCGGGTCCACCGCCACCTGGAGCATGCCAGGGACCGTGTCCTTCCAACTCGATGCCGGGTCGTGGACAATCTTCGAGAAGCTACCCGATTCGCAGCAGTCGACAGTGTCGATGAGTGAGATCGCAAAGGCGCGGACGGTGTCGGTGGAGCAGTTGCAGGTCACCGGGCCGAACGGCCCGGTGAAGCTGTCCTGCGACTACTGCTCGGGGCAGGCTACCGCGGTTCCGGTGGACCTGACGCTTCACAATGCGGTCGCGACCTTCACCGCCGACGTCAAAGGCGAATACCGGATCGTGACCACCTCTGGCAACGCCCAACTTGCGCTGGCAGATCCGGTTCGCCGGATTACCGATGCGATGCCGTGGTTGATGGGTCTTTCGCTAGTTGGCGGTGCGTCGGTGGCGCTGGGAATCACCATGTTGGTTCGCGGCCGATCGGCCCGCGCCCCGTCCGGTGGCGGTCCGACCAGAGCGGCGACGCCGCCGCCAGCCGGCTGGTATCCCAATCCCTACCACAATGGCACGGGCTCCCAAATGTGGTGGGACGGCAGCAAATGGACGTCAAACTGGCGCTAGTTCTTGCCGGCTGCTGGAATGCTTCCTAACCGGCCGGCCTGGTAATCCTCGAATGCCTGGACGAGCTCGGCTCGGGTGTTCATGACGAACGGTCCGTATGCCGCGACCGGCTCGCGGATCGGGAGACCGCCGAGCACCAGCACGTCCAGCCCGTTGTGGATGGAGTCCTGTTTGGCGTTGGCAGCGATCGTGATGGTGTCCCCGGACCCCAGCACGCCAAGCTGGCCGCCCTGGAGGGGCTGGCTGGCTGGGCCGATGGTCCCGCGACCGCTGAGCCCGTAGACCAGCGCGTTGAAGTCTCGGCGCCAGGGCAGGGTGACCGATGCACCTGGCGACACCGTGACGTGCAGCAGAGCGATGGGCGTGTGGGTGATACCCGGTCCGGGGTGGCCAGCCAGTTCGCCGGCGATCACCCTGATGAGGGCGCCACCATCAGGGGATGACAGCAGTGCCACGTGCTCCCCAGCGATGTCTTGGTACCTCGGCTTAGCGAACTTCTTGACTTTCGGCAGGTTCACCCACAACTGGATGCCATGGAACAGTCCGCCGCTTTGGACCAAGTGTTCCGGTGGGGTCTCGATGTGCAGGATGCCGGACCCTGCCGTCATCCATTGGGTGTCTCCGCCGCCGATCAATCCGCCGCCGCCGTTGGAGTCGGTGTGCTGCATCAGGCCATCGATCATGTAAGTGACGGTCTCAAAGCCGCGGTGAGGGTGCCACGGGGTTCCTTTTGGCTCGCCGGGTCCGTAGTCGACCTCGCCCATCTGGTCCATGTGGACGAACGGGTCCAGCGCGCTGAGGTCCACTCCAGCGAACGCGCGGCGGACCGGGAACCCCTCGCCCTCGAAGCTGCTCGGGGCGGTGGTGACCGAACGTACCGGTCGCGGTGTGCTGGCGGGGTCTGGCAATCCGAGGCTGGGCAGCACCAGCATGTTGGCCACGGTCACTGCGGGCATGGTCGGCTCCCTGAGTTGAATGGTACTTGAAATCTCAAGTAATCAAACTGCCCCAAACTCCGGACTATTCCCGGTTGGACCGACTGATATCTGAGTCGCTGTCGATGTTCGGGCTGCCTGCGTGAACGCAGCGTGGCAGGCCGGGGACGCTGCGTCGATGACGGCGAAAGGATCTGGCAATCTGAGACGTTCGTCTCTTGTCAGGCAGTCAACCCGCGACCTACCGTTGAGCCAGGCGTTGCTGGTACGGGCGCGTCCTCGTGCTCGTTATCAGTGAGATCCGGTGTTGTTGTGGAAGATCAAGAAGTTTCCGCTGCGGTCATTTCCTTGTCCTCGGACATTGGCCGCGGCAGGGTGGCCGCTCATTCGGCGGTCAGGTTGCCCGGACATGGGTGCGACGCCGAGGTCATCGACATTCGTTGTGCGCCGAGCGCGCAGGCCCGGCGCATCACCGAGCCCGAACGGACCAGCGGTGCCGTTGAAGCCAGTGAGCTGCGGCAGCTCTCGGAGCGGTCCACCCGGTTGGTACTGATGGTCGTCAGGCTCGCTACCTCCGGTCCGAGGGCGCTCGGCGATCCGAATCTTGGCCTGCTTGTGATGCATATCGCACACCGCGTGTCGGTCGTGAACGCTGCTTGGTCGACGCGACCATGGAGTCGTTTGCAGTAGAGCTGCGGACGTTCGGCCGGTTGCCGGGCGTCTTCTGGTCGTTGGTGTCCGTGGCACACCCTCGTGAGGTTTCTGGTCGTGGGTGCTCGTTGTGACCGTGGACAGTCGGTTGAGAATTGGAGTGGGGTAGGTCATGCAGCAATTGACCGGGCTAGATGCGGCGTTCTTGGCGCTGGAGACGCGAACAACGACTGGCCACGTTGGCGGTGTCATCGTGTTGGACCCGGTGACCGCGCCCGAACCGGTCACCTTCGCCAGCGTTCGAGCGCTCATCGCCCAGCGGCTGCCGCTCGTGCCGTTGCTGCGTCGGCGTCTGGTCCGGGTGCCGCTCGGCCTTGACCAGCCGTACTGGCTAGAGGACCGTGACTTCGACCTTGACTACCACATCCGGGAGATGGCGTTGCCTGAGCCCGGTGGGACTGAGCAGTTGTGTGAACTGGTTGGGCGGCTGCACTCGCTG
>JBAXOQ010000142.1:0-10495 GCA_037133175.1 Actinomycetes bacterium
GCGACGACGCAGACACCGGAGCTAAGCCAGGGTGTAGCGATTCATGTGAGACTCTGCCGGTGTGCCACAACTGGCAGAAGATTCGACCGCCAGCAGAGTGCACCGCATCGGTGACCAGCTGCCAGCCTTGCACCTGCGCCTCCGTGTAGATCCCCGGAGTCCAGGCGAACCCGCGGGCGATCTGGGAGATGTTGGTCGCCTCCGAGATGATCAGCCCGGCACCAGCCCGTTGCAGGTAGTAGGCGGCCATCATCTCGGTCGGAACACCATCGGGATCAGTAGCGCGAGCCCTGGTCAGCGGTGCCATGAACATCCGGTTACGCACCTGCAGATGTCCGATCATCAGCGGCTTGAGTAGCGGGTCGACAGCGTCAACGGTCATGACACGAAGTTAGCCGACCCGGCAGCCGGGTTCACCAGCCGGTTGCTCTGTCGGCTCGATCGGGAGATCCCCTACCGAAAAGGGCGGAACGGTACCGATCGGGGCTGCGCCCAGGGGAAGAAGTGGAAGTATGATGGGCGCCGTGCCCTGGTCGTTGGAAGAGATCGACTCGCAGCACCCTATCGTCGAGGTCCACTACGCGGGTGTACTTGACGCGCACGAACTCGCCGACGCTTTTGCGGCGGCCGCGCTACAGGCGCAGCAACGCAACCTGTCGCGTGTCCTTGCCGACTGCACCGAACTGCAAGGCGGGCACTCTGTCATCGACTTGTACGGGCTCGTGTCCCGACTCAAGGCCCTCGACCCCTCCGGTGCCTTGCATGAAGCACTGATCAGGCCAACAAACAAGAAGGGCGCCGAACTGGTGCGATTCTTCGAGACTGCCGCAGTCAATCGTGGTCTGACAATACGGACTTTCGGTGACCGCGAGTCTGCCATCGACTGGCTGATGCAGTAGCGACAAGACGCCGGGAACCCCGATTTGCGGTTGGACTCGGGTAGGTGTGAGGGAGTTCGGGTTCAGTAAGGGGCATTGTCCGCTCGTGGCAGCCGTGCAACACTCCGAATTGTGGAGCCCGTCATCGACGCTGACCGCTGGCTCCGGTCTCAAGCGGAAGCCCAAGCCGATCACCAACCCGTTCCTGGGGCGAGCACAGATCCCGGCGATCCTGTGTGGTCGACGCCCACCGGGGTGCGGGCGCACCGAATCATTGAGACGGGCAGGTGGCTCAACCGGCTCGCCGCACTGGTACTGCTCGGGACAGCGATCGCCGCAATCCTGAACGTCGATACCGACGAAGGCGTGGCTGGCGAACTACTGTCGATCAACGGGTTCCTACTGTGCTTGCTGCTTACGGTTGCCATCGAACTGAACACGCACCGCAGCAGGATTTCGATTCCGCTGAGCCGGGCGCTCGCGCTGACCGCCGCGATACTGTCGGTGGCCGAGTTGCCATTCGCCTCGGGCGAAGCGGTCTTCCTATTCCTTGGGTCCACCGACGTGCTTGTCGGCCCATCCAGCCGGAGATTCCTACTGGCAGTGGCACTCATCGCAATCGCGCTGGTGATACCGGCCGACGCGCGGCATTGGGGTCGGATTGTGCCGGTCGCTGTCATCTCGGGCGCGGGCCTGGGACTGCTGGAGATCATTTCATACTGGTACGGAACCGGGCAGACCTTCTGGCTCGGCGGCGAAGCGGGACTCCCCCCAGCGAACGCAGTGGTCATCGCCCTGCTCGCACCGAGCGTGCTACTGATTCGACCGGAGCGACCTCCCCTGGTGGCGATTGTGCGGGCCGGTTCCTCGCTTCGGGCCTACTGGACAACGTTCGGCGCATTGGTCCTTTTGATCATCGGATGTGCCGCTCTTGTCCGCGGCCTGACAATCGCCGGTCTCGCTTGGGATCTAGCCGCCACCTACGGATGGGCCACCGTGCTGGTGGGTGCCACGGCGATCTTCATGGTACGGAGCCAGTCCCTTTCGCGCATCGAGTTGGTCAACCAAAGCATGCAGTCGCACCTGCGTCTGTTGGCCGACAACTCTGGCGATGTCATCTGGCTTGCCGACCAAGAAGGTCTGTGTGTCTGGGTCTCGCAGTCGATCACGGATGCCTTGGGGTGGGCGGCAAGAGACTGGCTCGGCCGCCGGGGTCCAACGCTGGTGGCACCCTCAAGCGAGCAACTACTGGCGGCCACAGTCCGCGACGCGACCAGTCGAGGCGTTGCAGCTCGGGCCGAATTGCAGTACTGCACACTCACAGGGGACAACCAGTGGATGGCTGCCCGGGTTCACGCTTACCACGACGACACCGGCGCTCACGTGGGAACCATTCATGCATTGCGCAATGTCGACCGCGAGGTTCGCTACCGACAGGAACTGCAGGCCAGCGAGTCCCGCCTGCGAATCGCCATGAACATCTCCCCTGTGGGAATGGCGGTGTTGGATTCGTCGCGCCGGATCAGCTCGGCGAACAACGCGCTCGCAGCAATCCTCGGGGTTCCGTGCGATGACCTGATCGGCAAACGTCTCGAAGACTTCATCGGGTCGGCGGACCGCTTGGACATCGCGCCCAACATCGTCGCTTCTGCGATCGGCGGGCCACCACCACAATCGGTCTTGCGCGTCGAGACGCCGACCGGATCCATCAAATGGTGTTCGTGCGAATCGGCGACGATGCCCTCAGCGCCGCACAGCAATCGCGGCGACGAGTTCGTCGTGCAGATCCGAGATGTCACCCATGAGGTGCTCGATCGTGAGGAACTGGAATTTCGCGCGGCTCATGACCGCCTGACCGGCCTGATGAACCGAGCATCGATGGAGACCAAACTCACCGAAGTCATGACCCGAACCCCGCGTTCCGGCGCACTGATCGGCGTCCTGTACTGCGACATCGACGATTTCAAACTCATCAACGACAACTACGGCCATAAGGCTGGCGACATCGTTCTGATGGTGAGTGCCAAACGGATCACCCGAATACTGCGGCCCTCAGACGTGGTCGCCCGCATCG
Source organism: Actinomycetes bacterium (assembly GCA_037133175.1). Classification (GTDB taxonomy): domain Bacteria; phylum Actinomycetota; class Actinomycetes; order S36-B12; family UBA10799; genus ELA509. Next base: position 2,953 of record JBAXOQ010000142.1, read on the forward strand.
GCGGAGACGAGATCGTCGTGATCTTGGATGGAGTGAGCACGATCGCGGACTGTGTTCGTGTCGGAGAAACGCTCCGCGCCGCACTGGCCGAACCGCTCGACGTCGATGGCCGCGCCATCAGCACCTCGATCAGCGTCGGTGCTGCCATCGGCCAGCCCGGCGAGTTGCCTCAAGACTTGCTGGACCGGGCAGATGCGTCCCTGTATCGAGCCAAGCGCGCCCGGCACAACGACGCGGTCCCAGTTCCTGGCTGACCCCGCATTCCGTCACCTGCCGGACTTGACCTTGGCATCCTTGTCGTCGCGCAGATCGATCCACCGCACAACCGGGACTCGCTCCCGAGCAGCGCGACGACCGTCCCGCTTCACATCACCGTCACGCTTCACATCACTGTCACGCTTGGCCTGGCGGTCCCCGCCGCCGGCCAACTCGCGCGCCTGGCGATCGCGACGATCCCAGTACCACTTGGCGAACCGGGGATCAGCCAAAGCACGCTTGGCGATGCGAGCGCTAACCACTGCCCGCTGTTCGCGCTGACGCCAGTACAGGTCAGCGAGCCTGGGGTTCTCCATGATCTGTCGACTGACCCGATTGACCAAATGGGCCCGCTGAGCGGGCTGCCACAAGAACCAGTCGCCAATACGTTCCCCCGACAGGGGTAGTCGTCGATCCGCCATGGCTACATTGTCAAACCGCAAGAAACAAAAACCGATCAGCGACACAGCGCCATCTCGGTGGTAATCACACCCCGACGCGCGGAGCGATCACGCCACGCTTGGTTGCCTGCCACTCGGCGTCATTCCACCAGACCGGGGACGCCCCGATCGTGCCGATCTCAAGGTAGGGATCGTCCGACTGCACCAGACACATCATCCGGTGCCCGATCAACGCTCCCTCGCGAGCCTGCCGAGCAAAGATGTCGAGCAGTGTTCGCGCGGATTCGGGATTGCCCCCCAAGAACCCGTCGTAGCCCAGCAGCACAAGCACCAAGCCGGTCGCGTCCGGGTCGGACCCGTACTCGTAGGCAACCACGTCACCCAGGCAGTCGTTGAGTCCGTCGAAACTCTCGTCGAAGTGCTTGGGGAACTCCATCCCGTCGGCGAAGTCTCGATGCATGTCCGTGTCGTCACGCCAGCCCGAGGTATCGATCCACACCACCAGGTAGCCGTGGTCCAGCAGCCACTCGGTGGTGTCCTTGAGGACTGAGCGACTCCAGAACAGGGTTACGAACGAGTCCGAGACGAGTCGGAAATCCAGTTCGTTCTTCAATCCCGCGATTACATCAAAAGGTGCCATCAGTCCAAGGAGCCTAGACGGCCTCCGACCGAAACTGCGGCAGTGACACCGACGCATTCTCAAGCTGAAGCAGCGTTTGCTTGCGGTCCAACCCGCCGCTGTAGCCGCCCGGTGATCCACTGCTTGCGATGACTCTGTGACACGGAATGATGACGGCGATCCGATTGCGGCTGTTCGCCGACCCCACAGCGCGACCAGCCCCCGGCTGACCGATCGCCTCAGCTAGCTGCCGGTAGCTGATCGTGCGGCCAAACGGGATGTCGCACAGAGCGCGCCAAACGCGTCGCTGGAAGTCTGTGCCAGTGACGGCCAACTCCAGATCAAATGCGCTTCGTTCGCCGGCGAAGTACTGTTCAAGCTGCCCCCGGGCCTGAGCAAGGGCATCCGAAGCGAACACCCAGGCACCCTCTCCAGACGCAAACCCGGGCAGCACCTCGCCAGGACCACCGAAGAACAGGCCGGTCAGCACCTCCCCCGATCCGGTGAGCACGAGTTCGCCCACCGGGCTGGTGACCGTCGTGTAGCTGAGCTCAGCGGAATCCGGGAGGCTTACGAACCGGAGTCCGGCGATGTCTGTCTGCATGACGAACATTCTTCACACAGACCGATCAGCAGCGTCTCGCAGGTCTATCCGCGGCCTGAGGTGCGTGTGGGTGCGCTCCTGCGGCCACCAGATCGGGAACCGGTGGCACCGCCCGATTCTGGTGCACGCCCGGAGGTCGAGTGTCTGCCGCCTGGCTTGGCCTTCGCCCCTCGTTGCCCGCGCCCGGAGCGGCCGAACTCGGTCCGCTCGGAACGGCTGCGTCGTTCGGTCCGCTCGGTGCGCTCCTGCCGTTCGCTGCGCTCGACCCGCTCCCGCCGCTCAGCCTTCGCTGCGGGACGTATCGTGCGGAACACACGATCCCCGGGGGCGATCTCGATCAGCAGCGGATCCCCCGGCTTGACCCGGTTCGTGGTTGGCGTGATGCCCGCCTTCCGCGTCAGCTCGCGCACCGCGCGGGTCTGGGCTCCGGTCATCATCGTGACCACTGTGCCGGTAGCGCCGGCACGGGCCGTACGACCGGACCGGTGCAGGTACGCCTTGTGCTCGGCAGGCGGATCGGCGTGGATCACCAGGCCGACATCGTCTACGTGGATGCCCCGGGCGGCGATGTCGGTCGCCACCAGCGTGGACGCTCGACCCGATGTGAACACTGCCAGATTGCGAGCCCTAGCTGCCTGACTCAGGCTTCCGTGCAGATCGACCGCCGGCACTCCAGCGCGGCCGAGTTGTTCAGCTAGTTTCTGAGCACCGTGGCGGGTCCGGGTGAAGATGATCGTCTTGCTGGGTGCGCCAGCAAGTTCGGCGATGACTGCAACCCGATCCCCCGAGTCGACCTGCAACACCCGGTGGCTCATCTCGTTGCCGGACTCCAGGTGGTCGGAGTCCACACTGGCGGTCAGCGGGTCGACGAGGTAGTTGCGCACCAAGATGTTCACATCGCGATCCAGCGTTGCCGAGAACAACAACCGCTGACCGCTGGCCGGGACGGCGTCCAGAATCGTGCGGACGTCTGGCAGGAAGCCCAGGTCGGCCATGTGGTCCGCTTCGTCGATCACGGTGATCTCGACCCGGTCGAGCAGAATCTTCCCCGAACGGTAATGATCCAACAGGCGACCGGGACAAGCGACCACGATGTCAACTCCCCGGCGCAGAGCGTTGATCTGCGGCACCGCGCTGACACCACCGTAGACGGTGACGGTCCGAAGACCGAGCAGGTCGGCCAGCGGCTCGATCGTCATGTTGATCTGATTGGCGAGTTCCCGCGTGGGAGCCAGAATAATCGCCCGCGGCGCCTTGGACTTGCTGCGTGTTCCCGCCAGCCGATCAAGCACCGGTAGCGCGAACGCCAGCGTTTTTCCGGACCCGGTCCGTCCGCGACCAAGCACGTCGCGCCCGGCCAAAGCATCAGGCAGGGTGGCAGTCTGGATCGGGAACGGCTCGGTTATGCCCGCCGCGGCCAGCTCGTCGACAAGAATTCGGGGAACACCGCAGGCGAGGAAAGATCCCTGACCGGATTGCGGATCGGGCTTGGATTTGTGGCGTGGCTTCTTGGCGCCTGTCGGCGCTGCGGATTCACGGCGGTCGGATTCGGGCAGGACAGATTGTTGCGATGGACGTGCTTGCACAGTGAGTACTCCGAGGATCTGCTAGGTCTTTCGCGCGGCGAGCAGCGGCGGCAATTGAGGCCGGCGCAACTGCGCAGAACGGCAGCCCGGGCCCGGTCGGGCCTGCGACTACGCCAACTCTGTGCGCGATGGATCCAAGACTCAAACGGTCTTACCCGAGGAAGTGACTTGCACACGACAACGATGCGCTCAACGTTGGAACACCAAGGGTAGCCCACAATCCACGAATCGACCGCGCAAGTGGCCCAGATCTCCTTGTACCACCCGTCACGCGCCTCAGGTCGGCTGGCTGTCCTCATCGATAATCCCGGTGATCGCCTCGGGAGTCAGCGGCTCGTCCGCGCCCGTCCAATCCGCGGCCTTTTGCTCCGCCTTCTGCTCCGCGGCCGCCCGCTTCTTGGGATCTGACGTCTCTTCAGCATCACTCCACATTCGGGCTATCTCCCACCCGAGTTCGCGCTCACGCAGGGCCTTCTGAACACGAGCAATCTGCTGCGTGGACGCCGGCAACTTCCACACGATGCGCAGAGCATCCGGAATCGCTACCCGGTAGTCGTGCCCGCCCTCGACAAACTCCCCCGGTGTCGGAGCCAGGGCATTGATCATGTCGACGAAGGTTTGGAAGAACGTGACGAACGGAACCCAACGGGTACCGATCGGCGATCCGGGAGGGCGACTGTCGGACGGTCCGAGCCAGTCCGGACGGCACCACAACAACCGCTCACCGAACTTGGGAATGGGGTCATCACCGTTCTGCAGCAGCAGGTACCGGACGCGATCGCGATCGTCATCGGGCAACTCGTCCCAGTCCCGGATGCACCGCGGCAGGTAGGCATCACCGGGGCCGACCTGCGGAGATTCGCTGATCGTTCGGTCGCCCCACAGCTGCTTGCGCCACGTGCTCGCCGAAGGTGTGCCGATCCACACGGCGGCCTGCAGACCAATGGCATCTGGACCGTCGACCCCTTGCCCGGTGAACATCGCCTGGCTGACTTGGGAGCCCAGGCTCTCACCGAACAACACGAACTTGGGCCGCGCGTCCGCAGGCATCTGCAGCAGCCGCTGGACGATCTTGTCTACCACTAGCCTGGTCTGCCTGGCACCGAGCGGAACCGCCATCAGCGACATCGACGATGGCAACACCGAGTACTCGATGCAAGCGCTCGCGCAGTCGCCACGGGTTAGGTACTCCAGCGTCTCGCAGGCCACGTAGTTCACGTAGCCCGAACCGGTCGGCGAGAACAGCGCCAGTACAGACCGCTCGAAAGCGTGGGTGCGATCCAATTCAGCCAGCAGCAGATCGGCCCGGGCCTCGTCGCTATCCACCACTGACAGCGCCGCGTACACCCGGATCGGCTGTTTAGCGTCCTCCCCCATGACAGCGGCGATGTTGGGCTGGCGCAGCACCATGGACAGCCACCTGCGACCCTCCCTGCTCTGCTTGCTCCAGTCGATGTGCGACGCAGGGCTGCCGGTCACCTCCGGCAAGTCCGGGGCGATCGCGTGAGCCGCCTCGATCGAGTCGCCTGCCTCGGCCATCTTGGTACTCAACGTGGCCATCGCCTGCCTGGCTGCCAGTACTGACACGGCCAGCGTCACCACGCGACCGAGAGTCCGGTGGTCATCAGGGCTGCCGCCGAGCACGCGAGCGCCGATTTTGGACATCGATCGCGAGAAGTACGACTCCCCGTAGGCGAAGCCCATCAATCCGGCCCCGACTGCGCTCGCCGTGGTCAACGCCACTGCAGGTCTTACCTCACGGAAGCTATCCTCGGCGATTGTTCCATCAGGCCGCAGCGCGCCGACTACCGAGCGGCGGGGTGCCAGCGCCAGGTAAGTGCCCAACGCGGTACCGACAGCGAACGTCGCGGTGACCGCAATTCGAACAGGAGCTCGCTCGTCATGCGAGACACGCTGGGAAAGCCGTGCCAGCAAGCTCGAAGACCCGACGATGACTGCTCCATTTGCCACCAACCGGGCGGCGGCTCGCCTATTCGACTCGTGTTCGTGAGGCGCCAGGGCGCGCCCGGCCGCCAGCCCGGCCAGCATCAGAACCGACTCGGACACCGGGGTATCACCGCCAGGCAGGCGTCTGGCCAGAGCATTCCAGAGTGCGTTCGCGACGGTGGCGGAGCCGTAGCCGACAGCAGCACTGGCTCCGCTGATGAGAGCCTGGTCAGGCGAGCTGCGGGTCAGCAGATTGGGCTGAAACGACGCACCGATGGCGGCGGCGCCGACCAAGATGCCAGCGCGGGCGAACGGGTCGGGACGGGAGACGGCCTCAGCCTCGCTAGTCATGTCCCCCATTGTCGTCCGCTGGCTGTTGCGATTTCAACTTACGTTCCCGCTTGTGCGCGGCAGCCGCGTCATCTTCCTTCTTGGCCTGCTTCAGGCTTGGTGCAGTTCCGCCGTGGGTGGCCGGCATCCAGAACCTGTCGGCTTCGTCGCGCGGGCGATCCGGGTATCTGGCGATCGTCGTCTCCAGCAACGCACTCAGGCGCCTGCGCAGCTCAGCTGTCACCTCCAGTGGATCATCCTGCGGATGCGGGTACATGGGTTTGCCGATGGTGATGGCGATGGTGTTGCCCCGGCGCATCGACCGCGGGGTGCCCTTGCTGAACATCCGTTGCCCGCCGAAGGTGACCATGGGAATCAGCGGAACACTGGCTCCGGCCGCCAGTCGCGCCGCACCGGACTTCAGGTCCTTGACCAGGAAGGATCTGCTGATCGTCGCCTCCGGAAAAACCCCGACGATCTCGCCCGAACGCAGCGCGTCCAGGGCTGCATCAAATGACCCCGCGCCGGCGTCCCGATCGACCGGTATGTGTTTCATCCCCCGCATCAGCGGACCGGAGACCTTGCTCTCGAAGACGGAATCCTTGGCCATGAAGCGAGTCAGTCGCTTCGGATAGGTACCGACTCCGACGAAGATGAAATCCAGGTAGGACACATGGTTGCTGGCCAATACAGCACCCCCGCGTTTGGGGACATGCTCGGTGCCGACAATGTCGAACTTCAATCCGAGCAACTTGAACGAGACCAGAGCTGACACGATGACTGGCGGATACACGATGTCGACCACTGGTAGAGCCTAGACCGTCCGCTGGGCGACGTCGAGGCTTGCGTGGCGCGGTACGGCCGCGTCGCACGTCCAAGATGGCGAGTGTTCAGGTCAACCGTCGGGTCGGCAGCGGTCGCTCGCGAAGCGACCGGAACTGTTTGGCGTGGCGACGGTACTTCGCAGTGGCCAGGTAGAAGAGGATCAGCACAACGAAGGCCGCCGCACCGAATGCATAGCCAGACCGTCCCGGCGCTACCACCAACGCGGTTCCGGTCACGACGAGCCAGATCAGCGGCGCCAGAAAGGCACCATTGTGAGCCCAGGCCGGTACTACGGGCTCGACCGGCGCCCGCAGGACCGGCGGTGCCGCCACCGGGATCGGTTCGGGAACCGGAACCGGCTCCGAGAACGGCCCGGGCACCACCAACGGACCTGGCACGACTACCTGCGTTTCTAGCGCGCGCGGCTCAACCGCAGGCGGAGCCGCCGACACAGGCGGAGCGGCCGGGGCCGCAGCCACGGCCGGGACAAGCGGAGCGGCCGGGACAGGCGGAGCGGCCGCAGCCACGGCCGACACCGGAGTTGGGGACTCCGCAGCAGGCGGTGCAGGACGAAGGACAACCGGGCCGAGCCCTGCTCGGCGAGGTCCGGGGAACTTCGACGACACGAGCCGCGGCGTGGCTCGTTCGACCGCCTCGGGGCTGGGCGGCAGTGGCAACACTGGATCCGGTGGATGCGGCAGCGTGACGGGGGCAAGATAAACCCGCCGAGGCGCTGCTCCGCTGGGTGGCGCTGGGCGCGCACGCTTCGCGATCGGGTCGGTGACCGGCGCATACTCGACCAAACCCAGCCCCAGATGCTCGGCGCCATCCCGTCGGGTCGGCGGCACTCGGCGGGACGGCGCCGCGTTCAGCCTGCGACCCACCACCGGCGCCGACTCAGCCGACGATCGGGGATTCGGAATCTGCGCCGCGTGCACCGACCTCCGGTCATCGCCGGATGCCAGTTGGTAGATCC
>JBAXOQ010000143.1:0-10484 GCA_037133175.1 Actinomycetes bacterium
ATTCTGTCCGGGCCGACACCGTCGACCACCTTCCGCAGCGCGCCGAGCGCCGCACCCGTGCCGGCCGCGGGTAGCAGCGGAGCTCGCAAGTCCAGGGCACGACCGGCCACCAGCAATTCAATGGCAAGCACTCGAGTAAGGCCGTCGATGCCCTGGCGCAGCTTGAGCCCAGCCGCCCAGCCCATGGACACGTGGTCTTCCTGCATGGCCGAACTTGGGATGGAATCGACACTGGCTGGATTCGCCAGCCGTTTGAGGGACGACACGATTCCCGCCGCCGAGTACTGGGCAATCATGTAGCCGGAATCAACGCCCACCTCATGCGCCAAGAACGGCGGCAGCCCCTGGGACCGAGTTCGGTCGAGCATCCGGTCGATGCGCCGCTCGGCGATCGATGCCACATCGGCGACCACAATCGACAGGAAGTCCAGCACGTAGGCCACCGGAGCACCGTGGAAGTTCCCGTTGGACTCGACCCGGCCATCGGGCAGTACGACGGGGTTGTCGATGACCGAGGCCAACTCCCGCTCGGCCACCAGGCGGGCATGGTCGGCCGTGTCGCGGGCCGCTCCGGCGACCTGCGGCGAACACCGCAACGAGTATGCGTCCTGAACCAGATGGATCATGTCGTGGCGGTGGCTGGCCATGATCGGCGAACCGGCTAGCAAGGAACGGATGTTGGCTGCCGAAGCCGCCTGTCCGGGATGCGGCCGCAAGGCTTGCAGGTCGGCCGAAAAAACCCGGTCGGTTCCGAGTACGGCCTCGACCGTCATCGCGGCGGTGACGTCAGCCAGCGTCAGCAGGGCCTGCAAGTCAGCCAGCGCCAGCACCAGCATGCCGAGCATCCCATCGGTGCCATTGATCAGCGCTAGGCCTTCTTTCTCGTGCAGCACCAGCGGTGTGATCCCGGCTTCGGCCAGCGCATCGGCGGCCGGCCGAGTGACCTGCGAATCGGCGGCCAGGACCGTACCCTCGCCCATCGCAGCCAGCGCCACCTGTGCCAACGGTGCGAGATCGCCGCTGCAGCCCAGCGACCCGTATTCACGCACGGCGGGTGTGATGCCCGCGTTGAGCATCGCCGCCAGGGTCTGGACCACGATGGGACGAACGCCGGTCAGCCCGGTGGCGAGGGTCTTGCAGCGCAGCAGCATCATCGCCCGCACGACCTCGGCAGGTACCAGGGACCCAGTTCCCGCCGCATGGCTGCGGATCAGGCTGCGCTGCAGCGCCACCCGTCGCTCCGGCGCGATCGCGACGGTGGCCAGCGCCCCGAAACCGGTCGAAATCCCATATGCCGGGGCGTCCGAGCCGGCGAGGTCCTCGACGATCACCCTCCCGCCTCGCACCAGATCAAGGGCGGCGTCGCCTAAACCAACGCTGGCCCGATCCCGTGCTACAGCCACAACGTCGGTCAGCGAGACTGCGTCGAGGGTGCAGGACATCGCCTGTCCGGAGGTTGTCATGACCGAATTGAACCAGCTTGGAGATGTTCAGGGAGGGATGTGAGTTGATCAATTTCACGCTAGCATCGCGGTATGAGTGGACTCACCCCGTATTGGCAGCCGAGTCCGTACCTGCTGGTTGTCGGTGACATTGGCATTACCGACAGCTGGGTGGTGACTCCACGAGGCAGTTGCCCTCTGCGGGGAACCCGGTGGATCGTGACCGACCGCACCTACTACAAGCAGGCGACTCCCGTGTGGGCAATCGTGCTCGCCGCGGTCCTGGTGAGCTTGTTCATCTGGGTCTGCCTGCTCGGTCTGTTGGGCCTGCTCCTGCTGCTGGTCAAGGAGTACCAACTCGCTGGTTCGATCGAGGTCGCGGTAGCCGGCGACGAATTCTTCTACGCCACGCAGGTTCCGGCAAGGAGCTCATTTGCGGTGTTTCAGACGCACCAACTCGCCGCGCAGGCCCAAGCGCTGGCGACGATGGTCCGCTGATCCCACCAGCAAACTCCTACGACACGCCCATCATTGAAGCCCCGATCGTCCGCGTGTCGTAGGACTTTGCTGAGTGGAAACGGCACCCGAGATCATCAACGGGAGGCCACGGCAGTACGGTCATGTCCTGGATAGCGTGAAAGGTGTTGGATGTGGTCAACGGGGATACACCACGGCAACGACTGCCGGACAACCTGATAGGACTCGATTGCTGGGAGACTCTGTGCTCCGACTACTACCCTAGGCAACTGCTCGGCGGGCGTGTTCCCGAGCAACCCGGGGCGCCGGAACCGGTCAGCGATCCTGCGGGAATCGCGCCCACTTGCCCTCCGCGGCCAACGTCACCGCCTGGCTGATCCTGCGGGACCGCGTCGCTTGCAGCCGATATCGCCCAGCCACTGCCGGCGTCGATCCTGCTGCTGGTGTACCGCAGGACTCGCCCTAAGGCGAGCATCCCCGGCGGGCAAGTCACTACAGTCACGGTGCCGGAACCAGGCGAAAACTGAGGAGCCGATTGTGGGGGCGAGCAAGACCAAGAAGCACCTGCCCGCGGGCGGGGTGGGCGGCGCCCTTTGGAACAGGTCGGTGGACCTGCTCGCAACCGCCAGTCTGGACGGGTACCTGACGGCAGTGAGCCCGAGCTGGCAACGGGTGCTCGGGTACACCCCGCAGGAGCTGACAGCCGAGCCCTACCTCAACTTCGTCCATCCGGACGACCGACAGGAAACCATCACCGAGGCCCAACAGTGCCTCGAACCGAAGCACGTCACCGCCTACTTCGAGAACCGGTACTTGGCCAAGGACGGCAGCTACCGGACCCTCGAATGGAGCATCTGGCGCTCGGACGACGAATCCGAACTGCACTGCATCGCCCGCGACATCACTGCCCGCAAACAGGCATCGGAGAGAGCCGTCGCCGACGCCGAATACCGCTACCGACTGGTCGCCGAGAACACCGAGGGAGCTGTGCTGCTGATCACTCCCGAAGGCAAACTGACGTGGGTCTCACCCTCCATCGAGAAGCTGCTGGGCTACCCGGCGGCCGAGTGGATGAACAAACGAGGCGGTTGGATCATCCACCCCGACGACCTCGCCGAAGCCAACGCGGTCCTCGCGCGTGGCGCTGGGTCCGCGGAGCTACGGTTTCGCCACGCCAACGGCGAATATCGATGGATGAGCGCTGGCCGCAAGTGGGTGAAGGACGACCGTGGGAATGTCGTCGGCCGAGTAGACACCCTGCGGGACATTCATGAGCAGGTGTTGGCCAGGCATGCCCTGATCGACAGCGAACGACACTACCGACTGCTCGCTGAGAACGCCTCAGATGTCATCTGGCAGACCGACCCAGGCGGACTGATCATCTGGGCTTCCGAGTCAATCACCTCAGTGCTGGGCTGGCGCCAGGATCAGATCATCGGAACAACAGGCGTCGATTTGCTTCATCCACAGATCGGGGAAGACAACCTGCTCGCCCGCCCGCAGACGACGGTCGGCGAGCGAGTGTCAGGTGAGTGCCAGGTCCTGTGCGCGAACGGTTCATATCGCATGATGGAGATCAACTTACGATCGGTCACCACCGACGGAGGCATCTGTGTAGTGGCCGCGCTTCGTGACATTCAAAAAGAAGTCGACACTCGCGAGCAACTGATGCATGCGATCGAGCACGACCCCCTGACTGGCTTGTCCACCCGGCCGATGTTGGCGGCCTACCTCGAACACCGGATCGCGAGTGCGGGCGAGCGGTACGTCGGGGTTCTGTGCATCGGGATCGACGCCCTCAAATCGGTCAACGAGGCACTGACACACAGTGGCGGCGACAGCGTCATCTCAGCCGTTGCCGATCGGTTGCGGGTGGTGGCGACCGACGCCTCGTTGCTGGCCAGGGGCTCCGGTGATGAGTTCTGGATGGTGGTCTCCGAACTCGACCGAGCTGCAGATGCGGCCGTGGCGGCCGAGAGAGCTCGACAGGCGGCCAAGGGCACAATCACCCTGGGTGGCTACCGACTCCGGCCGACCGTCAGCATCGGGATCGCCACGGGCGGTGTCGACGCCAGCTCGGCGGATCTGCTGCGGGATGCCTCTTTGGCTATGCGTCAGGCCAAGGACCGGGGTCGGGACCGATTCGAGTTCGCTTCGGCCCAACTGGCCGAAGAAGCACGCCACCGGCTGATCATGGAGGACCGTATTCGCGGCGGTTTGCGGGCGGGTCAATTCGTGCCTTGGTTCCAGCCGATCGTGAATCTCAGTGACCAGGCAGTCATCGGCTACGAGGCCCTGGTCCGGTGGGTGCGCCCGGACGGAACCATCACCCCCCCGGACGAGTTCCTTCCTACCGCCGAACGATCTACCTTGATCGCTGAAATCGACCTTGTCGTCCTCAGACGGTCTGTGGCCGTGCTGGCTGAGCTACCGGACGACATCCATATGTCCGTCAATGTCTCTGCCGCTACCTTCATCGCTGACTATGCCGACGATGTCACGGCGTGCCTGGCATCCTTCGACGTGAGTCCGAGCCGTCTGCACCTTGAGATCACCGAAACTGCGCTGCTGGACGCGACAGAACCCATCCGGCGCGCGATGGCAGCGCTGTCCACTGCTGGGGTGCGCTGGTATGTGGACGATTTCGGAACGGGGTACTCCTCGATCACGCATCTGCGCGACTTGCCGATCGCGGGGCTCAAGCTGGACATGTCCTTCACCGCCGGGATCGGGGACGGAGACCTGACGTGCGAGCGCTTGGCCAAAGCCCTCGCGGGCATGGCAGACGGACTTGAACTCGACACTGTCGCCGAAGGAATCGAGACCAGCGGCGAAGCCGCCGTCCTGCGAGCTCAGGGGTGGAAGCACGGCCAGGGTTGGCTGTACGGACGACCCACACCTATCGACCCCCGCACGTTGCCAGGACGCAACTGAACCGAGTAGTCGCCAGGGAAGCCACCCTGGCTGGCGTGCGTTGGGATCTTGTGCCACGATCGAAACATGACCGACACCTCTCGCAGCGGACTGCACGAACTGAGCCGGCAGGAATGTCTGGACTTGCTCGCGTCACAACCGGTGGGCCGCATCGCCGCGACCGTTGAGTTCCTACCCTTCATCTTCCCCGTGAACTTCCGCATGTACGGCGACAGGATCCTGATCCGGACGGTTTCCGGGACGAAGCTCCACGCAGCTCTGACGGGACAGGTCGTGGCATTTGAGGCCGATGGCTTCACCACGGACGGCAAGTCCGGCTGGAGCGTGCTGGTGCGCGGCGGCGCCGAGGAGGTGACCGACCCAAAGGAACTGGAGAAGGCCGAGTTGGTCCCCATCCATAACTTCGCGTTTAATGAACAACCGGGACGCATCGTGTTGATCTCGACGGTGGGCATCAGCGGTCGCTACTACGACCACACCGAGAAGAAGTAGAGTCCGACCTAGGCAATTCGCCCGCTGTTTGCCTGGTGTTAGATAGTTCACCTACTGTTCACGTCACGCCACCTCCTGTTTTTCCTTTTGACGTGGATTATGTCTGCGGGTGCCGGTGTGACCGAGTCTTGCGTTTTTTTGCGCAGGAGGTGTGCCGCCACACGAACAGCGACTGACCAGCGGGTAAACGAGTTTCGGGAGGCCAGATCGTTCATGGACGTTGTGCTCATTAGTGTGATCGTGCTGTTTGCCCTGGCACTGGTGTTCGACTTCACGAACGGCTTCCACGATGCCGCGAACAGCGTTGCCACCGTCGTCGCGACTCGGGCCCTGCCCGCCCGCTGGGCTCCGGCTTTTGCCGCCTTCTTCAACTTCGCCGCCTACTTCGTGGTGGGTACCGCGGTAGCGAGCACTATCGCCAAGACGGTCAAAACCGGCTTCGCCGGTGAGGGCGTCGTCTTCGCGGCCCTGTTCGCCGCGATCGCCTGGAACTTCATCACCTGGCGGTTGGGGATGCCGTCCTCGTCAAGCCACGCGATCATCGGCGGCCTAGTCGGAGCCGGACTCGCCGCGGGTGGAATCGACGCAATCTCGTGGGACAGTGTGCAGAAGGCCGCCATCGGAATCGGTCTGTCACCTGTGGTCGCGATCGTCGTTGCGATCGTTGCCGTCTACCTGCTCGGCGGGTTCCAGAAGCTCTTCCACCTGCATGACAACCACCCCATCTTCAAGGGCCTTCAGTTGGTCGCCGCCGGTGCGCTCTCGTTTGGACACGGAGCGAACGACGCCCAAAAGACCATGGGTCTGCTGGCCGCGCTGCTGCTCGGCGCTGGCTACACCACGATGGGCGCTGACGGCAAGACCATCGAGGTTCCTGAATGGGTGGCGCTGTCCGCCTACGGAGCCATCGCCCTGGGCACGCTCTGGGGCGGCTGGAAGATCATCGAAACGATGGGGTTGAAGATCACAACGCTGCACGCGAGCTCTGGCGCGGCCGCGAACATCGGCGCATCCACTGCCATCTTCGGAGCGACGGCGGTCGGCATGCCGATCTCGACCACTCACGCTGCTGCCAGTTCCGTCGTCGGAGCAGGTGTCGCCTCCGGCCGGGGAGCGAACTGGAAGGTCGTCGGCGAGATGGTGCTGGCCTGGGTCATCACCATCCCAGCCACCGCCACGGTCGCCTACCTGCTGTTCTGGCTAACCCAACTGCCCACGGTGGGCGCCTGGATCGCGGTCGGTGCGGTCGTCATTGCCTTCAGCATCTGGGCCATCTGGGCCATGTTCCACACCATCCACGCCTCCGACGTCGAGGCCGAGATCCCCGACGAAGCTGTGCTCGAGGAACATGTCCCGATCCATCCGCACCTGATTGGTGGCGGCCCGGTCGACGACCACGGCCACGTACACAGCGATCAACTCCACCCACGCACCGACGAACCGAATTCCGACGTCAAAATGGTGGACCAGTAGCAGTTCCGGCAGCGACAATTGGGCATGACCTCGCAGCGCTGGCTGGACATTCGACACTGTGCAGCAGTGATCGCTGGCGTTGTGCTGCTGGCCGGAATCTGCCCATCGGTCGCGGCAGCGACGACGTTCGCACCGCCACCGGACAACGCGCAGTTCGATTACCAGCTCGGTGGCGGCTACCCGCCACCTGCCGGGACTGCTGTGGTGGCCCGGGATCGGACCGAAGCACCCGTGGCAGGGCTGTACAACATCTGCTACATCAACGGATTCCAGACCCAGCAGAACCAGATTCGCTGGTGGAAACGGCAGCACAGAACCCTGTTGCTGCGCGCCGGCGGACGCTACGTCGCCGATGCCGACTGGGGCGAGCTGCTGCTGGACACCTCAACCGCGGCCAAGCGACGGGCGTTGGCCGCGATCCTCGGCCGATGGGCCGCGGACTGCGCCCGCAGAGGCTTCGCGGCGGTGGAGTTCGACAATTTAGACTCCTACTCGCGCTCTGGTCGTCGGCTGACCGCCGCGAACAACCTGGCGTTGTCCAAGCTCCTCGTCCAGCGAGCCCACGCCGTCGGCTTGGCCGTCGGCCAGAAGAACTCCGCCGAGCTCAGCGGACGTGGCAAACGCTCGGTCGGTTTCGACTTCGCGGTGACCGAGGAGTGTGAACGCTACCGGGAGTGCGACCTGTACACGAATGCCTACGGCAACCATGTGCTGGAGATCGAATACACCCAATACGGTGTCGACGTCTTCGCCCGCGCCTGCAGCGCCCGGGGAGCCCGAATCTCGATCATCTGGCGCGACCGGAACCTGACTCCTCCGGGCGGGCCGGGATATGCCTATGCAGCCTGCTAGCGGGACATCAGCAGGGCAGCGTTCGACTGCTGGTTGATCTCCAAAGCGACGATGGTGG
Organism: Actinomycetes bacterium; assembly: GCA_037133175.1. GTDB lineage: Bacteria > Actinomycetota > Actinomycetes > S36-B12 > UBA10799 > ELA509. The sequence goes on from JBAXOQ010000143.1 coordinate 7,729, forward strand.
CCACCAGCACGATCCAGCCGACCACCTTGCCGCGGTGCGTCCAGGAGATGCGAAGGGTCAGCCACCGCCCCGACACCCAGCCGACCGCCGCCCGCAGAATCACCACCACGCAACCGACGAACAGCGGAATCCCGATCGGGTTGTACCGCCACGACTCCGTCCACTGCCCCATCGCCGCGAGTCGAATGGCCCGGGTTCCGCCACAACCCGGATCCATGATGCCCATGTGATGCAGCGGCGTGTGCGTGTCGGCCGACGGCAGCCCGATCACCGCCATGGCCACTGCAATCGCCACCACCGCGATGGCCAGCAATGTTGTCGGCCACCATCTGTCGCGTTGTTCGACCTCAAACCAGATGCTGGGAGGGCGGTGGCTCGTCATGGTTGTCACAGACGATGTCTACCAAACCCCAGGCCAAGAAGCGATCATCTACGCCATCGAGTAGGCCTTGACCCAGTCGATCTGCACATGGCCCTGAGCGTTGGTCGAGGGAGCCGTGGAGCTAATCTCCGTCTCCATCTGCAGCACCCAGTGCATCGGGTTGCTCGGCACGTTGGTGGTGCTCACCCCGAGGGACTTGCCGTCCACCAGGAACTGCACCTTGCCCGGGGTCCAGATGACTTCGTACACATGCCAGGTGGTCGGATCGACCCGAGTGTTGAAGTAGTCCTGGCCACCGTTGGGGTTTGCCCAGTGCGCGTAGCCGGCAAGTGAGGTGCCGTCCAGATCGCCTTCCGGGAAGTCGATCTCGCCACCGGACGGCCAGCTACCGGAATCGGGCCACAGCAGCGGCGCGATCTTGTAGCCGGGGATGCTGTCGGCACGCAGTCGCATCGCGAACCGGCCGTAGGTCATCGTCGGCAGCAGCGGCTTGGGCGCAGCCACCAGGTACTTGCCCAGCGTCGCGTCGTAGTGAAGCCAGGCATCCATCGCACCGTTCGAGGCCGACAGGGTCTTCTCCGGGTGGTAGTACCCAGGGTTGGAGCGCAGGTTGCGGCTGGTGTCGGTGTAGCCGTAGGGATAGGCGCCGAAATCCTTGTACGTAGTCAGGAACGACCCGAGCGCGGCCGGAGTGTTGAAGTCCTGCGCGAAGACTGACTTCCAGCCGGGCAGGTCGCCTACCGGCATCGCAGTGGACGTCGGAGTTGATGTCACGATCGCCGGAGTGGTCGGTGTCATGGTCGGCGCCGGGGTATTCACAACACGCAGTTTGTAGCTGGTCCGGCAAGCGGCGGAGCCGACGGTCATCTTCAGCGCCCCGGAGGCCACTGGCGCGCTAGCCTTGAATCCGCTACGGCCAGTAGCCTTTGCGACCTGTTGGCCGGCTTGCGACAGGGTTAGCGTGACCGGTCCGCAACGGTTGCTGAAGGTCGTTGCGACATTGACGCTACCGGCTGCAACCGAAAGGGATTTGCTTGACGCCTTCGATGGCTTGACGCTCAGTAGTCGATCGCTCAGATGCACTTTGCCGGTACCGACCACCCCTTTGACCACCTTGGTGGTGACTGCGGCGCGGGCGGCAACGGCGCTGTCGGCGACTGCGCCAGCAATGGCGGCATTCGCCTGTGGGGTTGCCATGCCAAGCATTACAAGGGAAACTGAGGACAGAAGCAGGGGGAACGCTACCCGGTTCCCTACCCGACGCCCGCTTACTGTCTCCATGTAGGTCTGATCGACGGCGCGGACTGGCGAACTTAGGAACTAACCCAAACAGGACCGACAATCACCCGTTCAGGTCACCCCTTGACTACCTTGAGTAGTCAAAGCCGAAGTGAGCCCGAAATGCCCGATTCGGCGAAACGACTTGCCTGTCACAATCAGTAATGACGATGGGTGAGCGCCTGTGGGCAACTACCCTGCGTGCTCGCAGCGGGACCGATTCAGGTAACAACCGGCTCACGACGCGGACCAGTTGGCCGTGCGGGTAGCAAATCCTCGTTGTGAACTCACCCAACCGACAAGATTGCGCCCACGTGTGGGTCTGAACGGATCCGCGGTCGTCAAGGCCCACGGCATCATCATCTGCACCGCGAAGATCACCAATGGCAAGGGCTCGTGCGGAGGCGTGGTAAACGGCACCGGAACGATCACCTTCACTGCCGATTTCACTGGCACCATGGCTGGCATTGCCGGCACGGCGACCGTGGCGAACAATGCTGGCAACTGGAAATTCGCCACCCGTATCTACTACCCGCAAGCCACCGTCTGGGCAACTGACACCCGCTCCACCGGGGCCAAACTCACCCTGCGAGTTGCTGTCAAGAAGTACCAGGCAATCCCCACCATCCCGGGCTGCTAGTTGGAATACGCCGACGATGGCGGCCTTGCTAGGCGCCTGCTAGCGACTCCAGAACTCCACCAACGCAGGGAGGTCGCCGGCTGCCTGCGTCCGGGCAGCCGCCATCGCAATCGGGATCGCGCTCGGACTCATGAGCTCAGCAGTCGTCAGTGTCGGCAGGTCGGGCACTCGCAACTCGACCTCACTGCCACTTGAGCGCAGGTCGTCGAGTTCGCGCGCGAGACTGTCTGGCTGCTGGCAGTACATGCCGGGTGCCGGGACGCCGGCCGCCAGCGGCAGCACCAGAACACGCTCCGCCCCGGCCACCACATCACTATGGGTGGCACTGCCGGCGACGCCGCCGTCGACGCATTTGCGGTCGCCGATCGGCTGCGGCGAGAAGATGCCGGGAACCGACGCGCTGGCCGCCGCAGCGCGCATCACCGGGACACCTGAATTGGCCTTGGTGAGCACCAG
>JBAXOQ010000144.1:0-10423 GCA_037133175.1 Actinomycetes bacterium
GCGCGGGACAAGTTGTACGTTTGCACCGACTGGTTGCGCCCGAGTACCCGGCCGCTGGGTTCGTCGGCAATCATGGCGCCAATGCTGGCCAGGTGATCCGCCGCATCCAGTTCCGCCACCAACTCGGCACCGTGGCCGGGCAGCAGCATGGTTCCCATCCCCGGCGGCGTGGACGTCGCCTCGATAAGGATGCCGTCACTGTCGTGACGCTCATCGATTCCGGCGCTCTGCAAGACCCCTTCCCAGGCCACGACCGGCTGCTCGAAACGCCCTGCGATGCTGACCGCCGGGTGCAGATACAGGTTCCGTCCGAGTTGTCGATGTCGTCCAAGCCCTGAGCGGCGTAGCAGCGGCGGCGTCTCGGTGGTCCCGGCCGCCACCACAACCCGGTCGGCCAAGATCTCGAACGTCGTCCCGTCTGGGCGACGGGCAAGCACCCCGGTCGCCTTGCCGCCGGCATGGGTTACCCGCAGCACCCGCGCATCGCTGACGATGGTCGCCCCGGCGGCGCAGGCATCGGGCAGTGCGTTGAGGTGCACGCCCACCTTCGCGTTCTGCGGACACCCGATCGCGCACTGGCACGAGCCGACACAGCCGGGGGCATTGCGGGCCAGCGGGTGGTTCTTCCAACCCAGTGCCTGCGCGCCGGCAAGGGCCAGCTTGCCGTTGTTCCCCATCACATCCATGGGCACCGGCGCGACCTGCAGCATTCGCTCGACCTCGGTCAGCCAGGGCGCAAACGTCTGCGGATCGGCCAGCTGCAACCCGGCGTTGTCGCGCCACTTGCGCAACACCTTGTCCGGGGTCCGGTAACACGTGCCGGAGTTGATGACCGTGGTCCCTCCGACCGCCCGTCCCACAGGCAGGATCACCGGCGGCCGACCCAGCGCGGTCATCGATCCCCCGTCGCGATACAGACCGACGAACCGGTCCAGAGCCCGCTTCTCGCGGAACTCCTGCACCCCCCAGCGGCGGCCCTCCTCCAGAATCACGGTGCGCAGCCCGGCGCGAGCCAGCGTGCGAGCCGCCACCGCTCCCCCCGCACCTGAGCCGATCACGACCACATCAGCCACCGAGCAGGAGGGCCACTGCGCCGAGGGCGTGACCGCAAGGTCCGCGTCAGGTCGTGCCGGTGGGGTAGTGGAAGCTGATGACCGAAGTCCGTCAGAGGAAGCGTTCGCCCCAGCCGCCAGCAGCACTGGTACCTTCAGCAAGTCGACCAGAGTAGCCGTGGTGGGGTTGGCCACGACCTTGTCCAGTACCCGCGAACGGCCCGCCGCGTCCAGCGCCGACATCCGCTTTCCCGTCGTGGCGACCGCAGTCGCGTCGATCGTCGCGAAGCCGGCCCGGATGCCGGCCCGAGGTGCCGGACTGAACCGCGCGAGCAACCATTCGACCTGCCTGGCCAGCTCGACCGGGTCCGCCCCGGTGTTGTCGGTATCGAGCAAGGCCGCACAGAACCCGACGATGTTCGGCGCGGCGCGCCGCGCACTCACGTCAGGCTCCCGACGCTTTCACGGGCAGCTTGAGTGCGTTTGACCCGGAACGATCGCAACCAGGCAAGCGTCGTCGGCAACGGAAACCTCGTCAGCGCCGTTCCGACGATGGCACCGTCTGGGTCATATACGGTCATTGGCAGCGTCGTCATGGCCCGCACCAACCGAAGTCCTCGGATCGTCTTCCAGCCGTCGAACCGATACTCGCGGCCGTCGTCGGCGATCGTGGTGAACGTGTAGCGCAATCGGTGCAACTCCAGCGGCGAGATCTCGATCGTGCCGACTAGCGGGGTTCCCGAAGCCAGACCGTCTGCGGTCACCGTCCCGATCAAGTCACCGTTGACGACCCCGAACGGTGTCAGCAGCTTCTGAGTCATTACCTCGACGTCAAACCGGAACGGCCGATCCGCGGACTTGCCCGCACGCCGCCAAGAACCGACCATCGCCTCGCTGAAGCCGACCCCTGCTTCCATCAACGGACCTCCCTGTAGCAGTCTCGGCGCCAGGACGCCGGAACCATGAGCATTAGGCATCACAGCATTAGGCATGACAGTAGGGGTTCGGTCATCGTTTCCTGATGGCAATCACGAAACCGGGCCTATCGAATGCGATCCTCAATGGCCTGATTCACGCTTACTGAGGGATTCACACGCAGACGAGATGAGGTGGATCGAAACCGTTGAACGCCACGGCCGCGGTCGTCAGGGTGTAGGCGCCGGCCGACCCGATAAGCACCCGATCGCCCGGGGCCAGCTTCGGCAGACAGACAGGGGTGATCGAGTGGAAGATGTCCACCGAATCACAGGTCGGCCCGGCGACGATCGCCGGGCGACCCTTGCCCCGGGCACCGACTGCCGCCATGTTGAACTCAATGGCGGCGTCGGCCGCCTCAACCAGGCCCTGATAAATCCCCGAATCGATGGTCACCCAGCGCCGTTTGCCCAGGCGGGTGACTCGAACGCTGTCCCCGATCACCTCACCGACCATCCAGCCGGCGTCGGCCACCATGTAGCGTCCGGGCTCGGCCGCGAACGACACCTTGCCCACGTCGAACATGTTGTGCAGAGCATCTTGGATGAGGGCACCGAACTCGGCGATGTCCGGTGCCCGATTCGCGTAGCCGCTGGCCGGGAACCCGCCACCGATGTTGACCATCTTCAGTTCAAGACCCTCGAGGCCGACCATCTCGAAGACGTCGGCGGCCACCTGCAGCCCGAAGACGTAGGCCTGCGGATCGTGTTGCTGACTGCCCACATGGAACGACACACCATGCGGGTCCAAACCGAGCTCTCGCGCCTTGACCAGCAGTCGTGCCGCCTCGTGGGCCTCGGTACCGAACTTGTTGCTCAACGGCAGGGCCGACCCCGTGTTCGGCACCTCAAGTCGGGTAAAGACCCGCGCTCCGGGCGCAAACTCAGCCAATTTGCGCAGCTCGGCGGCACTGTCGAACGAGAACATCCCAACACCTGCCATGTGGGCCCCAGCGATGTCCGCCGGTTTACGTACCGTATTCGCGTAGGACAGATGCCGAGGCTTGGCGCCGGCCAGGATGGCGTCGCTGAGCTCGGCCGGGGAGGCGATGTCGAATCGCCCGCCGAGGTCGTTGATGACCTGCAGCACCTCCGGGGCCGGGTTCGCCTTTACTGCGTAGTAGATCTGCACATCAGGCATCGCGGCGGTGAACTTGGCGAACCGCTTTCGGACGATCCGCGTATCCATCACCAAGAACGGCGTCGCCAGCCACTGGTCCTCAGCCGCCCTGATCACCCGTGCCGGGATCTTGCCACCTGCTCTGGCCTGACGTCGTCGCTTCTTCTGTGCCATCGGTACCACCTGTGCCCGCTAGATTCGACCCCCACCAGACAATACGGATTCACCACCCCCTTTTGGCGTCTGTGCACCCGAAAAGCCGCCTTCCGCCTCAAATCCGGACCGGGAAGGCGGTTTTTCGGGTGCAGAGGCGATAAGGGGTGGTGCGGCGCCGCACTTCCCGAGGGCAGATCCGCCCTATTCGGGCAGTGACGGCTCGCCTCCTGACGGGTCGTCACGGAACACCGACCGGAAGATCAGCGCGAGACTCGTCTGCCACCACCACAGCAGCAACCCGCCGACGAGGGTGGATAGCATCGCGCCGATGATCGGCCTGCCGAAGAACCCGGTGAGGGCCATGGCGACCCAGGTGAAGAAGAGCAGAATCCCAATAATGATCATCGTGATGATCCACCGCAACGGACGAGCGCCGATCACCCGGAAGTTGGCCACGAAGGCATTACGTTGGCCGAACATCGCCGCCAGCGTCAAGAACGGGACGATCGCCAGAATCAGCAATCCCGGCAGGGTGTAGATCGCCAGTCCGATCAGCACCACGATGGCCAGCGCGACGGTCCACAGCGTGAACCAGCCACCGTTGCCCCGGATGCGCTGCCAGGCGGACGACCAGGTCGCCGGACCGACCGCGCTGTCCAGGGCGGCCGCGGCGATGGTCGCGCTGAGCGCCAGCAGGATCACAGCCGACAGGATGACCGTGAGCAGGAACACTGGCGAGTATCCAGTGAGCGGCACCGGGATGACCAGCAGGCCCTGCAGCACCGCGTTGATGACGATCGCAGGCAGGACGAACTTCCACGCCCGCCACATTCGTACAAAGCCGGTGAACAACGTCGACACCCGGTACGACGGCTGCTCGGTCACGACCTCGGCTTGGGTCACGGTGGCGCTCATGGCATCCTCCCTTCGGCCTGAATCAGTTCGTCAATCTTGCCGGTGAAGATCTGTACGTCGGCGACTTTGACCGTCAGCACCACCGGATCGACGGCCGGGGCGGTCGCCACGATGGTCTTGCCGCCAGCTGCGGTGCCGGTGCAGGTGTAGACCTTGGAGGCGAACGAGCAGGTGGGCCAAACGATCACGTCCACCTTCTTAGCTGCCAGCACGTCGCTGGTGGCGAACTGCACGGAGGCGATCTCGTCCCCAGCTACCGGCTGTAGCTGCGCGAGTTGAGTGCATCCGGTCAGGCCCGTCGCGGCCGCCGCGCACACGCCCAGCGCGGTCATGCGGCTCATCGCCCGGGCGCTCATGACTGCCCCTTCGCCATACGGCGGGCGATTCTGGCTTTGCCCTCTGCGTGCACTGCTTCAAGTTCGGCGTCGGTGATCCCGCTCAGATCGAGCGGCGCGGGCACCAACAACTCGGTATTGCGATCGACGGCGGCGCCACGGCGCATCAACGGGTTCTCGGTGAAGTCGTTACTGGCCAACTGTCTACTGAGAGAGGCCAGGCCGACCTGTGAGAAGTCCGCCTCGGTCCATTCGGCGGTCGAGGCGTGATCGACGGCCGTGGTGAACAGCGACAGGGTGCCGTCGCGATTGTCGACGATCTCGACCATCTGCTGCTGTTGCGGGAAGTCGATGCACGAGGCGGCGGTGATCTCCCAGAAACCGCCGGTGCCGTTGGGGTTGCGATGGGCGAAGATCGTGTTGTTGTGCGTGTGTCCGTTCAGCCACGCGACCATATTCGGGTAAGTGTGCAGCATCGCAATGAACTCATCGGCGTGAATCAGCGGCTGCGCCGGACCGACCGCGAAGACCGCCGTGTTCTCCAGCGTCAGGCTGTTGTGATGACTGATGACGATGGCCAACTTGTTGGCTTTGGCCGCCGCCGCAAGTTCGGTCTTGAGCCAGTCAAACTGATCCTGCGGCACGGCACCGTCGGCACCGACGACAGCGTTGCAGGTGTCCAGGCCCAGCACCCGCAACCGCGAGCCGACGTCAGCAGCCCAATACGTCTGCCCGGTGTCCAGGTTGTTCTGCGTGAACCCGTGACCGACCGGTCCGGGGAAGGCTGGCGAGTCCAGGTGCGCCGCCATGAAGCTGCGCTGGTCGATCAGCTGCCGACCGGAATCGGCCGTCACACTCTTGAACCCGGACTTCATGCCGAAGTCCGTGGTCACCATTTGCGCGAACCGGGCCAGCGGGTTCTGTTGCCGCGCCCATCCGGCGAGGTAGTTCAAGCCCAGCGCTTCCCACTGGTACGGCTTCTTCGTCCCCAGCGCAAGACTGCGCATCGCCGAATCGACCGGGAAGAATCCGTAGTACAACGTGTCGTGGTTGCCGTACACCGCGTACCAAGGCGCAGCCAGACCCTGCGACGAGACGTTCTGGCCGACTGCAGTGTTCAGCAGTCCAGGAATCCGGGGGAAACCGTACTCGCCGTAGGCATCGCCACCTGGATCCTCTGGATGGTAGATCATCTGGGTGTCCAGCCACGCTTGCATGCCCTCGTACACCTTCGGGGCACCGGAGTTGGGGGTGACGGACTTACCATCGAGAAGATCGATGTACCAGCGCAGTTCAAGCGTGGAGAACATGTCCGCCATGTCGCCGGTGTTGACCACAGCAGTCACTGGAGCGCCGGTAACCGGGCTGAACTGCAGCGCATTCACCGCGGTCACCATCGCCGACAGCACATGCACCGTCAAGGTGTCCTGCGGCCGGGCCGACCCGCTCCACGTAGAAGCTGACATCGCCAACAGCGGCTCGACGCGGGCCGGGGACTGCGCGTCCATGATGTGGATATCAGACAGGTGTCCCAGGTACACCAGTGATCGGCGAGTCTTGGCCCGGTTCCCTGACGGCTGCTTGCCCAACAGATCCAGCCGCGCCACATACGGCTCACCGGGGGCAGCGACCAGCGTGCGGTACTGCAGGTTGCCGACGGTGCGCTGTCGAACGGTCTGCAGCAACGTCGAGGGCGCGGCCTTGGCAGGCACCAGCGGCGCGGCCAGCGCGGACCCGATCGCGTGGTAGGACAGACCTAAACCGGCGGACAATGCGGCAGTCGTGCGCAGGAAATGGCGCCGGGTCATTCCAGCCATGATCAGTCACCTCTCTGAGCAGTTCATGCGATCGCCGCGGTGGTGTGGCTGCACCGCAGCGCGAACACAGTCGCAACCTAGCGTCCCAACCGGCTCCCTCGCATCCCGAACGCGGCGAGACAGATAATGCGACCGTGAGCGACGCCGGAATGACCAAGCTGTGCTCTGTCGCGGTGGTGGCGGGGGCACTGGCGGGAGTCGTCGGCGCGGCGTTCCGGCAGTGCCTGGTGTGGGTCGACGAGTTCCGCGTCGACTCGGTGCACCGACTGCACGAATGGCCGCTGGTTGGCTGGGTGGTGCCGGTCGCCGCAGCTGCCGTCGCGGTGGCATTGGCCCGCTTCCTGGTAACGCTCGTTCCCACAGCTGCGGGCAGCGGCATCCAGCACGTCGAGGCATGCGTGCGCAGTCAGGTCGAGCCCGAGACCGCGGGAGTCATACCCGTCAAGTTCTTCGGTGGTCTGCTGGCCATCGGGTCCGGCCTAGTCCTCGGCAGGGAGGGTCCGACCGTGCAAATGGCGGCGGCGATCGGCAGCAAGACGAGCCGAGCGTTGTCGATGAGTCATGATGACCAGAACGTCATGCAGGCCTCGTTGGCGGGCGCCGGCCTGGGCATCGCGTTCAACGCACCGGTTGCCGGTGCGGTGTTCGTCGTCGAGGAACTGACCAAGTCGACCCGCCCACGGTTGATCGTGGCATCGGTGCTGGCGACCGGGTCGGGAGTGGCCGTGATGCGACTGCTGCTCGGGGACCTTCCTGACTTCACGATGCCGACTCTGGCACCTCCCACCATCATCGGGTTGCTGGCCTTCGCCGGGTTTGGGGCAGTCGTCGGTCTACTGGGCGCGTTCTACAACCGCCTGATCCTGGCTTTGATCGACGTTTTCGAGAGTCTGCGCCAGATTCCGCTGCTCGTGCGGGCTGCGGCCGTTGGAGCGTTTGTCGGTCTGATCGGGTGGTTCGCGCCCAACATCGTCGGCGGCGGCGACAACCTCACCCAGGACCTGCTCGTGGGGTCGCTGCCAGCGCTGAGCGTCGCCGGACTGCTTGTCTTGCGGTGGATTCTGGGGCCGCTGTCGTACTCGGTCGGTGCGCCAGGTGGCCTGTTCGCTCCGCTGCTGGTGCTGGGCGCCGCCCTCGGAACACTATTCGGCGACGCGCTCAACGCGGTGATACCGACCCTGGCACCACAAGCCACAGCCTGCGCGTTGGTCGGCATGGCCGTCTTCTTCACGGCAGTTGTCCGTACCCCAATCACCGGAATCCTGCTGGTCGTCGAGATGACCGCGAACATGTCCCAGTTGATCCCGATGATGTTCGCGTGCGGGGCTGCGGTGATAACCACGACGGCGATCGGAAGCGAGCCGATCTACGACACCCTTCGCCATCGAATGCTTGCGAGCGACAAGTCGCGCGGCACCCATACCGCGGAATCGACCGGCACCTGAGGCACGTAGGGTCAGACAGTGACCTTGTGGCAGGCCGACGGACCCAACCTCGTCGTCCAGGGCGACAGCGCCGATGTACTGCCGCAATTGCCCGATGCCGCCTTTCGCATGATCTACATCGACCCGCCGTTCAACACCGGTCGGACCCAGCGGCGCCAGACCATCCGCACCCAGAGAGCGCCCAACGGCACCCGGATCGGCTTCGCCGGTCAGTCCTACGACACGGTCAAGGGCTTGCTCACGTCGTACGACGACAGCTTCGCCGACTACTGGGAGTTCCTGGAACCGAAGCTCGAACAAGCCTGGCGGCTGCTGACCGACGACGGAACGCTCTACCTGCACCTGGACTACCGCGAATGCCACTACGCCAAAGTCCTGCTCGACGCATTGTTCGGTCGGGACGCCTTCCTGAACGAAATCATCTGGGCCTACGACTACGGCGCCCGCGCGAAGAACCGCTGGCCGACCAAGCACGACACCATCCTGGTGTATGTCAAGAACCCCAAAACGTACTACTTCAACAGCGCCGACGTGGACCGCGAGCCGTACATGGCACCGGGTCTGGTGACTGCGGAGAAGGCAGCCCGCGGCAAGCTGCCCACCGACGTGTGGTGGCACACGATCGTCTCGCCTACCGGCCGCGAGAAGACCGGTTATCCGACCCAGAAACCCGAAGGAATCGTCCGGCGGATGGTCCAGGCCAGCACCGAACCAGGCGACTGGGTGCTGGACTTCTTCGCCGGCAGCGGCACCCTCGGCGCTGTCGCCGCCAAGTCCGACCGCCGTTTCGTGCTGGTGGACACGAACCCCGAAGCCATCACCGTGATGCGCGCACGGCTAGGTCAGGTAGGTGCGGACCTTGCGGTACTGGTCAAAGCCGCCGACGGCCGGAGCTGACCACACGACGCGGACCTCAAGGTGGTAGCCGTACGTGCGCAGCCACACGGCACCGTTGGCCTTGCGGATGACTCGCAAGTACCGCAGATCACCGCGGTAGAGCTGCGAACCTCGGACAGCCACTCCCACTGGCTGGCCCGCGTTGGTCCGGCAATGGCCATACTGCAGGCGCACCAATCCCGAGTGCGGCAATTTGATCGGCGCAGTCACGCAACGGTTGATCGGGACTTGCTTGAGCAATGGTTGTGTGAAGGTGAACGCACCGGCAACAGTCGCACTGCCACCGGGAACCGTCAGGACCACATCCGCTACCCCGACCTGATGCCCGGGAGTCACAGCGGTGATCTGAGTCTTGGAATCTATCGTGAAACTTGCCGCCGGCGATCCGCCGAAGCCCACGGCGTTGACCGCCGAGAACGACTTGCCGGTGATCACAACGGTGGTGCCGCCCGCTCCCGGTCCGGTGTTCGGGGCGACCGAGGTGATGGTGGGCAGGACAGTGAAGTCGGTCGCGCTCACGCCGATGCCGCCCTGAGTCGTCACCGCTATTGCACCGGTCCAGGCGCCGGCGGGCACCGTCGCGGTGATCTGAGACGGGGAATCCACCGTGAAGACGGCCAAGTCGTGAACGAAATCAACCGCGGTGGCGTCGGTGAAGTTGTTGCCGGTGATTACGATCCGTGTGCCGACCGGCCCTGACGTGGGCGTGAACCTGGTGATGGTCGGGGCGGCAATGAAGTCCTGGGTGCTCACCGCCGTACTCCCTGCCGTGGAGACGCTGATGGGACCGCTGCGAATACCTTCCGGAACCGTCACCTGAATCTGAGTGGGTGACACGACTGTGTACACCGTCGCCACCGCATGCACGAACTCGACTTCGGTAACCCCGACGAAACCGGTGCCGTTGACGGTGACCACTGTTCCTGCCGGTCCGGACGTCGGAGTGAAGTCAGTAATCGAGAGTCCGTTGGCTCGCGCACTCGGAGCCAGGGCAACGAGCCCGGCGGCGACCAGAACCGCAATCACTGCTGTTGCAATGAGTCGTAACCAATAGCGAATCATGGCGCGATCTCCCTAGCGTGAGGCTGCGATCACTCACAGCCACAGTAACACCACTTTGAGAGACGACTCTGTCGCCTCAAGCACACCGCCCCAGCGATCAGGCCGACGAGGCATACCGCCAGGGCGCCGCGGCTTCAAGTTCGTACGCCAATTCGATCAGCCGCCGGTCCTGACCGTAGGCCGCGGCGAACTGCACACCAATGGGCAGACCACTGGACCCACGGCCGAGCGGCAACGAGATCGCCGGCGCGCCGGACACGTTCTGCAGCGCCGTGTACCGCACATAACGCACCAGTCGAATCATCAATTCGTGGAAGTCGCTGTCCGGTGCCAGTACCCCGATCGGAACCGGCTCGCTGGACAGCACCGGCGACAGCAGCACATCGTGATCGACAAACGACTGCTCGAACTCCTGCGCAAATGACCGCAGCCTCAGCACCGAGGCGGGCGCGTTGAAGGCCACGCTCGTGAAGTACTTGCACAAGCCCTTGGTGGAGGGCTCCAACAGCGACCGGTCGAACTCGGGGCCGAAGAACCGCTTGCCACCAATCTGAATCAACTTGGCCATCATTCCCCAGAACCGCAGGAAGTCCTTGCCGAACCGCATGTCGCCCGGGAATGGCACCGACTCAACGTGGTGTCCCAGGCTC
>JBAXOQ010000145.1:0-10422 GCA_037133175.1 Actinomycetes bacterium
TTTCGAGGGACACCTGCCCCTGGTTCGCGACCTGCGCCGTGCGCCGAGTCAAGACAACCGCCACAGCAGCACCAATGGCGGCGGCGACCAGCGCAGCTGCCACAACGATCCCGATCCAGGCGCCCATAGCCTGAGGATAGGCACGTGGGCAGGGACAGGCACAGGCGCATGCTTGAGGATAGGCATATCGGTGACGGGTTACCCAAGCCGAAACCAACGCGTACGCCTGGGAGTCACCAGTTGTTCGCTTTGCCGTATTCTGCGGTTCGTCACTGGCATGTGATGTTCATTCACCAGGACGCTGCGGAACCTGGTCGGCACAACTAGGGTGTCCCACATCATGAGAACCAAGTACCACGAACAACTTGACGAGTACGACCGGACGCTGGTCGCCATGGCGCAACTGGTGCGTACCGCGATGCTGCGCGCGACCGACGCCTTGCTGACCAGCGATCTGGCTTTGGCCGAGTCGGTCATCAGCGACGACCGCGGTATCGACCTGCTGTATGCCGACCTGGAAGCGCGATCGCTGCAACTCGTCGCCCTGCAGGCGCCGGTCGCAACCGACCTGCGCGGCCTGATTTCAGGACTTTCGATCCTGGCCTCGCTGGAGCGAATGGGCGACTTGGCGGTCCACTTGGCGAAGCTCGCGCGGTTGCGGTACCCCAACTCCGCCGTCCCACCCGAGCTGCACGGCGTTATCCGTGACATGAGCGGTGTCGCCGACCGCATCGTCGTGCGGACGGCTGAGGTGCTGGCCACCCGCGATGTGCCGGGCGCACTGGACCTGGCCGTTATCGACGACGAGATGGACCGTCTGCACAGTGACCTGTTCAAGACGGTGCTGGCCCCAACCTGGCCCTACGGCGTCGAAAGCGCGGTAGACCTGACGCTCGTCTCTCGATACTACGAACGGTACGCCGACCACGCGGTGACGATCGGCAAACGCGTGGTCCAGATCGTCACCGGAGAGCCCTACAACTCCGCCACCTTCCGCTAGCCCCCATCGCGACCCAATCCACAAACCTCCCCGACCCACGACGGGCGTCGCGCTGGTTGCGTTGACTGTGAAGTTGTGGCCCGGTTTCAGTGATCAAAAACGACCACAACTCCACAGTCAACGCAGGGAGTGATCAGCCGTCGGGGCGTGGGACGGAATACCAGGCGTCAGGGCGGTTGTTGGGGTGGTCGGACATTGCACTAGGCCGATGGTGGAAGATCTTGGGTCGGCACAACAAGGACTCTCTGAAGGTGGATTCGACGTGAGATTCGGTTTGCGTCACGATGATGACGTCCCACACGGATCGATCGCACGTGGGATTCACCAGCCCCGCCGCATCGCCATGTTGTCGGTCCACACGTCTCCACTGGACCAGGCAGGCACCGGCGATGCCGGTGGCATGAACGTCTACCTTGTCGAGCTATCCCGCCGCTTGGCGGCCGCGGGTATCAAGGTCGACATCTTCACCCGCGCCAATCGACGCGGCCTCGATCCAGTCGTTCAGCTCACCGACGGCGTACTGGTGCGGCACCTGGAATCCGGACCGCTGCAGGACATGCAAAAGCAAGACTTGCCGGCGCAGTTGTGCTCCCTGACAGCCGGCGTGCTTCGAGCCGAGGCTGCCCGTCCGCAGGGATGGTACGACGCCATCCACTCGCACTACTGGCTATCCGGCCAGGTTGGCCTGGTGGCCAGCGAGCGGTGGAACGTACCCCTGATCCACTCCATGCACACCATGGCGCGAGTCAAGAACAACCAGCTCGCGCTAGGCGACGACCCCGAACCGAAGATGCGGATCATCGGCGAACAGCAGGTGGTCGACGTGTCCGACCGGCTGATCGCCAACACCGCCGACGAGTTCGACGACCTGGTGCAGTTGTACGACGCGAACCCGAGCCAAGTATCCGTGGTACACCCCGGTGTCGACCTGGAACGGTTCTCGCCGGATTCCACGACCAGTGCGCGAGCGCGGCTCGGCTTGGACCCCGACCTGACTCTGCTGCTATTCGTCGGCCGGATCCAACCGCTGAAAGGACCGGATGTACTGATCCGGGCGACCGCCCGACTCGTCGCCGATTCACCGGCGCTGCGCGAGAAACTGCTCACCGTAGTGTGCGGAGGACCCTCGGGTGCCGGTCCCGAACGGCTCGATGAGCTGCGCAAGCTCGCCGCAGACCTCGGGGTTGCCGACATCATCCGTTTCGAACCACCGGCCTGCCGCGACAACCTGACCGACTGGTATCGGGCAGCCGACCTAGTGTGCATCCCGTCGTATTCGGAGTCCTTCGGCCTGGTGGCCGTCGAGGCGCAGGCTTGCGGGACTCCGGTGGTGGCAGCCGCGGTGGGTGGGCTGCACACTGCGGTCGCCGACGGCCGATCCGGGATCCTCATCGACGGCCATAACCCGGCCGACTGGTCGGCCACGCTCACCCAGCTCATTGCCCAGCCGCGCCTGCGGGAGGCGCTCTCCTCGGGGGCCCGAGAGCACGCATCCCGATTCAGTTGGAACACCACCGCATCGGCGACCATCGACGTTTACCGGCGCGCTATCGCCGATCGAAACCGACTCCTGGTGCCATCTCGCAGCCAGACCTCAGCATGAGCGGACGCACCCAATCTCGCGCTCGCGCGCTGGAAACGATCACCGGGTACCTGACCGACAACGACATCGTTTTCGAGCAGCCGTCGGACGACTGCATCGTCGCCACCTTGCCCGGTGAACACCGGCTTAAGACCACGGTGTCGCTGGTGGCAGGAGAGCACAGCTTGTCCCTCAACGCCTTCGTAATCAGACACCCCGAGGAGAACCACGCAGCCTTCTTCCGTTGGCTGTTGGAGCGCAACCTGCGCATCTTCGGTATCGCCTACGCCCTTGATCACCTCGGGGATGTGTACTTGGTCGGCAAGGTGCCATTGCGCACTCTGACCGAAGACAGAGTCGACCAACTGCTCGGTGCGGTGCTCGAGAATTCCGACGGCGCCTTCGACCACCTGCTCGAACTTGGATTCGAGTCGGCCATCAGGCGGGAGTGGCAGTGGCGCCTGTCACGGGGCGAATCCACCGCCAACCTCGTGCACTTCCAGCACCTGGCCGATCCGTTGAGTGCAACCCATCAGGAGCAACTAGCTCCGTGGCACGGCAGCGATACGGCAGGATAGGTCCATGACGCATACCACAACGCAGAAGAAGCCTGGCACACTCATCCTGCTCCGCCATGGTCAGAGCGCATGGAACGAACTCAACCAGTTCACTGGCTGGGTTGATGTTGAGCTTACGGATCTCGGAGTCACTGAGGCCAAAGCCGGAGGACGAATGCTGGCCGAGGCAGGAATCCTGCCTGATGTGCTGCACACCTCGGTTCTGCGCCGCGCCATCGTGACCTCGGAGCTGGCCCTGCACACGTGCGAGCGGGAATGGATCCCGGTCAGCAGGACCTGGCGACTAAACGAACGCCACTACGGCGCACTGCAGGGCAAGAACAAGAAGCAAACCCTGGACGAGTTCGGCGAGGAGCAGTTCATGCTGTGGCGCCGTTCCTACGACACACCGCCTCCGCCAATCGATCCGGACAACGAATTCGCCCAGACCTACGACCCGCGCTACGCGCTGCTCGCACCTGAAATTCTGCCGGCCACCGAATGCCTCAAGGACGTGCTCGAGCGAATGCTGCCGTACTGGTACGACGCGATCGTGCCCGACCTGCTGCACGGCCAGACCGTGCTGGTCACGGCCCACGGCAACTCGCTGCGCGCCCTGGTCAAGCACTTGGACGGGATCTCCGACGAGGACATTGCCGCGCTCAACATTCCAACCGGGATTCCGCTGGTGTACCACTTGGACGAGAAACTCAAGCCCATCGGCGGGCGGGGCGAGTACCTCGACCCGGCCGCAGCAGCCGCAGCTTCGGCGGCCGTGGCAAACCAGGGGCGATAGGACACGGGGAGGCTGACCATCGTGACATTGGCAGCGCACCGTCGTGGCGCGCACCGGCTCAAACACCGGGCAACGTAGGCTTGCGACATGCTTTTGACCTGGGTTCAGACTGGCGTGGTGTACCTGATCCTCGGCTACACGCTGTGGGCATTCATCGATTGTCTGCTGCGACCGGCCAACGCCTTCCCGGCGGTCGATCGTCAGACGAAGGTGGCCTGGCTGATCTTCATCGCGCTTGCCGGCGTTTTCGTTCTGGTAGGCGGACTGTTCCTGGGGGTCTTCTCCGCCGTGCTGGTCTCCTACTACTTCGTTGATGTCCGTGCCAAAGTGCTGGCCATCACTCGGAACAGGGCGCGCTAGCCAAAACCCGCCAACACACAACGAAGCCCGCCAGGAGTTGATCCTGGCGGGCTTCGTGTTGGTGAACGGGGCGTTGGAGCCCCGGCGTGGCTAGCGGTTCACCAGCTCCATCACCTTGGCGATGACCTCTTCGACGGCCTTGCGCAGATCGGCGACGCCGCCTTCGGCAACCCCGCGCAGATCGGTCGCCCGAGCCGTCGCACGCTCTCGGATGTCGACGACGACCTCCTGAGCGTTCTCGAGGCGCCCGGCGAACTCCTCGCGCAGCTCGTCGACGGTCGGGACGTCGAGCTTGGGCAGGTCGACCGTGCGGATCTCGACCTTGGGGAGCTCACCCTTGCGCAGTTGCTCGATCGTCGGCATCTCGAAAACCGGAACGCTGAGCGAATGAGTTGGGGCGGGCTTCTTCGCCGCGGCAGGCTTCTTCGCCGCGGCGGGCTTCTTCGCAGCTGCGGGCTTCTTCGGCTCCGCGGCGGCCTTGCTTCGAGCCGATGTCGTCGTCTTGACCGCCGGCTTGGCAGCAGCCTTCTTGGCCGGAGCCTTCTTGGCCGCCGGCTTGGCGACAGGCTTGGCGTCTACCTTCTCGACGACCGGCTTGTCAGTTGCAGGTGTTTCTACCATGTTGATCATCCCTCTCAAGGACTACTTGGTTCGGTCGCGGGCCCTTGTTGGTGAGCCGCGTTCTCCTGTTGGAAAGACCGGTATATCTCCAGGAGTACCCGCCGTTGGCGGTCGCTAATCGTGGTATCCGCCATCAATGCGGTGATCAGCGAAATGTCGCCGGAATACTCTTCCAAGATCCCGGCCTTTATGTACAGCGTCTCGGCTGATATCCGTAGAGCTTTGGCAATCTGGCTGAGGATCTCAGCACTGGGCTTCCGCAAGCCTCGTTCGACCTGACTGAGGTACGGATTCGACACCCCCGCCTTGATCGCTAATTGCCGAAGTGACAGGTCAGCGATGCTGCGTTGTTCGCGGATGTACTCCCCGACACCCACAACATCGATCTTCGCCACATCTCCATGGTGCCCCAGATGCTTGCTATTGCAAACACCCTGCTACCACATTTCTTGGTGACCTCACCCACAATTACTGGGTTCTTGACTATGGGCGACGGGCTGCTGCAAGCAGTTCATCCACCTGTGCCGAGCCGTCCCGGTAGCGCCTGGTCAGCTCAGCGCTCAGCCGATCTATCAATTCGTGCACCCTGGATCGACCGTCGGACACCACCCGTTCATGGTCCCGCAGGCTGTCAAGGGCTTCGAGCAACTCGCGGTCATTGCGGGTGGCGATGTTGGCGATTGAGTCGTCGGAGAGCACGGCCTCGCCCTCGCCGGCCTCGTCGGTCCCGGTGGGGTCATCGTTTGACTGGAACCGGCCCTGAGCCGGCCGACGGGCTGGGCCCTGGTTACCTGCGAGGATGCGAGGCAGGGAATCGAGCAACTCATCGCCCTCGCCGCGGCGCCGACGGATCTCTGCTTCGATGATGTCCATCCGGCCCTGCAACAGTCGTCGGATGTACGACAACTCCTGCTCTTCCTTGCCGGCCTCCTTGCGCCGCCGACGTAGCTCATCAAGGTCAAGGCTCATCAAGTCGTCAGAGGGCTCAGAGGCCAAACCGCGGTCGTCACCGCCTTGCACATCGTCGGAATCGCTCATGGACAGCCTCCTGATGGTGGTCACTACCTACCAAGAAATATAACGATCCCCGCCGGTACCGTCTACCCTCGCCTTGGGCTACCGGTCACCACTGCCTGCTGCGCGGCGGCCACGCGGGTACCGTCCGAGGCGCATCGGACAGCGAGCACCGCGTCTACCGGGACGGAACGCTTGACGACAGCCGTGGCAATCGGCCCAAGCTCGAAATGCCGCGCGGCGGTGCCCACGTAGCCCACGACCCGGTCGCCCGCGAGCACCTGATCACCGTGGGCCGGCAGCGACTCGACCGATCCATCGAGGTGCAACAACACCAGACGACGCGGCGGTTGGCCCAGGTTGTGCACCCGGGCAACCGTCTCCTGACCGCGGTAGCAACCCTTGGCCAAGTGCACTGCGGGCCCGATCCAGCCAACCTCGTGCGGAAGCGTCTTGTCGTCGGTCTCGAACCCCAGCCGCGGCACGCCGGCGCTGACTCGCAATGCCTCCAGCGCCCACGTGCCTGCCCGGTCTCCGCGAGTGCCGAGGTACTGCTCAAACTGCGGTCGGGGAACGATCACTTCGGCGCCGACAAGCGCGCCGGGCCGGTCTGGAACATACCGGCTGGCGTCGCCGCCGCGGTCCGATCCCGCGTCGGTGATGCCGACACCGGCAAACTCCGGCGCAACCAGGATCGTCGGCCACTGCGGATCCGCCCTCCGCTGCGGGATCCAGGCCACCGCGAAACGGTCGCTGACATCCTCAACCTGCACACGGAGCATGAACCGCATCGAGTCCAAGTAGGCCACCAGCGCGGGCGCGCGCCCCGGTTCGATGGTGATCCAGGTGGTCGTACCGTCGTCTGTCAGATGCAGCTCATGTTCGACGCGGCCGCGCGGATCGAGGATCAGAGTCAGCGCACTGGCACCGGCGGGTAGGTCCCGCAAACTCGCGGTGGTCAGGTCGTGCAGCCACCCGAGCCGGTCCGGGCCGGTGACAGTCACGACCCCGCGGTGCGACAGGTCCACCACACCCAGGCCAGCCTGCAAGTTCCGCTGTTCGCGATGAGGGTCGCCGTAGTGCCACGGCACGGCCGCATCGATCGAGTCGGGTGGGGCAGGAAATGCTCGAGGGTGTTCACGCCCCGCTGCTGGATTCACGTCGGGTGTCAACGCGATCGACCCATTACCGCTTCCCGTCGATCGCCGCTGCCGCACATGTGCCGCACATCCCGTGCAGCGCAATGTGGGTCACGTCCACCTCAAAACCGGCCGAGCCTCGAATCCGCTCCAGCAGCGGTTCCAACAGGTCCGCGTCCAGAGCCGACACTGACCCGCATTCACGGCATACCAGGTGCCCGTGAGGTCGGGCATCAATCGGATGGTAGGTCGCCGATCCTGGACCGAGGTGGGCGTGCGTGATCAGGCCGACGTCATCCAACTTATCCAACGTCCGGTACACCGTCGACAGGTCCAGGCTGTGGCCGCGGGCTCCGGCGGCGTCGCGTATCTGATCCGGAGTGGCGTGCCGCAAGTCCCGGACGATCCCGAACACCAGCCTGCGCTGCGCGGTGACCTTCAGCCCCGCCGCCCGCAGCTCAGCGTCCAGCGTGTCCACGCGACGACCGGCCTGCCTAGGTGTTCTTGCTAAGGCGGGCTGACAGGTGATTGGTATTCGGTTGACCGACCGCGGACATGTCATAGGTCCAGCCGAGATCACCGCCGATGAGGCCGTACAACCGCGTTCCCCCGCTGTAGTCCTTTGCGCTCAAACTGGCGGCAACAATGTCGGTTCGCAGTTCGCAGCGAGCTCCGGTGATCTCAGTTCCTGAAATCGCTGTCACTTCGACTTTCCCGAGGTAGGTCTCCAGATAGCCGATCGAATGGGCGATCATGACCTCGACCGAATTGTCCGGACCCGGCCGCCAGAACCCTAACTCGGTTGCCGCCGGGCGGATCTTGTTCCCATCGTCGTCGATGATCCACGAGAAGCTGCTGTACGTCAGCAGCGGCCGGCCGTCATACACGAAGCTGATCTCCTGGCCGAACCTGAAGTCGTGGGGCGCGCTGGGGTAGGAGCCGAGGCCGACTCCGACCCAGTCGCCGATCAGCCAGGACAGCGGCAGCAACGCCGGTGGCATCTCGCTGGGCAATGGCACGGTCACAACGCCCCCTTAGTTGTCGGAGGTCTTGAACAGCCGCAGCGCCAGGTAGCCAGCTACCCAGGCCGCCCCGAAACATGACAGGATGAGCAGGCCGGTGAAGATCGCATCAATCACCCGGCAAGCCTAACCTGCCGACGGCGATTGGGGTTGGAGATGATGGCGCGATGCGCAGGCTTGTCGTCAAACTGACCGCGGGAGCCGACGAGCCCGAGCGGTGTGCCCAGGCATTCACCGTCGCAGCGACCGCGGTGGCGGCTGGGGCGAAGGTATCCATGTGGCTGACCGGAGAGGCTTCCTGGCTCGCAACGCCGGACCGGGCGGAGCAATTCATGCTCCCATTGTCGGCACCGCTGGCGGACCTGCGCGACCTGGTCATCGCTGGCGGCTTGCTAAGCGTCTGCAGCCAGTGCGCCGCCCGCCGCAATCTGGGCTCAGCGGATCTGTTGCCTGACATCCGGATCGCCGGGGCGGCAACCTTCGTCGAGGAAGCCCTGGCCGACGACGTCCAGGCACTGGTGTACTGACGGGCTTCTTCGGACTCCGGGGGGACGGTCCCGCGGGCTAACCGACCAACTTGGTGACAGGCCCGTCGGTCGGATCAGGAGGCAGCCCGACGCTGACGTCGACGACCTGGCCGCCGGCGGCCTCGACTCGACGGTCGTACAACTCGGCCCCGACAACGGTTCGCACGATCCAAGTACCCTCAGCGGCGAAGAACCGGAACTTCCCTGCCGCATCCGTGGTTACCTCGGCAACGAACTCACCCTTGGAGTCGAGCAACCTGACCGGTATGCGCGCGACAGGTTCCCCGTCACGGGTGACGCTCCCCCCGACCACCGTGTCATCGGCCATGTCCAGTCCCTTCGTCCGCGTCGTGTTGCCCGGCCAGCCATCCTAGTGACCCGGACTCAATGATCGCCGCGGATTCGCCTACTCGGGCGCGGTCGACAGAGATCCGCTGACGCCAGTGAACCGGCGAATGAGCAAGTACATCTCGCAGCCGAGGCAGAACGCGAAGGCGGCGTTCAGGAAGGCTGCCGCCAAGGCGAAACCAACCGCAACATAGAACACAGCTGCCAAACCGGTCAGCCAGCCGACGACCGCCACCAACGCGAAACCAAGTCCAACGGCCTGAGCGAATCGGGGCGGCGCGGACGCCTCGAGTTCGGTCGGGGGCGCCAGGCGCGGTCGAACCAGGGTGCGAAAGACCCACCCGTACGGCTGGGCTGGCAGGCCGATAATCGCCCCAGCCGCGAATGCGAGGGTCTGCACCAACAGCAGGGCTCCGGCCACCGGGGAACCCGGCCCCAAGACCAGTACCACAGCAAGCACGACCGTCGTGACGGCGGCGCCGAACCGGGGCCCGCGTGGGTCTATGGGTCTGTCTTCATGACGTGCAGTTGACATGTGAGTACCTCTCAGGAAACGAACGAAAGCAGGAAACGAACAGAGGCGGGAAACGAACGAAAGCGGGACAACGAAGCTGAGGGAAGCAGAAGGCGGCTGGGCTCGGGATCGGCCCGGCCATAAGGGGGCTGGGCACCACGGCGCGCAGACGCCGGACCGACACGAGGTGTAAACCTACCGAGAAAGATCGGGGATTCGTCAGCCCATACAGGCGCAGGTGGTGGACAGACCAAAGTCGACGTGGCGCCGCTTGATCAGGTCCAACCGCGGGTACATGGGCATACCTTAAGCGGTCGTTGCGCCGTTGTCTACGGTTGGGGTAGGAGTCGGCACGACGCCAGGATGGAACGCTCCGAGCGCGGCGACGACATCGGCGTATCGGGGCTGGCCGGCAGCTCGATGTCGAACGGCCCCTGTTGAGTCCAAGATGAGCACGGTCGGGGTACGCAAAATGGCCAGTTCCCGAGTCAAGTCCAGCGCCGCCTCAGCGTCGATCTCAACGAACGCAACTCCGGCAACGGTGTCTGCAACTCTGGCCAGCACCGCTCGGGTTGCCCGGCAGGGAGCGCAGAACGCAGAAGAGAACTCGACCAGCGTGGCCTGCGCACCCAACGGCCGACCCAGTTCTTCGGGCCCCAGCACAGGCACAGAATCGACCTTGCGCGGTGTTCGTCCGGCAGCTGCGAAGCGTCCATCGGTCCGACGCCGCCACACCCCGAAAACCGTGGCTGCCAGCAGGACCACAACCAGCAACACCAATCCAACACCGCTCACGAAGTCCTCCTCACCGCCGACAGTCCTTCATCGGCAACGTCGTCGGGAGAGGCAACGACGGAGCGGTAACCGACATTCCGGACCGTGCCGACCAGCGCCTCGTGATCCGGGCCCCGAAGCTCGACGCGAAGAACGTCTGGGTGCAGG
>JBAXOQ010000146.1:0-10420 GCA_037133175.1 Actinomycetes bacterium
ATACGGATACGGATACGGATACGGATACGGATACGGATACGGATACGGATACGGAAAGGGCGGTGACCGCGGCTATGTGTACGTGACGGATGCCGAGAGCACTTCGGAGACACCTGACGTTGAGCATGCGAAAGGACCGGCAGCGCAGTGAGCCGTTGGGCGACCCTGCTTCCTGAGAAGCGCTCAGGGGCTAGATTGCACGCCGAGCGAATGTGGTCAGCGGTCGAGTATCCGCGAGCCTTCTCGTTCTTCGGAGCCGGAAGCGTCATCGGGGGACCGGTCAGGCTGCGCAACTGTGATCGTGCTAGAGGCGGCTTGCGTTGCGCGATCTACAAGCGGGCCTGGATGCAGGCGGAAAGCGCCAGAAGTTGGGCGCAGTTGGGTGATTGTGACTACCTCGGCCGACGGATGCACTTCCATGCTGGCGACTCGATCGTGATCGGGTCTGACCGTGATTTCCCAGGCCTCACGGTCTCTGGTGGCGAGCACGCTGCTTGCAATCTGTCCGACGTTGTTTGGCACGGCGACATGAATAATCGCGAGTTTGTGGGAGTAGGGGCGGCGATTTTTGGTGGCGTCCCCATAACGGATGACGCCGTGAGGGGTGCTAACGCAGCAGTGACCAAGGACATCCCGGCAGGGGCGATTGTTGCCGAGGCGCCCGCTCGAATCCTGCGATTGACTAGCCCCACCGCCTCAGCTCAATGAAGGTTATGCTCACCGGTGGGGTTGGTTTCATAGGTCTGCACCTCGCGCAGTTGCTGACCAGGCAAGGTCACGAAGTCGTAGCCCTGGACAATCTCAGCCCGCAGGTACACCGTGAACCCGCGGGCGCCCGACTGCGTTTCCCAGGGCTGGTCGTCGCCGGCGATGTCAGAGATGTGACTGCGGCGCAATTGGCGATGCGGGGATGCGATGCAGTCGTGCATCTCGCTGCGGAAACCGGCGTGGCGCAATCCATGGACGAGCCCGATCGTTACCACGATGTCAATGTTCGAGGAACGGAAGTTGTGGCGGCCGAGGCTGCAAGGCTCCGGGTTCCGTTGGTGTTCATGTCATCCCGAGCTGTCTACGGTGAGGGCGCCTACCGGTGTGAGACACACGGGCGAGTGACCGGCGGGCGTTGCTGCCGCTCGGCCTTGCCTGATGCGTCCCGAGAGGACGATGCACACACCTTCGTCTCGGTATACGGCCAGAGCAAGTCTGAAGGCGAGCAGGTCGCTAGGGGATTGCGACCAGTGGACCGAAGTTGGGCTATTGTGCGGCCGCAGAACGTAGTGGGTCCGGGTCAGGCTCCTCAGAATCCCTACACAGGGGTTCTGGCGGCGTTCGCTGCTCGGTTGCGGGCGGGCAAGGCTCCCCAGGTCTACGGAACGGGTCATCAAACACGCGACTTCATCGACGTTCGAGAGTTGACCCAGCAACTTGGCCAACTGGTGATGATGGTCAAGTCTCGCGGCACGGCCGAAATGATCTGTGTGAATTCCGGAACGGCAGTTCGGACGTCGCTCGCGGACCTGGCCCAGATCGCGGTCGAAGCCAGTTTGTGCTCTGTAGCGGTTGAGACCGTCGACCGCACGCGGCCAGGTGACATCGAGCATGCATGCGCCGATATCACGGCCTCCCGCCGATTGGGCCTACACGATCCGCTCGTCCCCTTGTCGGCTAGCGTCCGGGACTTTCTTGAATACGCCTGGTCGCAGCCTGCCGTTGATCCGGGACTGTGGGACGAGGTCGCGCGATCGTCCACGTTGGAGTAGATGTGCGAATAGCGCTTGTGTCTCCAGGCTTCCACTCGTATCACCGCTCCATTCAGTTCGGCCTTGAGCAATTGGGACATACCGTCTTCGTTGTGCTCTACGACGAACGGATCGGATTGAAAGGGAAGATCTCGGGAAAGGTGAGCCTAGACCTTGCCCGGAAGTTGGGCGCTGACACCGTCGCCCGCGAGATGAGGTTAACCACAGCCCGCGTTGCGGCCGAAGTGGCAACGTTGCGTTTTGACCTGCTGCTGGTGATCAAGGGCGATGTCTTGGACCCTCAGTTTGTGGCCGATACTGGCCGATCTGGTGCGCGCACTGTTCTGTGGCTCTATGACGAGCTTCGTCGGACGGCGCATCGAAATGACGGGATTGCCGCCTACGATCTGGTTGCCAGCTACTCTCCGAACGACGTGGGTGAGTTAACCGGGCAGGGGATCGAAGCAAGGCTGGTCCCACTGGCCTTTGATGAGCGTCTGGCGGTGGCCGGGATTGACCGAGGAAGTGGACCGGATGTGGTGTTTGTTGGTGCCCGCTATGGTCGGCGTGAGGAGTTGCTCGTCGCGGCGGATCGGGCGGGATTGTCCGTGCGTGCGTATGGGCGTGACTGGTCACGGAACCCGCGTGACCGGGCACGGACGCTGAACTGGAAACGTCCACCGATCCCGTCCAATGGTGACCTGGACCGCGAGCAAGCAGCGCGGGTCATGCAGGAGGCCGTCTCGGTCTTGAACGTCCATGGTGATCAAGATGGGTTCACTATGCGCACGTTCGAGGCCGCCGGAGTCGGTGGGCTGCAGCTTGTCGATCGAGACGATGTCGCCGCGTTCTATCAACCGGGGGCCGAAGTGCTCGTGTTCCGAGATGAGGCCGAGATCGTCGACCATGTGCACCGCGCTCGGCGCGAACCCGGTTGGGCGCAGGGAGTCCGGGTGGCTGCCAGCGCTCGTACGCTCGCCGAGCACACGTTTCGCCATCGTTGCGCAGATTTGGTGGACTTATGTTGATGTACCGAACACTCCCGCAATGGCAGGCCTGGCAGGCGAGCCAAACCGGCATCGCCCGAATGGTCTGGCGCTCCAGGAAGCGGGGTTTCCATGCTGTCGAACAAGTTCACATCACGTCCTGGGGCGACGATGCCGGTGCATCAGTTTTGGTCGCCCTGGACAGCGCGTCACCAAGTCAGCAGGCGGCGCTCATCGAGCCTGCCAAGGTGCTATTCCAGCGGGGGTACCGCGTTATCGTGATCTCCAGCTTTCCAGCGGGTAGTCTCCTGGGCGAGCCGCCGCAGGATGTCAAGACCGTCGAGCGGTTGGATCACGCCGTGGGGGGCGGCTTACGGGCCGTGTTGTCCGTCGGTGACTACCTGGAGATGGGCGCGCACGGCCACCGCGTGTCCCGGGACCTAGGAATCCCTTACTTTGTAGTACAGCACGGTGTCCTCACGCCTCTCGCTCCGCCGCTGCCGGATGGGGCACACCTACTCGCTTGGTCGAGCGCGGATCTGGCTTTCTGGCAGGACGGGCGGGCCACAGTGTCAGGAACTGTGTGTGGATCGCAGATTCTGTGGCAGGCGAATAGTGCGGCTCATTCGTACACGCACGATGCTCGATCGGTCTCATTTGAAGGCGTGGTCTTCCTCGGCCAACTCCATGGGCTCGAACTCCCACGAAATGCGACCAGAAAGTCGGTTGCGGCACTCCGGAGGGAGACGCAAGTGCGCTATCGGCCGCACCCAGTCGAGACGGACATCATGAGCCGATTTCAGCACCGAGTCTGGGAGCGACAGGGGGTCGACATCGCTGGCGGTGGTCCGCTGGGAGAGATCTTGCAGCCGGTCCTCGCGCACTTCTCGACAGGCGTCTTAGAGGCTGCTGCTGCAGGTGTGCCAGCCTACGGTTACTGCTCCCGGCCGCCGATTTGGTTGTCGCAACTGTGGGACCGTTATGAGATGAGTCCTTGGGGTGCCGATGAGCCGACGCGGATTGTCCCGCCGAGTATTGAACCAGCCGACCTGGTTGCTGGCCTTGTCGAGGTGGAGTTGTCGTGACGATTGTGCAGTCGTCCTCAATCTTAGCAATCATCCCAGCTCGCGGTGGTTCCAAAGGGCTACCGCGCAAGAACCTCCTTCCGGTGGCGGGCAAGCCGCTGTTGGCCTGGACCATCGAGGCGGTGCAGGATGCTGATGCGCCGATTCGCTGTGTGGTGTCAACCGATGACGATGAGATCGCTGCTTTGGCGCGCGACTTGGGCACGGAAGTTGTCAGGCGGCCAGCCGAGCTGGCCAGCGACGAAAGTCCGACTGAACTCTCCCTACTGCATGTGTTGGATATCTTGCAAGGGGTCGAAAGAGCCAAGGACGTGATGTTGTTGCAGGCGACTTCGCCTGTGCGACTGCAGGGTACTGTTGACAGGGCTCTGAGAACCTACTTCGAGTCGGGAGTTGACTCGCTGGTTGGCGTCGTCAAGAACTCGCCGTTCCTGTGGCGCGGACCGACAGATCGACCGGTTCCGCTATACGACCCCGCCCATCGCTCGCGCAGGCAGGACTTCTCGGTCAGTGACCTGGTGTACCGGGAGACCGGTAGCCTGTATGTGACATCCGTAGAGGCCCTGCTTGGGTCGGCGAATCGGATTTCGGGAAGAACCGCCTTGTTCGTGATGGATGACGTTGAAGGTACCGACATCGACAGCCAATCCGACGTTGCTGAGGCACAGAGACTACTTGGAGGAGACTTCAGTGCTACTGGAACGTGACGTCGCGCAGTACCTCGTGCTCGACGATGAACCGGTCGAGGGTGCGCTACGCCGGATCACCGCCAACCGGAGCCGGGTTGTGTTCGTTGTCACCGGCGAAGGCGTCCTAGTCGGCTCGCTCACCGACGGAGACTTCCGACGCTGGGTTGTGTCAACTGACACTCCCTCGCTTCAAAGCCCCTGCGCGGAAGTGGCCAACCGGAACTGTCGAACTGCCCGGGAGGGTGCAGGTGCTGCGCTTGTAGACGGCATGTTTGGCGACGGCGTTGACATCGTCCCGGTCCTCGATGATCGTCGTCGCGTTGTTGCTGTTGCGCGTCCGCGCACCAAGTCGTTCGCGATTGGGGGCCGTGGCGTTTCGAGCAGGGATCCGGCATTCATCATCGCTGAGATCGGGATCAACCACAATGGCAGTCTGGATGCGGCCAAGCGACTCGTTGATGCGGCCGCAACTGCCGGTGCTGACTGCGCGAAGTTCCAGATGCGTGACATGGAAGCGCTCTATCGCAGCGGAACCGCTGGAATGGCCGGCGAGGATCTCGGCGTGCAGTACACCCTCGACCTGCTGGCCGAGTCATCGCTGACCAACGAGGAGATGTTTGCGGCCCTTGACTACACGCGCGAATGCGGGCTAGTTCCGCTGTGCACACCGTGGGATGTCCCGACCGCGAGGCTTCTCAGCGACTTTGGACTCCCTGGCTTTAAAGTTGCCTCTGCCGATCTGACAAACCACGAGTTGCTCGGTGTCCTCGGTGCGGTGGGTCGCCCCCTCATCGTCTCGACGGGTATGAGCACGGAGGCAGAGATCATCGAGTCGGCTGAATTGCTGCGAAGCATGCCGAGTCCTTTTGCGCTCTTGCACTGCAATTCGGCCTACCCGAGTCCCTACAAGGATGTCCAACTGCGCTACATGGACCGGCTTGCGGAACTGGGCGAATGCCTGGTGGGCTACTCAGGCCACGAACGCGGTAGCCACGTCGTCATCGCCGCCGTGGCCCGCGGGGCTGCCATTGTCGAGAAACACATCACTCTGGATCGCCGGGGCCGGGGTAATGACCACGTGGTGAGCTTGGAACCTGACGAATTTGGGTCGATGGTGATGCAGGTTCGCAACATCGAAGAGGCAATGGGGACCGATAGGGCAAGGTCGCTGACTCAGGGTGAACAACTCAACCGTTTGTCGTTGGCCAAGAGCCTTGTGGCTAGCACCGATCTTCCCGCTGGGCATGTCGTCACTGAGGTCGACTTGGAGGTTCGCAGTCCTGGTCGCGGGTTGCAGCCCAACGCGAAACCCCGGTTGCTCGGCTTGGCCTTGGCCAGGGCTGTGCGAGCAGGTGACTTCTTCTACGACACGGATCTGAAAGCGACTGTCGGACCACGGGCCTTCACGTTCGATCGTCCGTGGGGCTTGCCCGTGCGCTTCCACGACTACCCCGAATTGCTGCCGAAGTCGAATCCCGATTTCTTGGAGTTCCACCTGTCCTACCGGGATATGGAGATGGACCTGGATCTGGCGGTGCCGGAAGCACTGGACCTTGACCTCACCGTGCATAGCCCCGATCTGTTCCACAACGATCACATCCTGGACTTGGCTTCAGATGACGAGGCGGTTCGAGATCGTTCTATTGCAGACTTGCAGAAAGTCGTTAACCTAACTCGGGCACTGAAGCCTAGGTTCGCTCGGGCGAGTCGGCCGATAGTGATCGTGAGCATGGGCGGCTCCTCGATGCACAGCCCATTGCCGGTGGCTGACCGTCCCAGGTTGTATGAGCGAGTGGCGTCGGCGGTTCAGTCCCTTGATGCTGAGGGGGTTGAGATCGTGGCGCAGACGCTTCCGCCATTCCCTTGGTACTTGGGCGGTCAACGGTTCTGCAACCTGTTCGTCGATCCTACTGAGACGGCGGCATTCTCCCGAGACTCCGGAATCCGGTTGTGCCTTGATGTGTCGCATACGAAGCTCGCCTGCACATACCTAAAGGTCTCGTTCCGCGATGCTGTCGACGTGCTGGCCCCGATATCGGCTCACCTGCATCTCGTTGACGCGGTTGGGGATGACGGCGAGGGATTGCAGATCGGAGATGGTGACATTGATTGGGTGGTTCTAGCAGAACAGCTCAATAGGCTGGCCCCGGGCGCTAGTTTCATTCCTGAGATTTGGCAAGGGCATGTGGGTGGGGGACAGGGTTTCTGGACGGCGCTTCATCGGCTCGAACCGCTCCTGGGCTCGGGTCGGTCGACGGAGACACTGGCCTTTCATCCTTGACCGCCGAAAGGGGGGTCGGATCAACTCAGCTTCTGATGCCTCTGTTGCATGATTGGCAACAGAAGGTGGACTTCAATCGGGTTTCCGTAGAGGGAGTGCAGCAGAGATCAAGATTGAGATTCAGCGGGACTGCAGGAGTTCTCCAGAGATAGCAGATACCGTCTTGGTGGGTTTTCGCCGGACTTGCAGGAAGGACGTCGGAGCTGCTGTCAGTCGCAGGAAGTCCACTCCCGAGTCTAAGGTCAAGGCGGGACACGGGGCGATCGACGCCAGTCTTCTGGTGCCGCTGACGCCTGCCTGGCACTGCCTATAGTCATGCCCCTAGGGACTGTCGCATGCCATGGTAGCTCGCCTGAGGAACCCATAGTGGGACGATGGCGGGACGCTGCGCGCGGCTTTAGCCTGGAGGTAAGGTTTAGCTTTGGCGTATGGTGGGACCGGTCAGTGAGGTCGTCTCTGCGTGTCGAGGGTTGAAGGTCCGTCAAAGGCGTTGCAGAAGCGAAGGTCACCATTGTCCGGGCAGACAGTCATGATTGGATTCCGAAAGCACGACGCCGCCGTGCCCGGTTGCAGATGGCACCCTCGGAGAGCGGGATCTACTGGATCGGGTATTTCGAAGATCGAGAAGAGATTGCGATATGGATGACGTTCAACCGGGAACCTTGGCGGCGCACCGCCTGCTGCTTCTGATCATTACGAACAGTCGCCCGGGGTACTTGCGGTTGATGCTCGACTCTGTTGATGCACAAACGTGCCGCGACTTCTCTGTACTTCTCATAGACAACGGTTCAACAGACAGCACCGGGGACGTGATTGCTGAGTGGGTGGCGTCTACTACTTTGGCCGCCGATGTCCAGCGCAATGAAGTGAACGGATTTGACTTCCTGGGTGGATTGCTAGGGGAACTGGTCGACCGAACCGACTACGTCATATGCGCTGGCGACGACGATATCTTGCTGCCTGGTCACATTGAGGCGATCCGAGATGTAATGGCCGAGAAGCCGGACGCTGTTCTGGTCTCGACAGCGGTCGAGTACATCGATCAACATGGAGAAAGGACGGGAGCAGTGCATCGTCCTGCTGTGTTTGGCAGAAAGAGCCGCGCCGCACTGGTCGCCCAGTTGATGAGCGCCAACTGCCTGGTGCCTGCAGCTACCGCATTTCAACTCCGTCCGCTAGTCCAGCGCGTAACCATCACGCGCTATGTGTACGCGCTCGATTACTGGATGTGGCTGGTGCTCGCTGTTGCTGGCGAAGCGAGTTTCAGCGACAAAGTGACTATTCAGTATCGCATTCACTCGACTCAGATTTCGACAACCGTGACTCGGGCCCAAGACACCCTTGAGGTCTCGCTGATACTGGACGAAATTGTGCGGTCTTCGGAATTCAATGCATTGCTGTCGACTCTCGGTCCGGGAGATTGGAAAGACCTACTCCAGTATCTGGCGGAGGGGGTCGGCCTTGCGTTTGGTAGGGAACCATTCGCTTCTTTTCTCCAACTGGTTTTGCTAGACGCCTTAGAGCGGGCCGGCGCGACAGGTCCTTTGTACGAAAGAGCGCGGTTCCAGGCCGTTGCCGGTTTTCGCGGCGAGCTGACCTATGCCACCGCAGGTCGTCAGCTCGCACCGACACATTCTGACCCCTGGCCACAGTGGATGTGGCGCCGTTCTGGAGTGGCCGCTGCCGTGGCGAGCGGTTCGTGCCAGAGGTCCAGAGCGCTGTCCGCGCTTGTGGCTTTGGGTCTCGACGGTCCCCCCGACGATCCCAGCAGGGTACTTCTGCTTCTCAGCTGCGACCACGTGGTCGCCAAACGCAGGCCGAACCGTTCAATTGCCGTACATTATCCCTGCAGCCTGGCTGGCATGGCACCAGACCTAAGAGAAAGTGAGCGGCTCTTCCCGATTCTGGAACCCGATTCCCTCTTGGATTGGACATTCCTTGAGCCGCTTCTGAGGCTAGTGTGCACGCCGAGGTTCAGTGAGGCCAGGGGGCCTCTGAAGTGGTACGAAGCTCGGCTACTTGCCCAAATGGAGCGGGTCCGTGCCATGGCGCCAGACTCGACGGTCGCTTACCTGCGTCGGCGGGTTCTTCGCATCGCTCAGTGAGATCGGCGAATCCAAGTTGCCGTCCGACAACTACCGCTACGGCTCAAGTCGTCGGCATGCAGGGTCCACCCACTGGCGATTGTCGACGACGCTCGAGGACTGGACAGTATCGACGAGAGCCTTCAGAATTCAAACGGCTTGCGTTCTTCTTTCGCGCAACTGTGTGCGGGCCTGATGGCCTCACCCAGACAGGTCGTCACCTCATCCACAGGCTGTAGTCTTCAAGGTAACGGATCGTGGTCTTGTTGGGGGGTGAAGATATGCCACTAGGCTTGCGTACAACCAGGGGGCTGAGCTCGCACAGTGTTGCCCGTCGCTATACGGCGGAATCGTACCCGGGCGCTCTAGACCGAGTTCCCCAGGAAGGGAATGGGGAGACCGTTTCGGTGATCGTTCCGTGCTTCAACAAGGCGGCCTACGTTCGCCGAACCCTTGAGAGCATCGACGCACAGACCCTCGAACCTCTGGAAGTTGTTGTGATCAACGATTGTTCGACGGACAGTTCTGCACTTGCAATCGATGAGTGGTCGCGGTCGACTGCGATCCCCTGCACGATCCTCACCCATGGAGTCAACCTGGGGCTTAACGCCTCGTTGAACGACGGGATCCGCGCGTCGAAAGGGGAGTTTCTGATCTTTCTCGATGCTGACGATAGGCTATTACCGGAAATGATCACCAACAGCCTACGGCGATTCCGTCAGTCGCCGCGAACAGGGATGGTATACGGAGACGCGCTCGTCGTGGACCCTGATGGGAGGCCTGACCACGACACTTTCCTCACGGAGACGCGCGGTGCGGATCGACCTGAAGGAATGATATTCCTGAACTTGTTCAAGAGGCACAATTTCATGCCAGTATCCAGCGTCACCGTGCGTCGGAGTGTGCTAGCCCGAGTCGGGCTATTTGACGAACGGCTTGCCTACCAGGACTACGACATGTGGCTGAGGGTCTCTTGGCGTTTCCCGGTGGCCTTTTCCGGTTCCGTAGATGCAGAAATTGTGCAGGTACCCGGATCGATGAAGCAAACTATTGGGTCCGACATTGCAGCAAGCAACCTCATGATCCTAGAGAAGTGGCGCCACGATGGCGTCTCCGACAGCTTGATGCCCCGGGAAAAGGCTGCCATGTGGGTGTTGTACCTCGCTGGGAACAGGGGCTTATCGCTCCGCTCCGGCATCTCGGCTGTTGTTAGGTCACCCTACTACTATCATGATCCGCTACTCCCAGTGGCAGCTGCGCGCCTGCTGCTTCGGGTGGCCATCTCTAGAGCGGTACGAGGAAGCTAGCTGTGGCACGGGGATTGTGAGTCCGCTTCTTTAGCCGGGCGTTCTCCGACTCCAACTCCTTTAGAAGTCGGGTGACAGGTGGTGGATAGCCCGAGTTGGTAGCGGTAGTCCGGCTTGTTGGTATGTCATGTCTCACAACTTCGTTTACACCCTCTGTCATGACTTCGTTGACAGGTTCTGTCATGACTTCGTTAACAGGTAGCAGGACGCGACCTGGTGTTGCTACCGCCTGGTTCGGCGCTGGCTTTC
>JBAXOQ010000147.1:0-10395 GCA_037133175.1 Actinomycetes bacterium
CGGGAACCCGACCCGCCCGCAGATCAACCGTCGCAGGGCACCTTCGCCATAGTCGATAACCAGGTCCAAACCCGCCAGCAGATCACCCGTCGCAGCGCACCAACCGCGACCGAGGATTACCAGGTTCGGACCGGTAGGCGAATCACCCGCCCAGTCCTAGCGTCCAGGACTCAGCGTCACCCCTCCAACCGGTTTCTAAAGATCATTCCGCGAAAAGCTCTAACAGACACATGGCCACGAACATGTCGTTGCCGAACGCGGGTTTCCGGTTTCCCGGTTCTCCCGGTTCTCCCGTGTGCCCGGTTTGCCACTACACCACAAACCCGATGTTGATCTTTTGGCTGCCTGAACGGGTAACGCACTCACCTGAGCGTGACGGGGCAGATGGCGGTGCAGAACACGGTTCACCGTTCCGCACAATCTGCACCCGAGGTCGGGACCGGGGGTGAGCAACACGGTTTATCGTTGCGAGCAGGTCCCGACCTCACCGAGCGGGAACGCTGCCCCCGGGTCGCCCGGGAACACCCGGATTCCCCGGTGCACCTTCGCGGCATCAGCCAGACGCCAACGGCAGCCGTCGGTGCCGAGGCGGCGACGACGCCGCTGCTAACGCTGCCAACGTCGTTGGCTATGAACTGCAGGGTTGGTTCAATGCTGGGCAATCCTGGCTGCAGCAGGATTGCCCAGCATTGAACCAACCCTTTGCGCGCCACCGCAACTCACGCCGCTACCGGCAGTCCGAACCAGACCCGCCGACCGGTCACAACGGTCGCGACGGTCGGTTACCCGGTGACCGCCTGGTCCGCCGTTAGTTACTCGTTTGCGCCCTACCGCCTAATATCTTCAAGGAGCCCCTCACGTTTTTTCGAAAATGCTCCGAGGGCCGGAATCAGGATCTGGCCGAATCCGCCCAGGCCCTGCGGGCGGTGTCTACATCTGTGGACACCGGAGCTGTGAACACCGGTCAATCACTGCCTCAGTCCCATCACGCCGTACCACCATGTCACCGGCGTCGTCTCAGAACCACCCATCGCTTCCACCATGTTCACCGAGGCCAGGAAGCGGAACTCGATCGGTGGCTGATCCTTCCGACTACTCGGGCACAGTTGCACCACGTTCGTCAGGGATATTGCGTTGAGTTTCATGCTCGTCTTCGCCACGTATTGCGCGCCGAGGCGCAGTTCCTCTGGGAACCGAAGATCTGGCCACTTGTAGCAATGTGCGGTAAGCGCCCGACGAGTACTGGATTGATCGGCGCATCGTGGGAACGGGGAATCCGGAAACGACGGATTGGCAGCGTCATCCCTGTCGTATTCGAATTCGACCCGGTGGGCGATCTTAGTATCGTTGATGTCACCAAATCGCATCGTGATGATGCTGTCGCTTCCCTTCGTCGCCCGCACCACCTGCCGAATATCATCGATGGGCACTACGGCGGTCACTGTCACATCGGTGGCCGTTCGCACGCTGGTTACCGCAATCTGATGGCGGTCCGTGGCCCACATTTCGACCAGGTTTGATGTTGCCCTTACATACATGTGTGTTTGCAGGTACTCGGACCCTGGCTCGCGGCTGGCGACTCCCTGGTGTTTGGCCGCGAAAGCGACAGAAGCCAGATCGCTGAAGACGTCAGCACGCAGTTCCACGGTCACCACATCATCCAACGGCATGATCGGCACAGTAGCGACTACTGTCGCCTTTATGGGTCCAATCGACTGGGACGAGTTGAAAGCGCACGCTCAACGGCATGTCGACGGGGAGGAGACCCGCAAGGAGGTCAGCCAGGCCGTCCACGACGCATTGGTGGCCGCTCAGCCCCCACCGGGCTACAGCGAACTGGACGCACGATTCAACCGGGTGAGCGCGCGCACCAGTTTCCGGTTCACCCGAGAGGACCTTGCACAAATCAGGGCCAAAGCCGACGCTTTTCAAGACAAACCGATCACGGTCCAGATGCGCACAGACAAAGATGGTGCAGAAGCCGTCACCGTGTGCAGCGATGACGTCTACCTACCGTTTGCCAAGAAGCCAACCTCATGGAAGCTCCTCTTCCCGTCCCCGTGACTCACGACGATCCGCATCCCTGGTTCTGGCGGAATTGGGTGTCCGCCCGTTGGACCGTGACGGCGTCAAAACCTGATCGGGGAACAGCCGTCCGTGAAGACCCGGAGCCTCCACGGACGGCTGTAGCACATGAAACCGGTTCCGGACGGCAGAACCGATAGCCCTGGGACGTCCCAAACCAAACGTCTACGAATCTCCCGTTTTCCCCTGTGACACAACGGTTCTCGCCGATCTCCCGGCCTGCACCTGACATCCAGGACGGCGCAGAATCCGGCGGCGACAGAAATTGCCCGTGCTACAACGGAAATAGGAATTCGCCGGATTCCACAGGCAAGAAACGACAGGGAGTGACCGAGATGGGCATCAACCAAGATAGTGACCTGCAAGCCGCCAACCCGACGCCCGCGACCAGGACGTGCACCGCATGCGGTTGTGCCAAACCACCTGCCGCATACTCCCGCAGTAAAGGTCGGAGCCAGTCCCAGTGCCAGACCTGCTTGGGTGTCAAGCGCCAGCTCAAGCGCGCCGCGGCCGACCCCGCGGCCGCCACACGTCACGCGTTCAACCAGCGCAACCGGATGCTGGTGAGCGAGCGTGGGTGCAAAGCGTGCAGGGTGTGCCGGGTCGACAAACCGTTGACGGAGTTTGCGGCCTCAGTCAGGGGTCTAGGTGGTCGGCGCCCGGAATGCTCGGAATGCTCGAGCACGACCCGCAAAGCCGCCCGTCGGACCGACCCCGCGTTTGCGGCCCGCCGTGCCGCCGAGGCCGAACTCGATCGGCTCATTGCTGAGGGCTACTCCCGGTGCACCGGCACGAACGGATGCCGGATGATCAAACCCATCACGGAGTTCGACCCGACCAACCGCGGTCGCGGGGTGCATTCCTACTGCACCACGTGTCGTAACGCGTGGCAGAACAACCGCCGCCACCTGAACCGGGACGAGGTCAATGCGTTGGCCCGCGACCGTTACCGCCAGCAGCACTGGGACGAATCCCAGCTCGCCGCTGAGGCAGCATGCACGTGTCCGGAAAAGTGTTTCCGAGGTGCCGCGCAGCGTGACGCCAGCACCATGCTGATGCCCACTTATCCGGTGATCGCCGCTGCGTTCCGGGCCAACCTGGACCGACCGTGCCGGACGGCGAAATTCCTGACCAGCGACCACCACGACAACTGCCGGTGGCAGTGCGTCTGCGGCATCACCTTCACCAAACCCATCAACGAAATCACCCGGGCCGGTCACGCTTTCTGCCGCACCTGCTGTCTGCACGGAACGTCGCGTTTGGAGTTCGAGGTGGGCGAGCTGGTGCGAATCCTGACCGGAACCGAGGTCATTTTGCATCACCGCGTCGCGGGTGCAACCGAGATTGACCTGTACCTGCCCGCTTTTGGGGCCGCGGTCAACATCGACCCGTTTGCCACACACCAGGGGAAGCATCGCCTCATGGTGGACAGGCGTATCAGCAGGCAAATGGCCCGTAACTACCAGCGTTCCGTCCGTGTCCGCGAAAAGGGTCTGAAACGGACCAGGAGGTGCCGGATGGTTGGGAAGAACCCGACAGCGCGCGAGATAGCTGATGTCATCGTGGCCTGGCTCAAGGTCACTCCCGTGGTCATCACCGCCACCGATGAGGCGGACGCGTTGGGGCGAGCGAACGGGCAGTGGGATGCCCTGGTGCGCACTCCGCCCGAGCATTCGCTGGCCCGCAACGCGACATTGTTGGGCGAGTTCCGCCGGAACCTGACCCACCCGGGGCGCACCACCGAGTTCACCCCCATCAGCTGTCACGACGTGATGTGGTGGCGTTGCGCCGACCCGAACTGTGCCCGCGAATGGCCTGCCCGTCTGTACAGCCGCAGCGGACGGCGCGCGGCCGGGTGTCCCTGGTGCGCCAAAGCGGAAAGCAAAGGCGCGCAGGTGAGAAAGAACCCGCAGCCCGAACAGTCACTGGCCGACCTGCATGAAGGCATCGCCGCAGAATTGGTGGCGAACCTGTCCGACCCGGGGCGCCTGGCCGACCAGCTCAAACCCGGCAGCGACGATATGGGGCTGTGGCGCTGCGGCAACACCGTGTGTGAGCGGGAATGCCGGGGCGAGTCCCGGTACTTCACCGGTCAGGTCGGCCCCAGGGTCCGGCGTGACAACACCGGGTGCGGCACCTGTAACAAATCAGCCGCCAGGAAACGGCGCGCGGCCTAGCACCAGTCGGCACACAGCACAAACCGTGGGAACCGGAACTGATCATCCGGTTCCCACGCACACAACCGTCCACGTGTCTACATCTGTGGACACGCAGACCGCATCACGGTCGGCCGGCGCCGTGCCCGATGACGTGCTGACAGCGACACGTCAACGAAGCGGAGCATCCTGGCTATCCAATTGCGCAATACCCCATTCGGCGCGCGCCACGTCCATCAACGCGCGGCACATCGATCGATCAGTTGCCGGTGTAGAGCCGTCCCAGGTCGACGAGTTGGACCCGTCCGTCGCTCGCCGTCGCCGCTTGTCGCAGGTCGGGGGTGAACCCGCCGCCGGAAAACAGCAGGACCTGCAGGTGTGCCGCCGATGCGTGCGCCCTGGTGACGACGTCGCCAATGTGGGTGAGCCGATTGAGTTCGGCGATGCCCACGGGGGTGGCGCGCCATTTGGCTTCCCCGATGGCGATCACGCGCTCGGCGCTGTGTGGGTTCTTCGCCAGCGCCACGACGTCGATCTCGTGGGTTTGGGTGCAGGCCGCGCAATCGATCACGGAACTGCCGACCCGGCCGACCTGACCGCCGAGCGTGTCGGCGCTGGCGTCCTGGGTCCATTCGCGGGCGAGCTGCTCGAAGTGAGGTCCGTAGATTCGGCTGCTGACCGTGTCGGTGCTCTGCTCCCATACCTGCTGGCCTCGGCGTCGGGTGAGCCTGTTCTCGTTAGGTTCGATGATCAGCTGGCGGAACCGCAGGATCGGTTCGGCGATATGGAACGTTGCACGTTTTAACTTCAGCGCGTCTTCGTGTTTTGTGATGAGTTGGGTGTCCGTCAACACTGTCAGCGGGTGCCCGAGGGCAGTGTTCGGTCGCCCGATCATCGAAGCGATCTGTCCGCGTCGGGTGTTGCCGTCAGCGATCGCGGTCAGCACCGACCAGTACAGCGCATCGTCGGAAATCTCCGATTCTTCTTCCAACAGGATGCGCCCTTCCCGGAAGAACGCCGACGACGGATTGAGCAGGGTCGCTGGCACCCACCGCTCGATGTCGGAGCTTGAGTCCGGCACATCGCCGCCGGCGAAATCACGGTACGCCGGGGTGCCTCCGACGAGCGCGTGCATTTTGAAAGCGGCCTCCCACTGCCCGTCCAGTCCCCAGTACGCTGCGGCGTCCCGGTAGCCGAACGGGTGCACGAGCATCTCCAGGGTGGCTCGTCCCCGCAGCGGCGCGGGCCCGGCCAACAGGGCTTTCATGACCGAGATGGCCGAACCGCAGATCAGCAGACGCCCCCGTGTTGCCGTTCGCGCGGCACCGCGGGGACTCAGCAGTGCTTGAAGCACTGACGGCAGCGCCGGTTCTTTCTCCATCAGGTACCCGAATTCATCCAAAATGATCGGGACGGGTGCGTCCTGACCCAATGCCAGCAGAGCGCCGAGGGCTTGCTCCCACGACTGGAATTGGACCGGCACGTCCGAGCGTCCGGTGAACGCGCCGTATGCCTGGCTCAACCGTCCCAGATTCAGCTTCGACGATTGCTGCAACCCTGTGAAGTAGAACCCCCCGGACACTTCGGCCAGCAGTTCCAGCAGCATCGTCTTTCCCTGCCGCCGTCGGCCGTACATCAAGCCCAGCGAAGCACCGAGGGCCGGATTGGAGGCAAACGCGGACAGCTCGGACCACTCAACGTCCCGGTCGAACAACTCCGCCGGCTTGGTGAAACCTGGTGCCACAACGCCTCCACATAATGATAGCTCCACTTATTATAGCTGGAGCTATCATTATCTTCAAGCTCCCGGTTCACCCGTCATTCTCCCGCGATCCCCGCATCCACCGCGTCCAGTAGGCCAGCGCGACGCGTAGTTGGGTCGGGTTCAAACCGGTCAGCTCGCCAGCATGTTCGGGCAGGTCGTCACCGGATTCGATCGCGTCGGTTGCCGCGTCGGCACCGATCGCGGCGATCACGTCCTCGACGGCCGGGCCGGCGGCGAGAGCGGCGGCGCGGCCGTGCGGGCCGTCGATGAAAGTGATGCCCGGGTGTTCGTGCATGCGTATCCCTTCGTCGATGAGTCGGCGGGCTACCTCGGTCGTGGATTCGTTCGGGTACTGCCACGCGCACCGGGTGAGCCGTTGGTTGAGGTGCTCGTCGAGCGTGAGGGTCCTGGTACCGACACCGGGACCGTCGGCTTCGTCGGCGTTGCCGACTGTGTCGGGGGACGGATCGTCGCGCTGCCGATCGCGGTCAGCGGTGTCGGGGGCGAAGTAGTCGGTCACGGCTGTACGCCACACGTAGCCGTATCGCCGGGTCGTTTCCTCCCCCGCCCCGGCATCGTCCTTGACCCGTTGGTGGATCCGTTCCATCCAGGCCACGGCCGCCGGGCCGCCGGTCAGCAGGACGTCGAGCACCTCGTCAGGGTCCTGATCTCTGGCGGCCGCGTCCATGTGGACCCTCATGGCCCGGCGCCGTTGCCCTTTGGTGTTGCCCGACAACGATTTGTCCGCCCATGCCTGCTCGGCTTTGGCCCAGATGGCCATGGGTGAGCCGGGTCGGGTTAGCGCCATCATCGGCACTCGCCGCAGTTTCTTGCTTGTCATGCTCCCAACCATATCGTTGTTTGTCCCTCTTTGGTTTGGGACGTCCCAGATAATCGCATCAAATATCCTTATCGTTATTCGATGCTAGAATTCGGGTGTTGGTTCAGATGATTGACACACCGAGTATAAGGAGCAGGACAGATATGAGTGATCAATGCAGGCCCCTGGAAATGATTGTCCTGTTCGGAGACCCGGCCGCAGTCGGCGAGAGGGTCGCGTTCACCCATCCGCAGGCACGCCCCACCGTCGGTGACGACGGGGACATGGTGATCGTGCATGCCATCGACGAGGGCACCGTCCACGCCCCGGGGGTGCTGCTGGGCGACCCGTACGATGACGGGCCCGCGGTCGTGTACATGGGACCAACCATTCCGTCGCGGGGCCAGCTCGCCCGGTTGTGCCCGAGCCAGGCGGGCTGGGTGCCGACGCAGGTGACAGCACGTTTCCTGCACGCCCCGGTGCCGGTCGAACTGATTGTGCTGGGATTGGTCGGGAATCTGGAACTGGCGTGGGCGGCGACCACATGGCTACCGTCGAGCAAATGGCCGATGGAACG
The DNA here is from genome assembly GCA_037133175.1 of Actinomycetes bacterium. Taxonomy (GTDB): domain Bacteria; phylum Actinomycetota; class Actinomycetes; order S36-B12; family UBA10799; genus ELA509. Next base: position 7,404 of record JBAXOQ010000147.1, read on the forward strand.
GTTCGACCTGGACATCACCCCGGAGTTGTCCGTAGAGGTCCACGTCCTGCAGGTCCTGGCGCCGGCACCGGCCGCGCCACCGTACCCACTGTCCGTGGGCACCACGGTCGTCGTGCGCATCGCCGAGCCAGCCGATGTGCAGGAGTTCGCGGCCGCCTGCAACCAGGACACGCCGGTGGAGTACGTGCTGCAATGCTCACTGCTGATGACAGCCCACGGGCCGACGTGGCGCGCCCTGGCAGGCATGGCCGAGGCGATTCAGACGCACGCCCTGCGGTGCCTGGACCAGAGCATCGTCGCGTCCGTGCAAATCCACAATGTCCTCGGCATCGACGAGAACACCATCGGGTTGTTGCCCCGCGCTGTGCGTGACGGCCTGGAGGGCGCGCTCGACCGGTTCGAGGGCACCAATTCCCGCGATTGAGCACGCCCTGCCGCGCCACCTGACGCACTGGTCCGGCAAGGCGCTGACTACTCGGACGGCGGTGTCAGCCTGACTGTCCGCGGGCGCGCCGGTAGCGCTCGTAGATCACGCGCGAGCCGAACGTCCTGGTCTCGACCAGGTCTAGTCGAACGTCTTCGGTGACCGGCGGCAGGAAGGGTGTGCCGCCACCGACGGCGACCGGATGGCGGAAGATGCGCAGCTCGTCGACGAGGCCGAGTTCGATTGCTGCCGCGGCCAGGCCGGCGCCGCCGATCGCGACATCCTTGTCGGTCACGTCGAGGGCCGCAGCGGCCTCCCGTGCCACCGACACCTCGGCGAGCCGGGCGTTACCCTGAACACTGTCGAGCGTGCGGCTGAACACAACCTTCGGGATAGCGCACCAAACGTCAGCGAACTCGGCCTCGAGCTCGTTGTCGCGCATCGACGGATCGGTCTCCCACACCAGCATGGTCTCGTACAGCCGGCGGCCACACAGGAAGCCGCCGAGCTCGCGCACCTGCTCGATGTGAAACCGAAACTGCTCCTCGCTAGGAACCGACCACCCGAACCCGCCCTGGCGGTCGGCAATGAAGCCATCCACCGAGACGCCCATCGAGTAGATCAGCACGGCCTTACACTCATCGCAGCGCAGCAACCGACGATGATCGCGACTGTGTTCACCATTGAGCCTGGCATCGGATTCTCCTTCCTTTGGCAGGCTGGGCTGCCTCAACTAGTGACCGCTCACCAGACGGTAACTCAAAGTCGTGAGCGACCAAAGCGATTGTGCGGCACGTTCGGCCCGCGACCCACCCATGTGTCGATCAGGTGCTGTTAGCTTCTCTGCATGGAACGAGTACTCGGCCTTGGGGGCTTCTTCTTCATTTCACCGGACCCCGCAGCGTTGGCCAAATGGTACGACGTCAACCTCGGTGTGAGCCCTGTCCCGACCTCCTACGACGCGGATGCCTGGGAACAGCAATCCGGTCCAACCGCGTTCGCGCCGATGCCCGAGCCGATCAACCGCGACACCGACGAGTTCTTCTGGCGCGACAATCAATCGTTCGCCCTCAACTTCCGTGTCCGAAACCTCGATGCCATGGTCGAGCAACTCAGGGCGGCCCACACTGTCGTTACCGTCGACCCAACCCGGTATCCCATTGGTCGGTTTGCGTCCCTGCGCGACCCCGACGGGAACGTCGTTCAACTATGGGAGGAGCCCACCGTCACTCCTGAATGACCGGGCCTGCAGGGAATCGCCATCGCATCCGTCGCTGCACCCGTGTCACGTCGAACGCGGCGGGACTTGGGCGGCACCAAACGTCCATTTCATGGCGTGCTGGATCGCTGCCTGTTTGATGGCGCCCAATCATTTGCGTGCCGCTTGTCGAGAATATGCCGCGGGCTAGTGACACCACCTGATGCCCTGGACCATTATTCGGACTATGCGAACGATGTCAGTATCAAAGGCGAAGGCGACCCTGGATGAGGTTGCCCGCCAGGTTGCATCTGAGCATGACCGGGTGTACCTGACACGAAATGGCGTTGCTGACACCGTGCTGATCTCCGCCGAGGATTTGGACGCGCTGGAAATGACCGTTCAACTGCTCGGCGATCCGGTAGCGATGGCAGCATTGGCGCACGCCGCTGCAGAACCAGAAGGAATCAGCAGCGACGACATGGCATCACTGATGCGTCAGCGCCGCCAACCTGGCGCATAAGACCGGACACGGCCCAGCGTGATGCCGCGTCCAATACCAGAAGCCCACCAGCGCGCTCAGCCACGCACTGACTGAAGCAATCACGGCGGCCGCGTTCGAATTCTGCGAAGGCGCGCTCACGGCCAACCCTCACCGCATCGGCGGTCAGCTACACGGACCATTGACGGGACGCTACGGCGCCGGCAAAGGCCCGTACCGAGTTGCCTACATCATCAATGACGACACAAAGGTCGTCAGCGTTGAATGGATCGACCACTGAACTGACGTCTTCCGGCCTCGCTAATCCGACGTGGGCGCCTCACGAAACAAAGGCCCGGCCGACGAGAAAGCCGCACGAAGTGTCAGAAGGCCATACGCGGATTAGCTGCAACCCCCACTGCTCTGACTGCGATCAGCGCGGACCGGCGAGCGCCTCGCGAAAGCCCGGGTCCGCTTCGATTCTCGCGCAGGCACTGGCATGGCTGGTGCGGGCGACTTGCGGCTCCCGTCCCGGGGCCATGGGGTTGGCGCCCATCGCATCGATGTCAGCCGCGACAGGTGCGAAGACGAAGACCTGGGTGCCCTCCTTGCGCAGCAGTGCGACCTCGCGGTCAACTTGCTGGCGCACGACGCGACGCACCGTGGTGTCCAGCGCCCAACGAAGGCCCGAGTGGATGGCCATCGGTGCGCTGATGACGACGACATCAAGACCCTGCCCGAGCAGCGCATCAGCGTTGCACACCGACGTCATCCCACCATCGACATAACGCTGCGCCCCGATGGTGACCGGCGTGAAGTAACCGGGGACCGCACAGGACGCCGCGACCGCAGCCCCGATCGGGGGCGGCTGTCCCGCGTCCTCTCGGCC
>JBAXOQ010000148.1:0-10321 GCA_037133175.1 Actinomycetes bacterium
TCATGAAGCTTAGGGCGCCGGTTTTCGGACCACTGAACCACAAGATCGCCATCGCGCGCTTCTCGCGCACGTTCTCGACGCTGCTGTCTTCGGGTGTACCGATCTTGCAGGCGATGGAGACGGTGGCCAGCCGACGGCCGGCCCTGGCGGTCCCCGTCTTGCGGCACGACAGCAGCTGCGGCGCCAACGACGCGACCACGACCCGGCGCGCGGCCGACGCTGGCCACGACCGGGGAACCGGGATGGTCGCCGTCGGTGTGCGTGGAATGACGCGCGGCGTGCCAGCCGCCGCAGTGGCTGCCGCCGACTCAGGCGCGGCGAGTCCGACCGCAGCGACGACGGGCAGGTCACCCGCGGCAGCGAAGGCCACCACCAGAACCCCGATCGCCCAGGTTGTGCGCATACTGAGGTTTCGACACGCGGGCGTCGTCACATTGAGCGCCGCGAGGCCAAATGGGGCACGCGGTGGGAACGCCAATCGTGCGCAAGATTGCCGCGCTTGACGCAGCACATGGATCGGCTGCTGGTCGGGCCGAGCGGTACGGTCGGCGAGATAGTGGCAAGATTCGATGCGTGCGAATCGTGGCGTCGGTGGCGAGTACCCTGATCGTGCTGCTCTATGCGGCCGGTTCAGGCCTTTGGGTGTCCAGTGGTGACGCGTGGTACCGCTCGCTGCAACGCCCACCATGGCAGCCACCCGATTTCGTCTTCGGACTCATCTGGCCCTACAACTTCGCGGTTCTGATCGCAGCTGGAATAGCCGTGGCACTTACCGGAAGCGCCGCCGGGGTCTGGGTGTGGCTGGGGTCATTGTGCGTGAGCGTGATCGCCGCACTGTCCTGGGCCTGGTTGTTCTACCTGGCCAACCAGCCGTGGCCGGCGGCCGTGGCCCTGACCGTTGCCGCCGTCACGACCATCCCAGTGGTGGTTTCGGCCTGGCGCGCCCAGACCTGGGCTGGAGTGTTGCTACTCCCCTACCTTGTGTGGATCTTCGTTGCGACCTCGCTCGCATACGGGTACGCAATCAGGAACTGAGCGGGCCACCAGCGCTGATCACCGACGCCTGGGCTCGCCGGCCACACCCCGCCCAGGCTCGCCGGTTGCCATACCAGGGTATGAAGAAGACGTTGATTCTTGAGAGAACGCAGGCTTATCCTCGAATCGCTCCGTGACTCCCACGTCCCACGGGGGGGGCAACCAAAGTCCGATGCATATGATGGTCGCGAACGGCAGTGCAAGTCATGACCGCCATCGCTGACGCCACCTCGCAGGGCCAGACCATGAATCCCCAGCGATGTTCGGCGCCGACCATCGGCGGGTCAATGTTGAACGCGGTTGGTCTCGGCCCCAGCGCCACCGATCCAACTCGATCCCAGCATCGCACCGTGGCACAAGGCCTGCGGAAGGGAAACGCGATTCGCAACCTTCCGGCCAGCAGGTGCGGCCGTTCAGACATTGCGGATTCATCACCACCCGTGAGGGTGGACCAGTCCTGCGAACCCGGAGAAGGTGGCCATGAACAGTGCTGAGCAGTTGGTAACCTGGAATCTACCCAAAGGTGCGTTGGTCTACGAGGCCGACCGTTGGCGTGCCATGGCCAACCAACACCCCGCACTGCTGTGGGTCTCCGACACGTCTGGGATGTGCACCGGCTTCAATGATGCCTGGCTGACGTGGCGGGGACGTACTCTGGTTGAGGAGTCTGGCACCGGGTGGCTGACTGGCGTCCACCCCGACGACGCCGATGCGTGCATGTCGACGTACCTCGGTCACTTCGCCGAGTGCACCCCCTTCGAAATGACCTACCGACTTCAGCGGGCCGACGGCGCGTACCGCTTGATTCTGGACGCCGGCGCGCCCTGGTTCGCGTCCGACGGCGAATTTGCCGGCTTCGTCGGCTCCTGCCTCGACATCACCGACCACATTGCTGCGGCACGCCGACTGGCGGAGACCGAGGAGCTCTACCGCGCGACGGTGGCGGGCCTGCATGAAGGGGTCGTCGTGGCCGACGGCGAGGGCATCGTGCTGTCCGCCAATCCCGCCGCCGCCCGACTGCTCGGCGTTGAGGCGGATGACATGCTCGGCCGACCGATGCTCGACCTTGCCGAACGGGTGCCATTCGTAAACGCCGCCGGCCAGCCGGTCGACACACACGAACGGCCGTTCGCGGTGGTGCAGCAGACGGGCGAGCCCGTGGTGGACGCGGTCATGGGATGGATGCACCGCGGAGAACTGAGGTGGCACAACGTCAACAGTCGCCCGCTACGCCATGAGGGCGAGGATCGAATTGTCGCGGTCGTGACCTCATTCGTAGACGTCACGGACCAAAAGCACGCGACCGACGACGCGCGATACCAAGCCCGCCACGACTCTCTGACGGGCCTGGTCAACCGGTGGGGTCTACGGGACCACGTTCGCCAAGTCCTTGAACGCTCCCCGCGCGCCGGCGCTGACGTGGCACTGGCCTACTGCGATCTGGACAACTTCAAACACGTCAACGACTCGTTGGGCCACGCGGGAGGCGACGAACTGCTCCGCGTCGTGGCCGCCCGTGTGGCCGCGTGTGTGCGTTCCGGCGATGTGGTCGCTCGCGTCGGCGGCGATGAGATCGTCATAGTCCTCTCCGGCGTGTCCGGCCTACCGGGAGCGATCACTGCTGCGGAGAAGATCCGCGTGGCAGTGAGCTCACCGGTTGAGATCGCCGGTGCGACCGCCACCCCCAGGCTCAGCATCGGGGTCTCCCTGCTGGAGTCGTTGGACGTGCTGGACCAGTCGCTCGACCGAGCCGACGAGGCCATGTACGTGGCCAAAGCAGCTGGCCGTGATCGAGTCGCAGCGCTACCGGACTGACGGTTGGCCGCCAAACTCGATGGCACCAAGAGCGTTCGCCAACTGCTGGGAAGGCGGTTGTACACGTCGGATTCCCTGCTGCCGTCCCTCGTCCGGTCTCGGTGCTGCCACCTGAGCGGGAAGTCGCATTCGGCGGTACTTGGACGGGTCTGAGCCCGGCTCGGCCAACCGAGCGAGTGCGTCGACCACCATCCGCGCCTCCTGCCACCACACCTCCAAAGCGGTCCGGTCGGCTCCTCGCAGGAAGAACTGGACGTGCATTCCGGAGATCATCGCCTGCGCCAGAGTGGACAGATCGTCCACCGACAGGCGCCATCGCTCGCCGGAGTTTCTTTGAATTCGGGTCAGGCAGCCGACCATCGACATTCCTCCGGGAAGGAGGATCTCACCTCGTCCGACCAGCTGAAACTGCCAGCGAAGGATCTCGACGCTCGGCGGGTCGGTGTACAGGATCGCTAGGTAGGACCTGAACGTCTTCAGGAGTTCCTTCGACAAGCCACCGGTACCGACGTTGGACTACGTAACCGCGACCTGGGCAGAATACCGCTGGCCCAACCAGATATGCCACAGACGACGGAGAGACTCGGAGTCGCTGTCCGGCGTTCACATGGACCATGCGCTATATCAGTTCAGACCTCGACAACCCGCTGGTCGCGAGGGAGGCAATCATGATCCCAATCGACATCGCCAAGATCGAGATGGCAGCCACAGCGGACAGGGCGTATCCCACGACCCGCAACCAAGCCGGTAACGGAGGGCGAGCGCGGGCGATCGCCCGTAGCTGCGCGTTGCCACCCGGTCAGTCCGGGTCTGCTCGGTGAACACGGCCGTCGGGAACATCTCAACTTCGATCGGCTGGTCGTAGACGGCGGCCAGGTCGTCGACTGCAACGATGCTGGCGCACGCATAGGCCATGCCCTTCAGCGAGGACATGTGCAGGTCAGTGTTAGTCGCGGCGGTATAACCCCGCAGATGATCAGATCCGTAACCTCCAGGGGCTCCAGCACTTGCTCTAGGTAGTCCACGACCGGTGCATCGGCCCCTGGTGGGTGGTCTTGAACCCTCGGGCTTTGACAGCAACGCGTGAAGTGCCTGATTCCTGAACCGACGCCCTAGGCGAGGGCGTCGCGACTGGAGGGCGGGGTGCCGGCGACCGTCACCACGACCTTCCCTTTGGGGTGGCCGTCCTCCAGGTAACGCAGGGCTTCGGGGGTCTGGCTCAAGGGATAGATGCGATCGATCACCGGGCTCAGTTCGCCGTTCTCAATCATGGTCGCAAGGGTCTGGAGATCGGGGCCGTTCGAGTGACTCCCGACTGACCGCAACCGCTGCCCAACGAACGGTGAGATGACGGCTCCGCGCGTGCCGATGCTGCCGGGTCCAAGCAGCCCTCCGTGCTGCGAGCCTCCGACTGCCGCCAGGGTCCCCTTACGGTTGAGCGTCCGCCGAAGCGCACCCAAGGAATGCGTGCCCCCGATGTTGACGATGAGGTCGTAAGTTCGCCCTGCATCGATCGGATCCTCGACGGTGTAGTCAATGACCTCATTCGCGCCAAGAGACCGCACCAACTCGACCGCACCCGAACTGCAGGAGGCCGTGACCTTCCCGCCGAGCGCACGAGCGATCTGAACGGCGAAGGTCCCCACGCCCCCGGAGGCGCCGTTGATCAGGACGGTTTGGCCGGGCTGAAGGCGGCCATCGTCGCGAACCGCCACCAGGGCGGTCACGCCGGCCATCGGCACTGCTGCGGCTTGCTCGAACGTAAGACCCGAGGGCATGCGCGCAGCTCGCTCCTCGGGGACCACGATGAGTTCCGCGCACCCACCTTTCATCATCGATTCGGCATACACCGAGTCACCGGGTGAGAAGCGAGTGACCTTCTCACCCACGCTTTCAACGATGCCTGCGACGTCCGACCCAATGATCATCGGATGACGGGGTCTTCGCAGCCCAACGACGGTCCGAGCGAGGAACGGATCCGCGCGCATGATGTGCCAGTCGGCCGCATTGAGTCCGCTCGCTCGAACCCGGATCGTGATGTCGTTCGCACCGGGAGCCTTAGCCTCGATCTCCTCGTACACCAGCACGTCCGGCGACCCATAGCGGCGATAGACCCAAGCCTTCATATGCCACTCCTCGTGGTTGTGCGGGGCTGCGGACTGAGTCGATCCTCACCCCTGCGGTCGGTCAGATTCTACTTGCGGTCGGAGTTGAACAGAGGCGATGATTGGTGTGATGAGAAGAATAGACAGGCGAACCACAACCTTCATCGGGTTGGCCGCGGCCGTGCTGGCGGTCGTTGCGGCTGGCTGTTCGTCGCAGGCGGTGCCACGGGAAACCAACTCCCCCAAGGCGGTCACAGCGACCGTAGTCAGTGCATCGGAAACACACTCCTGCGCCGTCGCCAATGGCTCCGCCTACTGCTGGGGCAGCAACAACGTCGGGCAACTCGGAGACGGAACAACCACCAACTCGGCCAACCCTGTTGCGGTCAAAGGCTTGCCGACGCCGGTCACTTCGATCAGCACGGCCTGGGGTGCCACATGTGCTGTGGCCAAGGGGGCGGCGTACTGCTGGGGCAGCGACGCCACTGCGCAGGGCCAACCTCGCAGCGGGTCTGCCGGATATCGAGGCGCACTGGTGCCACTGCCACCCACCACTCGGCCGCTTCCGGTGAAGGTGGACGGGTTGTCCGCCGAGGTTGCCGACGTCCAGACGTCATCGACCAACGCCTGCGCGATCGCGGGCGGCAAAGCGTACTGCTGGGGCGTCAACAACGTCGGGCAGCTCGGCGACGGGACGACGACCACCCACCCCGCTCCAGTGCAGGTCACAGGCCTGCCGGGGACGGTGAGTTCGATTTCTCCGGCGGGCAACGCAACCTGTGCAGTAGCCAACGGGTCCGCGTACTGCTGGGGGGCGAACTACGCCGGTCAGCTCGGCAACGGTAGAACTACCGGAACGCCAACGCCCGTGCAGGTCGTCGGGATGGCAGATTCGGTGACCCAGATTTCCGCGGGGCAAGGTGTTGCCTGTGCGGTGAAGAGCGCGAGCGCGTATTGCTGGGGCACACATCCGGCGAAGACCCGAAATACCGTCCCAGGGCCGTCGATCCCGGTTCGCATCACGGCGCTGGGTGGTGGCGTGACCGCAGTGAGTACCGGCTGGGCAGGCACGTGCGCGATCGCCAGTGCCGCACTGAAGTGCTGGGGACGAAATGATTCGGGCCAACTCGGCAACGGCGCGACCGCGGACTCTGCCGACCCGGTGCAAGTTCAGGGATTGACCCACGGAGCAACTTCGCTCAGTGCCGGCACGACTGCGGCCTGCGCGGTTGCCGACTCCTCGATCTTCTGCTGGGGTTCCAACGATCGAGGTCAGCTCGGCAATGGCACGCTGACCGGTTCCACGACTCCGGTCGAGGTCGCAATCGAGTAGGACCGCGCCACCGCAGTGGATGCTGGATTGAACCTACTCAGAACAGGGTGGAAGATCGCCCATACCGACAGAATCTGCCAACAGCAGTCGCCATTGACACGTGCACCACGGTTGCGCCTGCGGCAGCAGGTCGTTGACGGTCTCGACGACCTGGGGCCAGTCGCCGGTGTCGTAGTCGTCCCCGCTGAGCCAACCCCCGGGTTTGACTTTTGGCAACCAGGCGCCGATGTCCAGGCCCAGGTGTTCGCGATCGTGATTGGCATCGAGGTGGACCCAATCCAGCGATTGGTCCGGGAAGAAGGTCGATGCCCGCACCGAATCAGCGATGACCAACGAGATGACATCGGCATACCCACACTGCACGATGTTGCGATGGAGCTGGCCCGCAAATGTGCCACCGCCAGCAGCAACGGCCGGACCGTGGTAGTCGCCAGGGACGGGTCCTTCGACTCCGCTCCCCCGGCAGGTGTCGACCCCGATAAGCGTCAGATCCTTCCCGCTCGACTGCGCGACTTCGGCCAGCGAGCAGATGCTCCTGCCCAAGAAGGTGCCGACCTCGAGGAATCGACTACCGTCGCCGAAGTGCTCGGCGGCCTCCTCTTGTGCGTCTCGCCAACGGAACCAGCCTGGGATCTGCGTCCAATGCACGACGTCCCCTTGTGTGTCACGTGAAGTTGCAGTAGCAGTCAGCCAAACTCTGGACCAAGTACCATGACCGACGCCACCGGGCCCCGACCTTTGGAGGAACAGTCATGGACGAGCTGATGTCGAGCCGCTGGCTCCGCGCCGCCCGGCAATCCTCGCTGTCGCTATCGAGATCGCCTTTCGCGGTCAACATCGGGTGCTGGGATGGCAGGTCGTTCAATGATCCGGTCTACCCGCTGTATGAGGAAGGTTTCGCCGGAGCCGCAATCGAGTGGGGCGACCCTCCCGAACTTGAGCAGAACCTGGGCGTGTTCCCCGACGTCAAGCTCATGCCCAACACCTACGTCACCCCGGACAACATCTGCAAAGTGCTGGCCAGCGTGGATTGCCCCGCCACGCCAGACTTCCTGAAGATGGACATTGACGGTATGGACGGGGACGTCCTCGCCGCAATTCTGCGTGGCGGATTCCGGCCGCTTGCCCTGCAGGTGGAAGTGAATCCTGAGATCCCCCCGCCGTATGCCTTCAACGTGGTCGCAAGTTCGCAGTTCCTGCCGGGAGGTGCAACTGGCTTCTTCGGCATGTCACTGCAGTACGCGTGCGACCTGTTGTCGCCTTTCGGGTACTCGCTGGTTGAGCTCGACTTCGCAACGGAATTCACTCATGACGGACTATTCGTGCGCGATGAGTTGATTCCAGCCTTGCCTGGCTACTCGCGGCTTGATCCCCGGCAGGCATTCCTGGACGCACCCCTGATCCTGCTCCGCTTCCCGGCCGTGAGTCGGGAACAGAAGGAAGCCTGGCGCACCCGAGCGGATCGGCACGCCGTCCTACAGGAGATCTGGGACGCCGCGTTGGACGCTGGCCAGCGCAAGCATGGTCACACCAAGGCTCCCTTCACCCTGTACCTCTCGCAGACAACTGACGGCTAGGCCGATGACAGCACCAAGGTGTCGTTCACAGCGACCGAGACCACCCTTGACGAGGACACCGGCAAACCGGTGAGCGACCTGCTGACCTATACCTACGCCGACGGCGACAGCACCGTGGTGACCTGGCGCCGCGACAAGACGATCCTGCAGGACAAGTTCATCGACGACGTGGGTGGGTGGAAGCATCTGGCGGCCAAGCTGATCGGGTTCGACGGGGCCTACTTGCGTTTCTCCGACACAGTCGAAGTTCAGCGCACCAGCGGTAGCACGCCAAACAACAACGAGACTCAGCAGGGCGACGCGATTTGGGAGCTCATGTACTTCGGCAAGAACCACCAGCAGTGAGAGTCACTGCGGCCGGAGCTGACCGGCACGGCTGCCCTACCCGCACGCTCGACCGGGCGGCGTGACGTCGGGCTGCAGCGTCAGCGTCAGGGTAGTGCCGGACGGCAGTTCCATGAGTGGGTGGCGGCTGCCGAGGGTGTAGGTGTCCTCGAAGGCGAACCCGTATGCCTGCGTCGCCGGCCACAATGCGGCCGCCCACGCGTTGTAGAAGCTCGGGTTGGACGGCTGGGAGCCGGCGAACGGCCCGGGTGAGGTCGAGGTGTTGAACGCCGAACTGTCGTTCGGGCCGCCCTTGCGCCAGAAACCGTAGTCGAAGCCCGCGACCAGATCCCGGTACACCGCTGCGTAAGCATCGTTCTCGCCGACGTGGTGCGCTGTCGTCTTGTCCGAGCCGAGGTAGTACGGGCTGTTGTTGCCGTAGATGCCGGTCGTGTCGGGTGCACCGGTGTTGCCGGTCAGTGAGCCGGCCGGGATCGTGACTGTCTGGTTCGGCGCGGCGGCCGCAGTGGACGTCAGCACGATGGAGCCGTCCGCGGCAACGGTGCCGGAATAGTCGTAGGTGTACTGGGCGTAGTGCACGCCCCTGGTGGCCTTGATCCGCAGCGTTGTTCCGGCCAAGGACTTCAGGTAGACATCGAAGGTCGGGTACCCCGGGGTGCCGGGGTTGATGTTCGGCGACAGCAGGCGCACAAACTGCCCGTTGTTCGTGACCACGATGTTGGAGTAGCTCGCCCCGGGGGTTGCGTCCAGGGTCTTCTTCAGGGCCGACTGCAGCTTGTCGGTGTAGCAGGTGAACACTCGGCGATCACCGCCGCTGGTGGCCATGTCCACCGGCGCGCCAATCATGTCGACGGCCGTCAGGTTCGCCATCCCTGGGTAGGTCAGCTCGACCGTCTGGAAGCGCTTGGTTTCCCACAGGATCGCCGGGGCCGAGTACTGGGCCTGCTTCTTGGGATCGTCAACATGCGGTTGGGGAGACCCAACCGATCCCGAGCCGCCGAGGGTGAAGTAGATGGCGCCGGCAGTCAAAGCAGAGCACGAGATCGACTCCTTCGCCGCCATGGTGAACGGTCCCGCAACGAGCTCGGGGTAGATGTACCCGGCCGGTTGCTGCTGCAAGTACCAGTAGACCTCCGAATCGCTGCGACCGGTGTTGTTGACCAGGCTGATCGTCATCCCGGAGGTGCCGTCGGCGCACGGCGCGTTCTGGATCGGTGCCGAGCCGCCGCTGCTGCCACTTACCTGCGGCACCACCGCATCGTCCAGGCTCGGGCCGCTCGCTCCTGTTCCGGAACATCCGCTGAGCGTGACGGCAACAGCGACGGCAGTGAGAACACCTACATAGCGCACACGACGAGACCCCACCTGCCCATGGTAGATCGACATTGCCTCGGGGTCGACCGCTGTCGGGTTGAACCCAACCCGACGACAAGTCAGGCGGCTACTCCAGACGTCGTTAACTCCCCACAGCAGTGGCCACGCCAAAGGCTGCAGGGTCCAATGGTGGGCCCACAAGGTCATACCCGTGCGCCGCCGAGGACGCCGCGAGGCGAGGGATATCCGGCTCACTGGGAGGAGGCAGACCGGGTCCGTTAGGTCTGATCCCAATGTCCTGCACGAATGACTCGAAGCCTGCGGGTGTGGTCAGTTGTAGGCACTTGCCCGGCTTGGTGATGATGAACGTGTGCTCGATGCCGCGCGGCAGCCAGACGAAACCACCAGGCTCAAGATCCCACTGCTGGTCGCCGCATCGCACATGCATCGCGCCATCGAGCAGAAAGAAGGCCTCGTCCTCGGACTTGTGGATATGCCGTGGAGGGCCGAATCCGGCCGGCCCTTCGCACATGAGCAGGGTGAGGCCACCGCTGCTTTGCGTCTTGTCGACCAGGGTCGTCATGCGGGTTGCAAGGAACCACCACGCATCGCCATCGCCTTCCCGAAGGTGGACGGCTTTAGGAATGTAACTCATGGCTACCATCCTTCGAGTCATGTCACGAGTGCTGCACAGACGCTATTAGACTCCGAGTCTAATAACTCGCAACCCGATGTCAAGCCTTCGCATTGACTCATCAAAGATGCCCGCGTAGGAGGGGTCGTTGCCTCATGAAGAA
>JBAXOQ010000149.1:0-10231 GCA_037133175.1 Actinomycetes bacterium
ACGCGCTGGTGCTGGCCTGCGCTCGGAGCATCGGTGGGCAGTGCGAGGCCATCACCCAACATCCGCACCCCGGCCGAAGCCCAAGGCGCCCGCGGACCCCGATTGCGCAGAAGCTGTGGGAGGGATTGCACCCGGGTACGGTCCCGGTCCGTCACGCAATCCGACTGGCGCTGGCCGCCGTCATCAGCTCCATCGCAGCGATCTTCGTCAATGACGAACATGCGGCCTGGATCGCCATCACCGCGGTTATGGTGTTGCGCCCGGACATCCCGTCAACCTCGGTACGAACCATCGGTCGCATCATGGGGACCCTCGTCGGCGCCGCCGTGGTGGTTGCTTTGGCACTGGCTGTGGGCAGCGATCCGACAGCTGTGGCAGCGATTGCCGTGGTCTTCGCGTTGCTCACGTTCGCGTACCAGATGGCCAACTACGCGATCTTTGTGTTCGGCGTGGTGGGTGTGATCATCATGCTGAGCGTGGTGCAGAGCGGGGATCCGCTGGTGGTCGCCGAGGCCCGCGTTCTGGATGTGCTGGCTGGCTCTGTCCTGGCCGTGCTGGCCTCGTGGATCGTGCCAATCTGGACCATCTCGACACTGCCGCAGAAACTCGCCGACTACTCGAGACTGACCGGGGAGTGGCTCGGTGCCTTCGCCACCGATCTGGACCGCGGCGTCTTGCGCTCGGAAACCAACGATCGGCTCCGGCGACGAGCCCGGGCCTGTGTGATGACGCTGCGCACGTCGATCGCACGCGCCGAAGTCGAGCCGGGCGATCGCCACGTCGACGTAGAACTCGTCCATGCCATCGAGATAGCCATCACCGATGGGGTCCGGCAGGCGCTCGCGACAGTGGCCCCGCTGATGGAGAATCCTCGGGCCGACCCGGCGGCCGCCGGGTGCACCCAGCACGCATCAGATGATCTGCTGGAGGCAGCCTGGATACTGAGTCGGGCGGGCCGTGTCGTCGCAGCGCGATCGACCAAGCACTCGAGCTCAGCATCGACCAGGAACTCAGCCCCGATGAGGCAACCTGCAGCCGAGCGTGACGGTGAGGTGCTCACCTCGATGATTGAATGCGAGCGTCAGGCGCACCGAGCGCTGGAGCTGGCCCTGACGGTGCTTCCGCAAACCGATCGGGCCTGACGCTGACACGTATCAACCACCTTCGCCAAGCCTGGGGCGAATCTTGGTCGAAGCGGCTGCGCTGCCGTCCGGACTCGTCTGCAAACGCTTCTCTCGGGCCGCGTAAGCCCTCCCTGGTGCGCCATGATTGGCATCGTGCTGTTCATCGTCGCTGGCGCCGCTGCGGTCCTGCTCATCTGCGGTACCTGGGCAGCCGCCGCGCTGTGGCGCGCCGAGCCCGACCAGCCTCCGGCGGCCTGGAGCCCAGATCCCACTACCAAATCCGCCCTACTACGGTTCTGGGACGGACAGGCGTGGACAAGCGCGGTGGCGCCTGCCGGGGCGCCGACCGGCCGCGGGAGGCTGTTCTGGGGCCGGTTCTGGGGCTGGTGGGCGCTGGTCTACGGCGGTGGGGTCGCGGTGACTCTCGCGGGGTCGGTGCTGTACTTGAACGGCGGCTCGGTCCCGGTGTTCGCGCTCACCAGCGCGGTGGCGATGTCGGTACTGTTCGCCGCGTTTGGGTGGTTTGTGGCTCGGCAACTGAACTTGGCCGAGGTGGTCACCGTCTGGCAGGTGGTGGCGGCAGTAATTGCCGGTGCCGGCGCATCCATACTGATCGCAGGCAACATCAACGACCTGATCAGCCATCTATTCGGGGTGAAGACTGCACTGGCCACGGTGGGCATCGTGGAGGAATCGACGAAGCTGCTGGTGCCGTTGGTGCTGTATGCGCTCGTGCGCTACCGGAACCCTCGCGCCGGAATCGCCGTCGGGCTGGCATCCGCCGCCGGATTCGGGATCGCCGAGGCTACGAGCTACGCCATCGTGATGCCGCACGGCACTGCGGTCAACCCATGCTCTCCGGCGATGGTGTCGACCACCTCACCGGATGTGACCGTCGGTAGTGAGTTCTTCCGGCTGCTCACGGTCGAACCATTGCACCTGTTCTGGACCGGAATCGCGGTCGCGGTGGTGTGGCGGCTGTGGCGTCACTACGGCCGCGCTAGGGTGACGCCAGCCGTCGTCGGCGCCGTGCTGCTGCCGATGGCGCTGCACTCATCCTTCGACTCCACCTCCGACTTCGCCTGCGGCAACAATCCAGGCCTGGACGCTCTGCTGGGGCTGCTGAAGGTCCTGCTCTTCATCGCCTCCTACCTGCTCTTCAAGTTCTTCGTCAGCCAATCGACCCCACCGGACATCGTGGCATCGGTCAGCAGTGGTTGGCATCCGAGCCACTTGAAGTCCGCGTCCCCCGGAGTCCGCGACCCGGCCGGCAACTCAGGCACCGAACCCGCAGCGAAGGCGACCCCCGACAGCGACTCGGGTAACCACACCAGCGCGACACCGTGATCGCAGCTCGATGCCGACGGGGGTGTTCACATGGCGACAGCGGCCTTCTTTGACGTCGACAACACCCTGATCCGCGGATCGACCTCCGCCTACATGGCACGCGGACTAATCGGTCAGGGCTACTTCACCAAGCGCCAGGTCGCCGACCTGCTCTTCCGACAGGTCCGATTCACCATCACAAGCAACGAACACGCCGGCGACATGGCCGTCATCATCGGAGAAGTGCAACGCCTGCTGGCCGGGCGCAAGGTGAGCGACGTAGCACGGGTCGGCGGTCAGATCTTCGATGATCGCGTCATCGGGAACCTGTGGCCGGAGGCAGTGCAGCTTGTCCAGGACCACCTGGCCAACGGCGAGCAGGTCTGGCTAGTCACCTCGACCGGCCAGGAGATCGCCGATCTGGTGGCCGAGCGGGTTGGCGCGACCGGGGCTTTGGGGACCAGGTCGGCGATCGAGGACGGCGTGTACACCGGAGAGCTCGTCGGCCCACCCCTGCACGGACCCGCCAAAGCGGTGGCGATCCGCGAGCTGGCCGAGCGACTCGGCCTCGACTTGGCAGCGAGCTTCGCCTACTCCGACTCGGCAAACGACATTCCCATGCTGTCGGCGGTCGGCAGAGCGGTCGCGGTGAATCCGGACCGAAAGCTGCGCAAGCATGCGTCCGATCGCGGGTGGCAGATCCTCGACTTCCGCTACCCGAGTCTTGTCGGACGCTCGCTGGCGTGGGCGCGAGTGAAGATCTGAGCGACTCGCTTCCACCAAGTGGATGCCAGCCTCTACCCGAACTGGGGCGGCACCGACGCACCTCAGACCGCACGGCTGGATCAACGGCGGCCTGTTGCCGCCGGGTGCGGCGTCGAATAGCATCGGACAGTAGTGCGTTGGTCGCTTTGAGTCAGGGGGATTCCGTGTTCCGAAGGGCTTTGGCAGCGGTTGCGGCTTGCTGCGTGATGGCGGGTCTGGCGGCGGCGAATGTGCCAGGCTCGGCGTCCGCCGCACCCGCTGCACCCGCCGCGTCCGCACCACGCCAGGACGAACTGCCTGAAAAGATCGTCGCAATCGGCGACAGCTTCACGGCGGGGTTCGGGTTCTATGGCAACGGCTCCGAGATGGGCGTGACCGATCTACCCGGCTGCATGCCTGCCGACACCCCGAACGACGCCTGCTCGTCCAATTCGAACACCGGCAGCAAGGACGCTCCCGGCATCAACTTCACCACCGACTACGGCTTCAACAACCAGGTGTCGTGGGCAGCCGGCTTTGCGGCGACCCAGGGGATCACGACTCAGAACGCTGAGCAGTACTACCGCAACTTCGCCGTCACCGGATCAACCGCCGAGGAATGGGCGAAGGACAAGCTGAAGTTCACCCAGTTCGACAACCTGCCCGCCCTCGACGTCGTGGCCGAGGAGGATCCCGACCTGATCCTGATGACGCTAGGCGGCAACCCGTCGCTGACCAACATCCTGTTCGGCGGGGGCAACAAGTGCGCAGTGCTACAACGCTACGACTGCTTCCAGAGCGTGATCGACAGTTTCGACACCCGGCAGAACCTGGAGGAGGTATACCGTCGGCTACTGAAGACCACCGACGCGCTGATCCTGCCGATGCTGTACCCGCAGATCGTGCCGGCGGCCACACTGTTCTCGGCCGAAGGGCTGCTAGTTGCGCGCCAGGCATTGAACGACACGATCGCTCAGGCGACCAACAACGTCCGCAACGAGCTGCCGGCCGAGGCGTGGCGTTTGGTCTGGACCCACAAGGACTTCCGGGTCGGCATCGCGCCGGGGCGGTACTGGAGTTTCCTGCAATGCTTCGGTGCGACCGCCTACGGCCTCAATGACGCCGACGGGCCCAGCGACCAGTCCACCGCGACGCAGGCAGTGTTCGCGTTCTCCCGCAAGTTCACCGGCTGGTGCCCGGGCAGCCCGTGGATCATCTCTGGCGACACCGGAATCCACCCGAACCAGAAGGGCTACCGGAACCTCCGCGATGCCGCGCTCTGGCTGTGGGAACACTGGCCCCCGCTGAACACGGTGGTGGCACGCAGCAGCCGCGGCGACATCGTGCGAACGAACTGCACGCCGTCGCTGCTCTACGCCAAGGCCCTGAGCATCAAGGGCAAGGCCGGTCGGCGGGCCACGTTCCGGTATGCGTACCAGGGCAAGCCAGCCACACTGAAGATCAAGGCCTGGCAGGTCCGCAAGGCACACAAGTACGTCAACAAGGGCATCATCGGCCGCACGACCACCCACGCTCCCTCCGGGAAGTTGTCAATCATCATCCCGAAGAAGGCAGGCAGCTACACGCTGCAGTTGATCGTCAACGGCGGACGCTGCGGCAAGATCGCCAGCGAGCAGACCGACTACGTCTCGCTGACGGCGAGCTGACGCGGGCTCCAGCGGCGCCTGGCCCAACCTGACTGGCACTCCACGAACGTATGACGTATTGTCAGACACATGAGCGATCAAACCCAGTCTGGCAGCGTGGTTATGCAAGCGCGCGTTCCACAGGAAATTGCCCAATACGTTCCAGATGACACCAAAGTACTGGGCCTCGATGGCCAGTCCGACGCAATACGGGAGGGCCTGCGCCTCCTTCACCAGAAGGCTCAGCTCGTCGCACTTGGAATGGACTACCAGCACTTCTACGATTCGCAGCCTGCTCCGGTATCCGAAATTACCGCCGCCCTGTGGGGCGATGGCACCGAATGACCGAACGGTTGACTCCGTTGCGGGGCGAAGTGTGGGATGTGGCAGTGCCCCGGGTCGGCCCGCTTCCGGCCGTGGCGCTGACTGTGAATGTCCTGCGCGATCACCTTTCTGAGGTAACCGTCGCGATGATCACGGGAACAGCAGGCCCCGCCGCGACAAGGATTGCACTGAGCTCAGACGCTGGCGTTGCCAAATACCCCGAGTCTTACGTTGACGCTACGAGCATCCACACCGTTCCCCTGTCCAGCTTCCGTCGCCGTCGCGGTCTGTTGCACCCAAGTGAGCTACGCGCACTCGACTCGGCACTGCGACTAGTGCTGGGCCTTGGCTAGTCGGTTGGGCTTGTGACCCGCGCTTGACACAGTGTGCGGACGCAGCCGGGTGATCATGTTGCCCAAGGTGCCGGCGAACGCCTGCGCCGGGCCCTTGTCGTAGCTACTCAGGAGCTCTCGACGCCGGTCTGCTGGCAACGTTGCGGACAGAACGATCGTTGGCACCCCGTATGCGCCGAACCATTCAAGAGCCCGCATGAGGAAGGTCGCCATGTAGCCGTCGTAGGCATGGACTTCGTCAATGATCACTACCTTTCCGGCAACCGCCAAGTGCCGGACCACAAGGTGTCGGCTCTTGAGGGCGGCGAAAAGGACCTGATCGACCGTTCCCACCACGAACGAAGAGAGAGCACCCTTCTTCCTGCCGCTCGTTGCGAGTGGTCTTCGCCCAAATCACCCCCGCGCGCAGCGACACGGCGGCGACCTTCTCCCCGTCTTCAAGCACCTCGGGATCCGAAGCGACGATCAGAATCTTGCCAATTGGCCATCTGCTCAGCTACCTCCGCACGGGTTCGTCCCGTCGTACACAGCGCCAGCGTCGACCTAGATCCCAACCTGGCCAGCACAACTAGGCTTGACCGGTGGCGAATCCTGGCGGTGGCAGTGCTGGTGACGCTGGGCGCCTCGGAAGCGACGACCCACAAACTACCTCAGAAGGCCCGCGTCGCAAATCTCACTCCGGGTCAACGACGTTATCCGTTTTCGCCTCGTGGCACGCAGCGGCGACTACGCGCGCGGTCAGAGAAGTCTCACGAGCCTTCGAAGACGCGGGGTGGCAGGTCGTAGAACGGCTGTGGCGTGACACCTGGACCAGCGATGGCTATCGAGGACCCAACACCACTTGGGAAGTCCATGGCCAGAAGATTGAAGTTCAGTTCCACACACCTCAAAGCCTTCAAGTGGCCACGGATCCAGTTCTTCGAGCGCTCTACGACAAGCTCGAATCCTCCACCGGAAGGCAGGAACGTGATGCACTGCGAAGGGCAAATTCACAGGCTTGGGCAGCAGTAACTCGACCAGGAGATTGGTCAGTACCATGAAGCTGTGGAGCGGTACTTCGTGGACTCGGACGTCGATCCGTGGTGCCTGATCCGGCTTTCCGATGCGGGGATCCATTCGTTCCTGGCCGGTCGCTGGAAAGACTCACCGGATGCTTGGCGAGATGCCTTGGGTGGCAACCTGGTGCCCATCACTGCTGAGCGTGCAGCTGAGATCGAACGACTGATGACAGAACAAGACCGGATCTCCGCATAGGGCCGAATCCTTCTGCCACACCCTGGAGGTGTTCCAGCAACATTTGGTCGCGACATGTGCCGCCCTCGCCCACTTGACGGCGTGTCCCGGGTAGCTCACCAATGTCAGCCCCCTCAGGCAGTCTCGACACTAGGACCTAGCGACTCGGAGGGAGCGATGTTCGCGGTAGTCGATACCGAAACAACCGGCCTAGATCCCCGCAGGGACCGGATCGTTGAGATCGCACTCATTGAGCTCGACCGACGCGGCCAACCAGTATCTCAATGGGCGACTCTGGTGAACCCAGATCGCGGCCTTGGAGCCACCCACATCCACGGGATAACAACCACGGACATTCGCTACGCACACTCATTCGAACGGTATGCCGGTCACATCCTGGCCACGCTGGCCGGACGAATCATCGTTGGTCACAACATCGATTTCGACGTAGCCTTCCTGCGCGCGGAGTTCGGACGGCTGGGAGTCAGACTCCCGGCCGTCTCTACGATCTGCACCGCTGAACTGGCGCGATCCGCTGGCTTCCGGCCGTTCACGCTCGCTGCATGCTGCCGTCGGCTGGGCATTGAGAACGGCCGCGCGCACTCGGCCGCAGAGGACGCGATGGCGACCGCCCGAATACTTCCGCGCCTCGCAGATCTGCAGAGTGTTCGAGTGGGCCGCATGCTCGCTCTGCAGTCGGCCCGGTCCGCTTCCTGGCCAACCGTTGAACTCGATGTCGTCATCGGCTGCCCGCGCACCTGACACGGCCACGGCGATAACCTGAACGGGTGACCACCGCGACCGCAAGCCCTGCCAAGGAGGGTGGACTGACCCGGCCTGAGCGCCGGATCGTGATCGGGGTGTCGATTGCGGTGGCGGCCACCTTCACGGTCATGGCCAGCTTCAACTACATGCTCAACCCGATGCTCGAGGACCTCGGGCTGACCGCCGAGGATGCAGGGTTCGCGCTGCAGCTGCCGAACCTGGCGGCGATTCTGGTGGTCTTCAGCGCCGGTTCCCTAGGTGATCGACTGGGTCAGCGGCGGGTCATCACCTTCGCGGCTATCGCCTTCATCGTCGGTTCGGTGCTGGTTGCCTGCGCCCCGGCGATGCCGGTGATCACTGTGGGGCTGCTGGTGGAGGGAGTGGGAGCCTCGGCGATCATGATCGTGGCTCTCGGGCTGCTGGGCTCCCGTATCGAGGAACCCGGTGCCCGAGCGAGTGCCTTCGCGGCGTTCGGTGCAGTCAACCCGCTTGTGTATCTGGTCATCCCCCTGCTCGCAGGTGTCGCAGTCCACTACGTCGCCTGGCGAATGGTTCCGCTGATGTGGGCGATCTTCGGGGTGATCGCCTTGGCGGCCACCCGCAAGTTACTGCCGTCCAGCGATGCGGTGATGGTGACCGGCGAGCTGGCCACCCCGCTGCTGGCCGGGGTGACGGTGATGGCCGGGGTGCAGTGGATCTCCTGGACCAACAACCTCGGCATCGCCAACTCGCAGTCCCTGGCGGCCCTGGCGGTCACACTTCTAGCGCTGGCCGCCACCGCGATCACCTACCGGCGAGCCAAGCAGCCGTCACTGGCCTTAGGGGTCTTGCGCAGAGGCGCGATGCCGGTGCTGCTGATCATCGTGCTGCTAGCGCCGTTCGCGAATCTGTGGTTCTACATGATGCTGGCATTCCAGCACGTGTACGGACTGAACGCGGTGGAGACTGCGGTGGTGATGCTGCCCGCCCAGGTGGCGGGCGTGCTGGGTGCCGTCATCGCCCGGGCGTTGCTGGCCCGCAAGGGCGTCACCTGGGCCGGGACGATTCTGCTGATCGCAGTGGGTGTCTCGCTGCTGCTGACGTTGACGGTTCGACAGGGATCGCCCGTGTGGGTGCCGGCCTTGGTGGTTGCGCTGTTCAGCGCGGCCGCCATCGCGACGTCGGTGCCGCTGACGAATGCGGTCATGGACTCGGCCGGTCCGGGCGAGTCGGGTTCAGCCTCGGCGGTGCGGGGCGCCGCGGGCAGCATCGGTGCCGCATTGGGCGTGGTGTTGATGGGCAGCGTGGTGTTCGGCGCGGTGCAGGCCAACATGGTCGACGAGATTGCCGCCACCGGCCAGCCACAGGAGACGGCCGCCAGCATGGTGGCCGACTTGGAGGCGGCCTCGCAGGCGCCGAACCCGGCTTCTCCCTACCCGGTCCCGGGCGAAGAGGAAGCGTTCCTCAAGGACGCTTTCGCGCGCTCGATGCTCAACGGCATCTACGCCGACGGAGTGGTGGGCGCAGGCATTGCGTTCGCCTCCGCCGGGCTGTTCTTCGTCAGCCGCCGACGGCAACACCAACGGCCCGCCGGCTGAGGTTGCCGTCAGGCACGTCGATCGCCGCTGCTGCACCCGCGCGACCGCTGCGGCGGTGTCGATAGGTCTCAGCGACCACGATCGTCCAGGCCATCGCCGACGCCGCCACATTCGCCACCATCGCCGGCACATCCCGATCCAGGATCGAATACGCCAGCCAGCAGGCGACCCCGACTCCGAACAACGACCAGGTGGTCCGCGAGACTGCCGACGGCGTCGTGTCCCGACTGTGCCGAAGCGACTGCACGGTCTGCGGAATGCCCATCAGAACACTGGCGGTGACCGCGAGGAAGCCCACGGCCAGTGCGGGAAGAACCATGACGGCCGCGGCGGCCGCAACCACCGGAATCGCCCAGGCGAGAAGCATGACCCGCGCTCCCCGGCCCCGCACAAGCTCCGAGACCAGCAGTCCGACCAGAACGAAAGTGATGGCATTTCCCCAGATGATCGGGGCACTGCCGATCATCCACCCGTAGCCGGCCCAGGTGCAGCACACGACAACCTGCAACCACCAGGTGCGAACACTGACACCCTGCGCCGACCTCGAGTGCACCTGCCGCAACTGCGGAACCACCATGATGACGATCAGCAACGCCCCAGCGAATCCGAAAGCCGTCGCTAGCGTGTGCATTCCCGACATAGGTCTGGTGTCCTTCCAATCACAGTCGCCGAACGTGGTAACTGATGCGGCGTCCCAACGGGTTTGGACGTCGGAACGCCGTCACGCGTTCCAGCCTGGAGTCCGCGGCCTGCGATTGAATGCCTCATCGAACCCGGGCGCTTCGGCCCCGGTTTCCGGCGACGAGGGTGGCAATCAGCGCCATGACCGCGCCGATGATCGCGGCCGCCCACCACGCGACGACCCCCGCCGTCGGCGCCCCCAAAGCGTTCGGCGGGTCGACTCGGAACGACTGCGCCCAGGTAATCGCTGCTGCGGCGAGGCCGACCCCCACCACGATCTGGACCTGCTGGCAGTGAAGGTGCCGACGTCGCAGGACCAATCCGACAACCACGGCGATCACCACCAGACCGACCACCCCCACGACCCCAGCCACCACGCTGCCGCTCCACGACCACAGACCGATCGGGTCCGGGGTTATCCGGGTCAGGCTCACCTGCGCCGGCGCGCCCGCGGAACC
>JBAXOQ010000150.1:0-10192 GCA_037133175.1 Actinomycetes bacterium
CAGACAGCGCCGCACCCACCAGATACCAGGACTTCGAGATCGAGCCACCGACGACCAGCGCCGATGCGCCGAACCGAATCAACCACTCGACCAAAGCGGCGCCGAGTTGGGAGTACGGCTCGCGAACCGCCTGATCCGCTGCCGGGTCGCCGGCCCGAGCGAGGTCGCATATCCGTTGGACGTCGATCAACTCCGAGGTTCCCGACACCTGGGTGTACAACACCCGAACGGCCTTGCGGGAGACCACATCCTCCAGCGGAACACCCTTGATCGACAGCAGATGCACCTCACCGAACGGCGGCACATCTGGACCCGAACCGACCAGCTTGCCGTCAGCCATGAACGCCGATCCGATGCCGGTGCCCAAAGTGATGCCAGCGACCCGGTCCGCCCCGACGACGGCGCCGCTGACCCACTCGCCAAGCAGAAACGAGTCCGCGTCGTTGAGAAAAGTGATGCCGTCCAAATGGGCAGCAAGGCGGTCCAACAGGCCGGTTCGAACGTCGCAGCCGTTGAGGGACTCAAACTTGTTCACGCCCTCGAAGTGCCCGATCCCGTTGTCGTAGTCGAACGGACCGGGCATCGCACACCCGGATACCTTGGACACGTCGAAGCGGCCCAGGGCCTGGGTCAAGACTGCGTGGCCACAGGCGGCAATCGCGTCGAGGATCGCGTCCGCCGAACCGTGCGCGTCCAAGTCCCGGCGGCGTTCGCTGTCCGAAACGACCAGCCACGAAGGCAGCTCGACCAGAGCTGCACTCACGTGCGTTCCACCGATGTCGAACGCCAGAATCGCCTGCGGCAGGGAGCTGGATGCAGCGGAACTGGTCATGTCACCAATGCTTTCACGAGGCGGACGCGGGAGTTGCCGATTCGGGTCAGTGAGTAGCTGCCGACCACGGCGGGGACCACAAAGGTTTCGGCGTAGGCGAACCGCTGCCGGAACCCGTTCGGTGTTGTCAACAGCACCCCTTCGCCTTCGACAACGTTGAGTACGTGGAACCTGTCTACGGTGTCCAAAGTGACGCTCTGGTCCCCGTCCAGCACCACCCGCTCGACGCGGAAGAACATCTCGGGCAGCGCGCCGAGCAACTCCTGCGTCCAGCCGGTACCGGAGCCGATGACACTGGGTGTCTGGATCAGATCCCGCCGAACAGCCTTGCCGGTCCGGCGCGTATTGAGGTTGTCGAAGGCCTGCTCAACATGCACCGGGCGCTGAGTTCCGTCGCTACTGCGGCGCAACCAATCGAAGAAC
This sequence comes from Actinomycetes bacterium, assembly GCA_037133175.1. GTDB lineage: Bacteria > Actinomycetota > Actinomycetes > S36-B12 > UBA10799 > ELA509. The sequence continues at coordinate 1,256 of JBAXOQ010000150.1, forward strand.
CGCAGCGAGTACAGGTACGGTGTCGCACTGACCTCCAGCACGACGTTGCCCTCGCCAGAGCCGTGCGGGGTCCCGGCAGGCACCACGAAGAGTGTGTGCGGAACCGCCGGAAAGGTCTGTACGTACTGCTCGATGTCGAACTCAACCCCGTCCCGCGCGGCGGCGTCTGCCTCGGAATGGAACGCGTCGATATCGGCATGCTTGCGCAACCCGAGGAAGACCTTGTTCTTCTTGCCACCAACCATCAGGTAGTACGTCTCGTGTTGGGTGTAAGGCCAGCCGAACACGTCCCACATGTAACCGTCCTGGGGATGGCAGTGCACCGACAAGTTGCCGCCGGCGACGGTGTCGAGGTAGTCGAACCGAATCGGGAACGACGGTCCGAAACGCTGGAAGACCGACGGTCCCAGCATTCTTCGCGGATGCATGGAGACAATCATTCCGAACGGAATCTCGACGCTGGCGGATCCGGAGTCGCCGACGAGCACGCCGCTCTCGGGTGCGATCAGCTCGTACCCCAAGGCCGTGTTCTCAGCCTCGGGGTTCATCCCCAGCTCACGCTTGGCCCACTGGCCACCCCACGGGGTCGTGTTGAACGTCGGCCGGGTCCGAATCGGGTTGTTGACCAGCTGGTCAACAGTGCGGCGCAGGACCGAGCCACTGATCGAGGTCGGAGCGCTGGCATCGCGACCGGGGCGGACATCGTCGGTCGACGGCGCTGGCTGCAGATCGATGAACCGGTCGATGCGATCGGCGATCGCGTCCCGGTGACGATCCAACATCGGCCAATCGATGTAGAACAGCCGTTTGGTGGTGGCGCCCGTTTCATCAGCGGCCTGTCCGAGGTTCCTTCCCCGGCCGGCGACGACATCGGCTTCGGCGAAACGCTTGGGCAGGTCGGCGTACCAGAGCACTTCGTGCTCCACCAGGGCGGCACCCGGGCCATAGACCAACACCAGGACTTCGGCATCGGAATCAAACGGCAGCTTCGACCGTGGCGGCAGTCGCGGCACCTTGACCAAGTCCACCAGATCGATGGTGGGGATCTTGGCGAAGTTCGGGTCGTCGGCGAGCTCAGGAGTCGAAGTCAGTTCAAGGACCTCGTCCCACGGTCGGAACTCCCGGCGCATGTCCAGCCCGGCAACACTAACCCCGACCGCAGCGGCGGCATCCCGCACACCGCCCACCACCAAGTGCCACGGCGCACACATCGGACCCTCGACGGCAAGCACAACGTAGGCACGGTCGGAATGGCGAATATCCGCCTCGAGAGCCTCACGCCATCCTCGTTGCACCGACCCACCAACCGACTGGTACCGAGGGTTCGGTTCGTAGCGGACCACGGCTCCAGCCTAGTGATCACACCGGTCCGAGTCCTGCGGTGCGAACCCCTCGATCCGGGGGACACAGGTTCGCGCTGCGGTCCGACGGCTGCGCTGCAAGCTCTGACCCATCCTCGTTGAGTGGGGAGTTGTCGTCGGCTTTTCATGATCGAAAACGACGACAACTCCCCACTCAACGGAGCAAGAGGAGGGCGGCTAACACACCCGGTGGCCAGTCACCGACTACTGCATCGCAACTCGTTGCCGCCAGTCATGCTGGCTAGCGTGCCGTCTCTGCCACACTGATTGCGTGCTCGACTGCCCTGGACCGCGCGTTGGCGCGCGGGCCGAACCGGCGACACCCGGGAGCCGACTATGACCTCCGGAAAGTCGACCCTGGTGACAAATGCCACGGCCCTGATGGTCGCTACCGTCGGTACATCCGTGATCGGACTGCTGTTTTGGGCCTTCGCTACCCGCCTGTACGACCCTGCCGATGTGGGGCTGGGAACCGCCCAGATCAGCGCGGCATCATTGGTCGCAACCTTCGGCCAATTGAGCCTCGGGTCCGTGTTCAACAGGTATCTGCCGAATGCCGGCAAGTACTCCCAGTGGATCGTTCGCCGAGTCTTCGCGGTCGTCACCGGATTCTCGGTGCTGCTTGCGGTGATTCTGCTGGCACTCGGCTTCGGAGAAAGCTACCTGCCCAACCTGACCAGCAAGCTGATCTTCGTGGTGGCGGTGCCCATCCTGGCTCTGTTCGTGGTCCAGGATGCCGCCCTGCTGGGCCTGGGAGCCGCAACCATCGTGCCCATCGAGAACGTGCTGTTCTCCATCGCGAAGGTAATCCTGCTGCCAGTCATGGCCGTCGCAGCGGCCTCGGTCGGGATCTTCGCATCGTGGGTGATCCCGGCGGCCGTCGCGGTGGCCGCCGTGGCGTACTACATCCAACGCAAACACCTATCCGACCCCACCTTGGCGACGCACGGAACGGCGCTGCCACCCCGCTCACAGCTATGGCCGCTGCTGGGCAAGCAGTACATCGGAAACGTCGTCGGGACAGTGGTCTTCCTGAGCGTCCCATTGATCATCATCAATCAGCTCGGGGCCGACGCCAGTGGCTACCTGTCCATCCCCTGGATGATCAGCGGCGCGTTCTCATCGCTGATCGGAAACATCACTCAGTCGTTCTCCTATGACGTGCGCAGCGGGAGGGCGGTGAGCAAAGCGACGGCTCGGCGACTGTTTCTGCTGCTCGGGGTCGTCGTCGGGGTGGGCGGCCTTGCCTGCGCAGCGCTGGCCCCGATTGTCCTGGACATCCTGGCGCCGGGCTACGCCGGCCAATCCACCACGTTGTTGCGCCTGGTCGCATTGGCGGCTCCGTTGCAGGGAGTCTTCATTCTGCTGGTGACCTTCTGGTGGCTTGAGGGCAAGTTCGAACTGTTCGCCATCGTGCAGACGGTGAACGCCGCGATGACGCTCGCCCTGACGTGGTACCTGGCACCGACACTGGGAGTGAACGCGGCCGGCATCGCCCTGCTCGGGCCAAGCCTGCTCTTTGCACTGGGTTCCATCTGGCCGTTGGCCCGACGACTGAGGATGGTGCGTCGTGGAGATGGACACCTGTGGACGCCGGAGCATGCCGATACTCCAACAGATGCCGAATGAGTCTCAACGAACATCTGGGACACAACACACCCAGCGCCCTGGTCCCGCTGTTTCATCCAGCGCCGTTGGTCAGCCGACCGGTGGCGATACCCTGGCGTTCCGCCACGACATGAGATGGGAGGGCGTATGAACGCTTCGGCCGTCAGAACCGAACCCTTCTTCCCTGTCCAAGTCAGCGACTTCGAACTGACCGATCCGACTCCGCTGTGTGTCGCGCCGGGCAGTGGCGCCGCACTCACCATTCGGCTCCATGGCGTTCCACTGGGGATGCTGGTGCTGGATCCGGCCCGTGCTGGAACCCCAGCGGAGACTGTCACCAAAGCGGCCGCGGCGACCTTCGCAGGCGAGATCAGGGCCCATCTGAGCGCCGACGGGCTGGTCGACGTGGACCTCCTACAGGCCTTGTCCACAACTGTCGAGTGCTCAGTTCGACTCCACCCTCGCGAACCGATTCCGACCGTCAGTGTCGTGCTCTGCACGCTGGGGGCGGACGAGCGGCTGCCCCAGGCTCTGCAGGCGTTGTTGGACCAGGACTATCCCGCTGGCCACTGCGAGATCGTGCTGGTGGACAACGACCCGGGTTCCGGGCGGGTCCGCGCCACCATGGACGCCCTAGATCACCGCGATGTCGAACGCATCGTCTACGTCAGCGAGCCGGTGCGAGGACTTCCAACCGCGCGCAACTCCGGTATCGCGGCCGCCACTGGCACCGTGGTCGCATTCACCGACGACGACGTGATCATCGATCCAGGCTGGGTCCGGGTTATCGCCGCAGTCATGACCGAGAGCCCGATTGTGGACGCAATCACCGGTCTGGTCCTTCCCGCGTCCTTGGAAACGCGGGCGGAGCAAGTATTCGAGGTCGCCTGCGGCTTCGACAAAGGGTACGAGCGTCGGGTGTGGACAACGGCTCGTCCCGGTAACGCCATCCGCCGACTTGGTCCGATGGGCACCGGCGGGCCATTGTTCCCGTTCTCCGTCGGTCGGTTCGGCACCGGGGCCAACATGGCATTTCGCGCCGAGACGCTGGACCGCATCGGCGGCTTCGACCCGGCCATGACCAACAGCGAGGACATCGACATCCTGTTCCGCATCATCTTCGGCGGCGGGGTCGTCGTCTACGAGCCCCAGGCCGTGGTCCGCCATTACCACGAGAACGACTCGGCGGCGACCGCCCACCAAATGCGCAACTACGGGGTCGGCTTCTCAGCCTTCCTGACCAAACAGTTTCTGCACACCCCTGGTGCGGCCAGGCAGATCCTGGCACTGACGCCAACCGGGGTTATGACCATGGCGCGGGGGCGGCGCAATCAGGCTGTGGCGATCGATCTAGGGCCGGCCACGCAGGCGCTGCCCGTAACCCTGCCGCGCGACCTTGGCGTCGCTGAGCTCCGTGGACTTGCTCGCGGGCCTTTTCGCTACCTGTCTGTCCGACACCGCCTGAAGAAGGCTTCAAGGAGCTGACCGGGGAGTCTGTGTCAAATCGCAGACTAGCCCGAATGGGTGACTTAGGGTAGCCTGTTTTGTAGCAGGGTAACGACCAAACGGGCGGAGACGATGTCAGGATCCCTTTCGGCGCGCCGGAGTGCCCGCAAACTCCCCGGCTGGTTGCGGGCTCCGACCGCTATTTTTGTCGGCGTTTGCATAGCGACCGGAGTTGCTGCCGTACCCGCCCAGGCAACTCCCATTCCGCCGCCGTGCTCGTCGGGCTACGTCGCCCTAACTTTCGACGATGGCCCCGGGCCGGGTACTGCGGCCCTGCTCGACATCCTGGCCCAGCACAACGCGAAAGCCACTTTCTTCCTGATCGGCCAGAACGCGCAGAACAACCCCGACGCGGTCCATTCGATCGGGACTGCCGGCCACCAGATCGGCAACCACACCTTCACCCACGTGAGCCTGGACGTGGTCAGCACCACCGTGGCCCAAGAAGAGTTGCAGAAGACGCAGGACCTGCTGACGGCGCAGACCGGCACGACGCCGATCTTCATGCGCCCACCGCACACCCGAGACCAACCGGCCGACGCGGCCGTATACGCCAGCCTCGGACTCACCAGGGTATCGACCAATCTGGACAACTACGACTGGTCGGACATCTCGACGCAGGAGAGCATCGACCGCGTGCTTGGTCCGGTCAAGAACGGCGACATCATCTTGTCCCACGCTGAACTGCACCCGAACGGGCTGGCCGGGATTGCGGCGACACTGGACGGCTTAGCCGAGCGCGGATTGTGTACGGGAACGCTGCTACCTGCCGCGCAGGTGAACCCTCAAACGAACTCCGCGGTGACCGTCGGCGACCAGGCTGGAAACATCCCACCACCGCCCAACCCGGTGTCGTTACCGGCCCCAACCGGACTCACCGTGACGGCGAACGCGGCGACTACCGCGACCCTGACGTGGTCGCCGGTGACCGGCGCCAGCGGTTACAGCATCTACAACAATGGCGCCTACCTCGGCTGGAGCACCAGCACCACTTACACCGTAACCGGGCTGGCCGGTGCACCGAACACGATCCAGGTCGTCGCCGCGAACGGCGTCACACACTCCGCCAAGTCCAGCGGTGTAGCGGTCGGGATTCCGGGACCGCCCACTGGTGTGGCAGTCACAGCGAACACCGCCACCTCCGCGACGATCTCCTGGAAGGCGGTCCCCGGGGCTAGCGGCTACAGCATCTACAACAACGGCGCCTACCTAGGGTGGAGCGACAACCCCAGCTACACGATCAACCCACTACCCAGCGGGCCGAACTGGGTCCACCTCGTAGCGGTCAATTCGGCCGGGTACTCCGCCAAATCTGCTGGCATCGCCGTTGGCCCGGCGGTCGCCGCCCCGGTCACGCCGACTGGCGTGAGCGTGACCGCAAACTCCCCCACCCAGGCGACGCTGGCCTGGACCGCGGTCGCCGGGGCCGACGGCTACAGCATCTACAACAACGGCAGCTACCTCGGGTGGAGCAGCTCAGCCACGTACACCGTGACCGGTTTGGGTACTGGGTCCAACTGGATCCAGATCGTCGCCGCCAACGCCGCGGGCTACTCCGCCAAATCCACCGGAGTTCCTGTTGGGGCTTCGGCCGTCGTGCCGGAGACACCCACGGGCTTGGCTGTCACATCAAGTACCGCCAGTTCAGCGACGCTGGCCTGGAACCCGGTGACGGGGGCCGAGGGCTACAGCATCTACGACAATGGCGGCTATATCGGGTGGAGTGACACCCCCACCTACACCGTCACCGGCCTGGCTACCGGGTCCAACTGGATCCAAGTCCTCGCCGCGAACGCGGCCGGCTACTCCGCCAAATCCAACGGAGTGATCGCAACCGGCGGGTAGCTGCTGGTCACCACCTCTCTCCGCCTTAGCACCCGAAAAGCCGTCTTCTGGTCGAATCCGAGGCCAGGAAGGCGGCTTTTCGGGTGCTAAGACGTGGGGTTCTGTGGGGTCGGGTTCTATGGGGTTGAGTACGCCATTCAGCCGACTCTGCCGACCAGTTTGAGGCGTATCGTGGAGATCATGAGCGATGTCATCTCGGCCATCGGACTGCAGAAGTCATTCGGTCAGACCAAGGCCTTGGACGGACTAGATCTGCGTGTTCAGACCGGCGAGGTGCACGGCTTCCTCGGCCCGAACGGCTCCGGTAAGTCCACGACGCTGCGCGTGCTGCTCGGCATGCTGCGCTCCGACGGCGGCGAGGTGTCGCTGCTTGGCGGGGACCCGTGGCGCCAGGCCGCGGAATTGCACCGCAGACTCGCCTACGTCCCCGGAGACGTGACCTTGTGGCCGAATCTGACCGGTGGGCAGGTCATCGACTTGCTGGGCCGACTCCGCGGAGGCATCCACCCGGATCGAACGGCCAGCTTGCTTGAGCGCTTCCAACTCGACCCGACCCGCAAGTCGCGCACCTACTCCAAAGGCAACCGGCAGAAGGTGGCCCTTGTGTCTGCCCTCGCGGCCGAAGCCGAACTGCTCCTGCTGGACGAGCCAACGTCCGGACTGGACCCGCTGATGGAGGCTGCGTTCCGCGACTATCTGAGCACCGACCGGCCCGCGAATCAAACCGTGCTGCTGTCCAGCCACATCTTGTCCGAGGTCGAAGCTGCGTGCGATCGGGTAACAATCATCCGAGCCGGCCGGACCATTGAGACCGGGTCGCTCAGCAGCATGCGGCACTTGTCAGCGGGGTGCGCAACCTGACGATCCAGGGTCACCAGCTGCGCTGCCAGGTGGATCCGGGTGATCTCGGTGCGGTGCTGGCGGTGTTGAACCAAGCTGGCATCACCAACCTTGAGTGTGCCCCGGCAACCCTTGAGCAACTCTTCCTGCAGCACTACACCGACCCGGACGCGCCTGCCACCAGCGGACCCAGCGAGGCAGCGTCGGCATGAGCACCCTGACCGGCACCGGTGCGCTGTTGCGCCTGGCGCTGCGCCGCGACCGGATTCTGCTGCCAGTGTGGATCCTGGTCTTCGCTGGCACCGCCGCGTCCTCGGCGTCGGCAACCGTTGGCCTGTACCCGACCGTCGAGTCTCGAATCGTCGCCGCCCGGGCAGCCAACGCGATGCCCGCGTTGGTCGCGTTCTACGGACCCATCGATGACCCGACTTCGCTAGGCGCACTGTCGATGCTGAAGTTGACGGTGATGGGTGCCGCCCTGGTGGCGCTGCTGATGATCATCGTGACCATTCGCCACACCCGAGCAGAAGAAGAGGCGGGCCGCCTGGAATTGGTGCAGGCCGGCGTGGTCGGTCGCTACGCGGCCCTGACTGCAGCGTTGCTGCTGGCCGCCGGTGCCAGCGTCGTCCTTGGCCTGCTGACGGCGGGCGGTCTGATCGCAGTTGGGCTTCCGGCGGGGGGCTCGCTGGCGTTCGGCCTGAGTTGGGCGATGGTCGGGATCACCTTCGCGGCGGTCGCTGGGGTGGCTGCCCAGTTGGCCCGCTCGGCCAAGGCAGCGATCGGCCTGAGCATCGCTGTGCTCGGCGTTGCCTACATCATGCGGGCGGTGGCCGACGCCAGCACTAGCCATGCGGTGAGTTGGCTGTCGTGGTGCTCACCGTTGGGCTTGGGCGAGCAGGTTCAGGCATACGCCGGGGACCGCTGGTGGGTGCTGGCCATCATGTTGTTCATCGCCGTCGACCTAGTCGTGCTGTCTTTCGTGCTCGCGTCGCACCGGGATCTTGGCACCGGAATGCTTGCTGACCGGGCCGGGCCCGCACACGCCGGACGCACGCTCGCCGGGCCGATCGGGCTGGCTTGGAACCTGCAACGGACGGTGTTTCTGGCTTGGCTCGCGGGTTTCGTGCTACTCAGTGCGGTGCTCGGCAACATCGCCTCCAGCGCCGGCTCGATGATGGATTCCGAGCAGGCCCGCGAGCTGTTCGCCAGGCTGGGGGGAACCACCGTGCTGACGGATGCTTTCCTGGCCACCGAGATGGGCTTCGTCGGATTCATGGCCGCCGCCTACGGAGTCCAGGCCTCAATGCGGTTGCGTTCCGAGGAGACCGCGCTGCACGCCGAGACCCTGTTGGCGACCGGGCTGGGCCGGATCCGTTGGGCACTCAGTCACATTCTCATCGCCATCGCCGGAATGACCGGCCTGCTGCTGGTCGCTGGCATCGTGACTGCGGCGGCCAACGCCGCGGCGACCGGCTCGTGGGGATCAGCTGGGTCGGTGGTGGCTGGGGCCCTGGTGCAACTGCCGGCAGCGTGCATCCTGGCGGCCGTGGTGGTGCTGCTGTTCGGGTTCATTCCCCGCTGGACGTTCGGCGGGTGGATCGTGCTGGTCGTCGTCCTGCTACTGGCCGAATTGGGTCCGCTGTTGCAGCTCAGTCAGACGATCATGGACATCTCACCGTTTGCCCACGTGCCGAAACTGCCCGGCGGCCAGTTCACGCTGGCGCCACTGGTGGTGCTCCTGGTAGTCGCGGCGGTACTGACGATCGCGGGCCTATTT
>JBAXOQ010000151.1:0-10174 GCA_037133175.1 Actinomycetes bacterium
GGCAGGTACTACGCGGTCTAAACCCGTAGTACCTGCTCCAAACGAAGACAACCATCCACAGGGCGCGCGCGGACATCCCCGCCCCCGACCAAAGGAAGAAGGAAAAGTCACATGAGTTCAGTTGTGAAGTTGAACCCCAGGGCGGATTTCGTCGCGACGCCCTATGTGCAGTCGATGACCGAACGGGGATTGAGCTACATCCGGGCGGGATTCCCGCTCCACCTGTCCGGTCCGTCCGGAGTTGGCAAGACGACCCTTGCGATGCACATCGCACATGAAGTGGGACGCCCGGTCATGCTGATGACCGGCGACGATGAGTTCGGTACGTCTGACCTCGTCGGCGGAGCCACCGGCTATGACCGCAAACGAGTCGTGGACCGGTTCATTCACTCCGTCAAGAAGGTCGAAGACTCCGTTCGGGAAGCTTGGGTCGATAACCGTCTCACATTGGCTTGCAGGGAAGGCCTGACCCTGGTCTATGACGAGTTCACCCGCTCCCGTCCCGAGGCCAACAACGTGCTCCTGTCCGTGCTTGAAGAGGGTGTTCTGGTTCTTCCAGCGAGGCGGCGCGGTTCCAGCTACCTGCGGGTCCACCCTGAATTCACGGCGATCTTCACGAGCAACCCCGAGGAGTATGCCGGCGTCCACAGGGCTCAGGACGCACTACTGGAGCGCATGGTGACCCTCGACGTCGGTACCTTCGACTACGACACTGAAGTTGCGATTACCGAGGCTCGCTCAGGCGTTAACGCCACTGATGCAGCTGTCATCGTCTCCATTGTGCGAGAGGTGCGCAACTCCCTTGGCGACGGCTGCACCCCGACCGTTCGCAGCGCTGTAGTGCTGGCCCGGGTTCTGGGTCAAGATGGTGGCTCATTCAGCGAAGCCCCGTGGTTCGAATCCGCTTGCTGCGATGTCCTGATGGGCACCCTCAATCGGGGCGGCACCATCCGCGACCGCAAGCAGGACGAGGTTCGTCAGGAACTGATCGGGATGATCCGTACTCACATTGCCAACCGCCCCGCCGTGCCCGTCGCACCTGTCGTCGTGGAAGTCGTGGTCGAAGACGAGCCCTTGGACGTGCAAGACACCCTCAGCAAGGTGTAGTCGTGGCGCCCCGAGGTGGTGGTCGCCGACGAGCGGGAAGTTCGACAGTCCCCTCGATGGGCGAGGCCAGAGCGAAAGGCGCTGGTACGCGAGGCGGCGCCAGCATGCAGGAAGTCTACTTCCGGCTCAGCGCGGCAAGTGCCGAAGATGTTCGGCTGCGGGCTCAACTCGATGCGCTGCGATCCAAGGAACGGCGGATCCTGGCGCGACTCGAGGCGGTCGCACAGCAAATGGCTCGGCTGCGTCGGGAGATTGAGAGCGACGACGACGCCACCGCCGCTGCCGCACCGCAGGGAAAACAGCCCATCGGACGTGACTTCGGTAAGTCAGCATGGGACATTACCGAATTGCGCTACTGAGTCACCCGCGTGATCAGTCATCTATTGATTTGAACCAGGATTGGAATTCGAAATGGCAACGAACCCGCAGAAGCGTCCGAAAGGGATCCCCGGAGGATCGATCCCGAAGGGGATCCAAGGGGCATCTAGCGTTCTCAACGACCTTGTTGAGCTGCTGAAGAACCTCAGTGAGCAGGCGCAGTCCGTCCAGGACGCGGCTGACGCTCTGCCCTCAGATGCTCCCCGGACCAAATCCCGGACTGGGGGCTTCACGCTGCCCGGTGGTGCCCGGGGTGTTTACGGACTGTCCATCCGGTCGGGCATCGGCGGGGATGAGCCGGTCGTGAACGAGTTCGGCAACGTCAAGATGACGAACGAAGGGGTCGTGGTCAGTGAGATCAGGGAGCCTTTGGTCGACGTGTTCGATGAGGGCGAGGAGATCTTGGTCGTGTTCGAATTGCCCGGTGTCGCCGAGGCCGACATCACCGTTGATCTGAACGGCGACGTGCTGGCGCTGACGGCGAAGGGCCCGAGGCACCGTTACGAATCAGAGACCCTTCTGCCAGCCGCAGTCGATGCGGAATCGGCCCAGCAGAGCTACGAGAACGGCTACCTGCAGGTGCGGTACACCAAGTCACCTGCCGCTGACGCCGTGGGTGAGTCGGATCAGGAAGGGCGTGAACGTCCCGATGAGTAAACCGGATCCTGTCGCGCAGCAAGCTGGCGTGGTCCTGCGCGTGTCCGAAGGCCTGGCCAAGGATGCCGGACGTGGCATCGCCCGCCTTGACCCCAGCGACATGGCCAAGGTTGGGGTGAAGATCGGTGATGTTGTGTCGGTCACCGGCAAACGCAGCGCCGCCCTCAAGGTCGTTCCGGTCTACCCGGAAGACCGCGGCAAAGAGATCATAGCGATCGACGGTATCGCCCGCGAGAACGCCGGGGTGGGCCTTGATGACCGCGTTGAGGTGCGCAAAGCCGATTGCGAAGTGGCGCGGTCCGTCTCGCTGAGTCTGATCGGTGCCTCGCGGCTTTCCCAGGCACGTGATGCGTCGTACATCGGGCGACTGCTGGACGGCATGGTGATCCAGTCCGGCGATCGTGTTCGGGTCAATCTGTTCGGCTCCAGGCCGCAGGACTTCCGAGTCGAGACCACCAGCCCCAAGGGCGTCGTGTTGGTTCGCGACGGCACCCGACTGAAGATCGCCGGTTCGTCCGGATCGGCCGCCAGGGAACCCCGCAACGACCTGGCCATCTCGTACGAGGACATTGGCGGGCTAGGCCGCACGCTGCATCGAATCCGAGAGATGATCGAATTGCCGCTGCGGTTCCCCGAGGTGTTCGACCGGTTGGGGATAGATGCACCGAAAGGCGTGCTGCTGCACGGCCCGCCCGGTTGCGGAAAGACCCTGATCGCTCGTGCCATCGCACACGAGACCTCGGCTCACTTCATCCATGTGAACGGGCCGGAGATCATCCACAGGCTGTATGGAGAGAGTGAAGCGCATCTGCGGCGCATCTTTGCCGAGGCTGAATCGAATGCACCGAGCATCGTGTTCATCGACGAGATCGACGCCATCGCACCCAAGCGAGCCGAAGTGCAGGGTGAGGTCGAGAAGCGTGTCGTCGCTCAGTTGCTCGGTTTGCTCGATGGTGTTGCAGCCCGCGGGCAGGTGGTCGTCATCGGCGCCACCAATCTGCCGGACAACATCGACCCCGCTCTTCGGCGTCCTGGTCGATTCGACAGGGAGATCGTGATCCCGATCCCGGATCGCAATGGCCGGCGGGAGATTCTGGAGATTCATACGCGGGGCATGCCACTAGGTGACGATGTTGATCTGGAACGGATCGCGACGGCAACCCACGGGTATGTGGGTGCTGACGTGCAGGCGCTCGGTCGGGAAGCGGCCATGGGCGCGTTGCGTCGCATCATTCCCAACATCGACTTTGCTGCCTCCGACATTCCGGACGACGATCTGCTCGCCCTCACGGTCGACGGCGAAGATTTCGCAGCCGCCATGCTCGAAGTTCAGCCATCGATGATTCGAGAGTTCTTCATCGAGATCGCTGACACGACGTGGGCCGATGTCGGCGGACTTGAGGAGGCCAAACAGGCCCTGCGGGAAGCGGTGGAATGGCCTCGCGAGCACGCTGACCTGTTCGCGCAGGCATACGTTGATCCGCCCAAGGGCATTCTGGTCGTCGGCCCGCCTGGCTGCGGCAAGACCCTGTTGGCCAAGGCGGTCGCCCACGAGGTCAACGCGAACTTCCTGTCGGTCAAGGGCCCGGAGTTGATGTCGAAGTGGGTCGGCGAGTCTGAGAAGGCGGTCCGCGAGATCTTCAAGAAGGCCAGACAGGCGGCACCGTGCATCCTGTTCTTCGATGAGATTGACGTGATTGCCCAGCGTCGGGGCCGTGGCTCTGGTGACAACGTCGCCGAGCGCATGCTCGGTCAGATCCTCACTGAGCTGGACGGTATCGAGGACTTGCGTGGAGTCACGGTGCTCGGTGCGACCAACCGCATCGACATGATCGACCCAGCCGTGCTGCGTCCTGGACGGTTCGACGTGGTCCTCGAGATCGGTGATCCAGATCAGGACGCGCGGCGAGCGATCTTGCAGATCCACACTCGCGCGGAACTGCTGGCGCCCGACGTGGATCTGGATGCGCTGGCGGCCGAGACTGCGGGCTACCAAGGTGCTGTGTTGGCCGAGTTGTGCCGTGAGGCGACCATGACGTCCGTCCGCGAGTACATCACCCTCGGCAAACAGCCGGGCAGCAAGCTTGAAGTCACCGCTGCGCACTTCGACGGTGCGCTTGCGGCACTACGACGGAGGCCGGGAGCTGGAGATGACTGAGTCAGGCACATATCTGTTCGCGGTCGCTGTGGCCGACCGGTTCGACCTGCCCGCGGATTTGACCAAGCTTCCGGGGGAGTTTGGTCAAGTCCGCGCGGTCGCCGCGGATGGGCTGGTGGCCTTGGTGAGTTCCTATTCGGGGCCCGCGATCGAGGATGTTCCGCAGAATGAATTGACGGGTCGCCTGCTCCTGCACCAGAAGGTGATTGAGGATCTGATGCCTGGCGGTAGCCTGCTGCCGGTTCGGGTGGGAACGGTTCTGAAGGACGATGAGGGGGTTGCATCCTTCCTGGGTGGGTCGCAGAAACTGCTGTTGACCACCTGGGAGCAGTTCCGAGGAACCGTCGAAGTCGACATTGCCGCCACCTGGAATCTCGGCGAGGTGCTCGCGCAGGTCAGTGTCGATCCGGAAGTAGTGGCTGCCAAGGCCGCGGCCATGAGTGCAAGCCCGGAATCGCGTCCGGCAGCGGTCGTGGGTGTTGGCCAGTTGGTGGGCCGCAAACTCGACCAGCGCCGCAGTGAGTTGGAGAGCCTTGTGCTGGCGAGCATGAGTCCGCTGGCGAAAGATGTGCGCCTCAACGCTGTGGTCTCGGATGAGCTTGTGTGCAACTTGGCGCTGCTCGTCGATACGATCAAAGCCGGGCAGATTGACGATGCCCTGCATCGGCTCGATGCGGACCTTGAAGGCCGCTACGACTTCCGTCGCGTCGGGCCGCTGCCCCCATACAGCTTCGCGACCGTTCACGTCAATCGCATTGAACCCTCACAGCTGCAGCAGGCCTTGGCGATGTTGGGGTTGCCTGGAAGCTTCGACGAATCCGCGGTGCTCGAGCGATATCGGGAACTCGCGATGGCGCGTCATCCAGATGTCCGAACAGGCGATCCCGGAGCCGCCAAGGATTTCGAGGAGCTGACGTCTGCCAAGGCCATCGCCTTGTCGGTTTGCAGAAACCGCACGGACACCAGCGAAATCCTGGGCTCGACCGTTCTCTTTGCATCTATCGAACGCAGCGCCGGGAGGGATTGACATGCCCGATGTTGCCTCCGATGTTGCGCCGGCTCCGGTCTACTTCTACGGCGTGGTTCGTGGTGAGCACGCTGGCCCGATGGCGGGCGTTACCGCCATTGATGGCGAGGGTGAGGTTTACGGGATTGCCCATCGCGAATTGACGGTGATTGTTAGTGATGCACATCAGCAGCGGTACGAAGTCTCCCGCCAGCACGTTCGCGGGCACGAAGCGGTAGTCACTGCGCTGATGGACGGCTACAGCGTCCTGCCCGCTCGTTTCGGGAGCGTCCGAGACAGGAACTCAATCGTGGACGAGTTGCTGGTGGCTTTCTATGAGCCGCTACATGTTCAACTTGAGCAGGTTGAGGGCATGATGGAGGTCGGCCTGATCGTTCGTTGGGTCGACATGGCGCCGGTCATCGCTGAAATCGTGGCTGACGATCCTTGGTTGCGTGCCGCACGGCGCCGCTTGGCGATCTCGCGGGTGTCGCAGAACATGCGACTAGATGTCGGCAAGCGCATTGAGGCGTCACTAGAGGCCAAGCGACTTGCCGAGGCCGATGCAATCGTTGCGGCACTCGCGCCGCTTTACGCCCCGGACGGGGTGAATCGCAACGATCACAGTGAAGAGGGCAGGGTTCTGGATGCAGCCTTCCTCGTCGGCCGGGACAAATTCGAAGCCTTCGACGACGCAGTGCGGGCCTACGACAGCGGTTTTGAAGGTCGCTACACCATGGAGGTGGGAACCCCGACAGCTCCGTATGGATTCGTCCCGCTGTTGGAGACAGTCCTACCGCGCAATGAGCGGGTCAGACGCCGGGGGAGGTCGCGACGATGAACTTGTTGACGGATGTGCTGCTCGGCCCACTGACGCTGCCTGCGAGGGGGCCGATCTATGTCCTCAACAAGATCAAGGAGCAAGCCGAGCAGGAGTTCAACGACCCGACTCGGATTCGCAAGGCGCTGATCAATTTGCAGCGGCGGGTGGACTCCGGTGAAATGTCACTTGAGCGATACGAAGCACTGGAGTCCATCCTGCTTCAAAGGCTCGACGGTATCGAACAGCGTCGAACTGCGACGCAGGAAACGACCCAAGCAGCCACCGTTACACATCGACAGGCCCGTAGGCGCCGTCGGAGACGATCCTGAACAAGCCATACCCGAAGCTGACGGCGCAGTCCGGACGGTTCACGGGTGAACACACCACAATGAAGGGAAATGACATGCAAGCCAAAAGCAATACTGAGAAGATCGCTGAGCGAATCATGACGCAGATCCGGGCAGTCACCGGATACCGAGCGCTGAGCGTCGTGTCGCTGGAGAAGGCCGAGGATGGCTGGACAGGACGGGTCGAGGTTATCGAACTCACGCGCGTGCCTGACACCCAGGATCTGGTGGGCGTGTACGAGGTGACACTTGACGGCACCGGTGATCTGACATCGTGGGATCGTGTGAGTTCGCGCATCAAGGGACAACCAATCGGTTCTGACTTCGAAGCGGAATAGCCAGTCTGAACAAGGGTTTGGGTGGGCTCAGACGACCTGAACAAGATGAGGGGATAGTAAAGATGGAACTGGAGCCGGTCAACGACACGAGCGGGTCGCTTGCGGACGTAGTCGATGCGATCTTGGACAAGGGCCTGGTGATCAATGCTGACATTTTGATTTCGCTGGCTGGCGTGGAGTTGCTCGGCATCAAAGTTCGTGCCGCGTTGGCGTCGTTCGAAACGGCGGCTCGCTACGGGCTTGAGTTCCCTGCAGGGACCGACCTGACGGTGCCAGCTTGGTCTGAGGCTGCCATCGCCAGGGTGGCCTGCCCGGGGTGCGATGAACGCTTTGTGGGTCGTGACGAATTGCTCGAACAGGGCTGCCCGGCGTGCGGCTGGCAGAGCGCTCGAGCCCTCGCTGCCCTCGCAGACACTCCGTACGCGCCGCCAGCTATGTGACCAACCCATCGAGGCATCATTATTGAGTAGAGGAATACACCGTGGAACCCATGATCGACACCAGGGCAGGTATGGGGGACCTGCTCGAACGCGTGCTTGATCGGGGGGTCATCATCAAGCTGGACTTGATTATCAGTGTGGCCGGCATTCCGCTGGTGGGACTGAGCTTGCATGCTGCACTCGCGTCGATCGAGACGATGAACGCCTACGGCATGTTCGGCGACTGGGACAGGTCAAGTCGAGCGGAAGCCGCCATTGAAGCCGACCCGGCGCGGCTGCGCTGGGAGGTTGGCGAGAGCGTTGTGCTGGAGCAATTCGCCATGGTTCGCGGCGAACAGGGAATCGTCCGAAGTTGGCGTCCGGGTCGTGCCTACCTGACTAACAGGCGAGTTGTGTTGGTCCGCCAGGCACCCTTCGAGATACTCGTATCTGTCGATCTTGGCGATATTGCCGGTATCGGTGCATTCGCCCACCTCGAAGCCGGTGTCACCAGCGAAGTCATCTGCCTGGCTCGATCCGACGGTGAACTGGTGCTTGTGCGGGCCAGGGATGCCGAGTTGTTCGGCGCGTGCCTTACTGAACTGCTGAGCCGTGGCGGTATCAATGTTGCACAATTGGATTCCGCTCAGTTGCGAGCCGCTTTCCCCGATCACAGTGCCGAGAGCCAGTTGTGGCACGACAGTGGCACCGAGGTCGGTTGGCGTCCGGGGTGGGCGGCCATCGAGGACGGGTCCTTCACGTTCTGGTCGGATTTCGATCAACGCCGGGTAGTGGACATCCGGATTTCAGACCTGGATCGAGCCAGCGTTCAGCGCAGACGTCTCAGCGACCCGCTCGGCGAGCGCGACGTGTTGTGCTTGGTGCCTCGCGGCGGTCAACCAGAAATGGTCTTCGCCGGCAAGGACGTCGAGCAATGGCTTGCCGAGATATCCCGAGTGATGGCTGGGGACGGGAGTGGTGCATCGTGATCGACGTCGATCAGGATGACTTGAGAAGTGGCCTTCTAGGGTTGGTTTTCGCGCTTGTGGAGATTGTCCAGGAGGTGCTGGCCCACACCGCGCTGCAGCGGGTGGAGCGAGGGAGCCTGACCGACGAGGAGGTTGAACGACTCGGCAATGCGATGGCGGACATCGAGGAAGCGATCGCCGAGTTGAAGGAAGAACTTGATGTCACGGACGCCACCAAGGAGATCCGGGACCAATTGGACGATCTTGTTAATGATCTTGTCACCAGCCTTGTCGCGACGAAAGGGGTGACTGATGGCCCGAATGGACAAGCGTTCCGCGTGGGCGCAGGATGAAATCGGGGTACTGACCGCATCCGGCGTGTGCAGCACCGGATCGCAAGAGCCTTGGTCCATCGGCCGCTGGCGGCTGGACAGTCAAGTGCTGCGGTTTGAGGCCCCCGGTGAGAATCGCAATGTGTCAGTTCCGCTTGGGAATGTGCGACGACTTGAGACGACGCGTCGCAAGTTCCTGGTGGTAGCCAAGCCGGTGCTGGTTGTCACCTATCTTCCGCGTTCGGTGGCCAAGTTGCGGCGGCTGTGGTTGCTGACCGCGGACCTTAGCGCGTGGGAGGATGCGCTGACTGTGCATGCGCCGTCGCTGCGCCCTGCTGCTGAGCAGAACCCGATTGACCGGGCCGCAGCCTTGACCCGCGCGCTGCAGCTCGTCACCGGGCAGACCGCTGCGGTGCTGGACCTGCTGGCATTCGGTAATCCTGCGACGTCGGCGATGCTGGCAGCAGCACTGCAGTTGGACGAACGTGACTCGGCGAACTTGGCGAGAGCTCTGACGGGTGGATTCGCAGGAGTGGACCGAGCGTTGGGGGCGTCGGCGTTGCGCTACGAACGGAGACGGTTCGAGGCGTCCACGGCGACCGTGCATTCGATGTCCTGGTGGCTCGACGAGTCGGTGGCAGGAGCCTGGCTGGCGCTGCGTGAACCGTTGGAGACTCACCTCGACGGCGACAAGGTCGTCGTCATCACTGGCGTATCGACCAGATCGAGTGAGGCCTCATTGTCAGTTCAGGTCACCGCTGATGGCCGCGGGCTGTTGCTCGCGGGATCCCGGGGCTATTCTCGCTACATCGAACTTCCGGTTGCTGTAGACGATGACGTCGACATGGCAGTGCACCTGAACGGGACCCTGGTGATCACCGGGCAGCGGCGTCCGACAGACCACTCGGTCGAACCAATCGGTACGGTGTCGGGCCAAGGGGGCGAGCGTGACTGATCTGACTTATTCTGACAAGGCTGATCCTGAAAGGACCGGTCTGTACCTCTACGGCGTGGTCCCGAGCAAGGGCAGCAATGGCGAACCGCTGGTTGTGGCCGAGCCCGGCCTGGATGGGGCCGCCGTCCAGGTGGTTGCATCTGGTGATATCGGGATCCTGACCCACGCTTGTGCGCCCGTCCCGTATGAAGGTGGTGTCGCGCAGATCCATGCCTGGGTGCTCGCGCAGCACGAGGTGATCAAGAGCGCGCATGCCCAGGCCGGCACCATCTTGCCGATCCGATTCAACTCGATCGTGGCAGCCACCGATCGTGGCGCTGCGCAGATCCTCGTCGACTGGCTCGAGCGATGCCATGACGAGCTAGCGGCGCAGTTGGATGCGTTGCGCGACCGAGTCGAACTGGGCGTGCAGCTATTCGCTGGGCGAGTTCCTACAGGCGCCACGGCGGACGCTGACTCCGAAGCAACCGGTTCGGTGTCGCGAGGTCGCGGGTACTTCCAGGCCCAGCTCGCTGCCCGCCAGGAGCGGGAACGATCGCGGGCTGCCGAGGCGCTGACCGCGCAGACTGTATTCGATGACCTGACTCGACTGTGCGAGGAGATTGTTGTCAATCCCAAACGTCCAGCCAGAGAAGGCGTGCAGTCCGCCGAGGCGGGCCAGTCCGGCCAACGGATGCTGCTTGATG
>JBAXOQ010000152.1:0-10123 GCA_037133175.1 Actinomycetes bacterium
CTGTGAGAGTCGAGAACATCGTCACCACCGCCAAGACACTGCCCGACTTCACCGCTCAATGGCAGCGACTGGTTGCACCCGGCAGGACCAAAGGATGAGCGCGCGGCAACTGGACGAGGACGACGTTCGGGTCAAGCGCGGGACCAGCACCCGACCCCGCAGCAAGCAGCGGCCATCCCACGCCGACTCGCAGCCAGCGGTGGTCACGACTGTGGACCGTGGCCGGATCACCTGCGCTCCGCTGGCAGATCCTTCCGCCCGAATCACCGCGGTCAAGGCCCGCGAGCTCGGTCGCAAGTCGGTGGCGGTCGGCGACCACGTCGCCCTGGTCGGCGACCTGTCCGGCCGCCCTGACACGCTGGCCCGCCTGGTGCGGATCGACCCTCGCACTACCTCGTTGCGAAGGACCGCCGACGACTCCGACCCTTACGAGCGAATCATCGTGGCCAATGCCGACCAGATGGGAATCGTCGTCGCGCTAGCAGATCCGCCGGCCCGGGTCGGGCTGATCGACCGTTGCCTGGTCGCCGCCTACGACGCCGGGGTCGAGCCACTACTCATCCTGACCAAGGCCGATCTGGCCAGTCCCGACGAGTTGCTGGCGCTCTACCGGGCACTTGATGTGCCGGCAATTCAGACACAGCGGGGCACCGACACGACAGATTTGGCCGCCCTGCTGGCTGATCGGACCACAGTCTTGGTGGGGCACTCGGGTGTGGGAAAGTCCACGCTGGTCAACGCCCTGGTACCGGATGCCGACCGCAGCATCGGACTCGTCAATTCCGTCACCGGCCGCGGCCGCCACACGTCGACTTCGGTGCTCGCATTGGCCTTGCCCAAAGGTGGGTGGATCGTCGATACACCAGGAATCAGGTCATTCGGTTTGGCCCACGTGGACCGGGATCGGGTCATCGCCGCGTTCTCCGATCTGGCAGAGGGAACAGCCACCTGCCCCCGCAACTGCAGTCACGACGAGCCTGGCTGCGGCTTGGATTCCTGGGTTCAAGCCGGGAACGCGTCGCCTGAGCGACTGGACTCCCTGCGGCGAATCCTCGGCGCGATGACCGCGCAGTAGCTGCCCTGGCGGTAGCAGCCGACGGCCAAGACCGCAGACCCAAACACGGCCAATCCGCAGATGACAGAACTAGACTGCACCCGTGCCACACACCAAACCCGCCGTTTCCTACCCCCCGCCGCACCCGGGCTCTGGACGCTACCGAGACGACCTGGCTTTAGCTTGGCAACTCGCAGACGCAGCCGACCGAATAACCACCGCCCGATACCTCGCCACCGACCTTCAGGTCGACACCAAGCCGGATCTGTCGCCGGTGACAGAAGCCGACCGCGCAGTCGAGCGCGAACTGGCTGGCCTGATCACAACTCATCAGCCCGACGACCTGTTCGCCGGCGAGGAGTACGGAGGTATGACGGTCGGCACGATCCCGCCGGGCCGAGTATGGATCGTCGACCCGATCGACGGCACCAAGAACTACGTTCGCGGCGTCCCTGTCTGGGCGACGCTGATCGCACTGGTCGACGACGGCATGCCAGCAGTCGGCGTGGTCAGCGCGCCAGCCATGGGCCAGCGCTGGTGGGCAGCCGTCGGCGACGGCGCTTGGACAGTCACCACCGTGGCAACCTCCGCGACCAGGCTCCAAGTGAGCAATGTCGCCGAGCTGTCCGACGCCTCCTTCTCCTACTCGGATCGAGTCGGGTGGGATGAGCGTGCCCGCCCTGGATCGTTCGAAGAGCTGTGCGCCGCGGTCTGGCGGACGAGGGCCTACGGCGATTTCTACTCGCACATGCTGGTGGCACAGGGCGCCGTCGACATCGCCGCCGAGCCGCAACTCAACGCCTGGGACGTAGCGGCCTTAGTGCCCATCATCACCGAGGCCGGTGGGACCATGACTGGCTTCAATGGCTCGGAGGTAATCACCTCTGGTTCCGGCCTGACGACAAACACGCGGCTTCACGATGTGGTACTGGCCAGGCTGATCTCCTAGCCGGGTTTCGGCCTCCACAGACCCTCGTCGCTACCGCCCGGCGGCGTCCTGGGAGGCGCGGTCTGGAACCAGAATTTGGCGACCCCGTAGCACACCGACACCACGGGTACCGCGATAACAGCGCCGAACAGCCCGGCTACCAACGTGCCGCTGGCAAGGGCCACCGCCACCGCGAACGCGTGGATGTTCACTGCCTTGCTCATCACTAACGGCTGCAGCAGATGACCCTCGATTTGGCCCAGCAGGAAGATCCCGAGCAGCACGACAAGCGCGGTGATCGGCCCGCGAGCGGCTAACGCCACGAAGACCGACAACAGCATCGCCAGCGGCGCCCCGATCAGCGGAATGAAGGTGCCGAAGAACACCACCAACGCCAACGGCACGGCCAGCGGAACTCGCAGTATCAGCAGCAACACGAGCACGATCGCGGCGTTGGACGCGGCGACGATGATGATGCCCCGGGTGTAGCCGGCGAAACTGCGCCAAGCGACATGCCCAGCCCCGTCGATCCTGGCCCGCTGCGACCTAGGGAAGAGGCCGACGATCCAGGTCCAGATCGTGCGCCCACCTTGCAAGAAGCACACCGCGCTGAACAATGCCAAGGCGATCGCACCCAGAATCTCGAGTGCAGTCCCAGCTCCCCCAACCGCGCCTTGCACCAGTTCTCCCCGATGCTCGGTCACCCAGGTCCGGCCGTTGTCGTACCAGGTGGTCATGTCATTGGCACTGACGTGGAAAGGACCGTCGTGCAGCCAGCCCTGAATCTGGCGCACCCCGTCACCGACTTGCTGGGCGAGAGTGTCCCATTCACCGGCCACCGAGCCCGTGATGAAGGCCAGCACGCCGATGATCACCACGAGCAGGACTGACAGACCGACGATGGCAGCTATCAAATTGGGCAGCACTCTGCTCAACTGGCGCACCAGTGGGCTGACGAGGGCGGTGATGATCAGCGCCACGAACAAGGCGACGACCACCAATGCAATCTGACGCAGAACGGTCAGCAGCACGAACGCGCACGCGCACAGCACCAGAATCCGCCAGGCATAGGCGGCACTGACACTCAATCCACGCGGCACAGGGTCTGTTTGCAACACGCCTCGATCCTGCCACCCGAAGGGGACTAAACTTACAGACGGCGCAAGATTCTTGACGAAGTAGGGAAACCCGACCAGAAAGGTCGCTGTGGCGGTGCTGGACTCATCCGATGAGCTCACCGGTGCCCCTCGCTGCCCAGCCGCGGACATTGTCGGCGAACCAGCCAGCCCAGCTCAGATCGCCTGCGACCTGTGGGTGATAAGCGACTCAGAGGCCCGAACCGCCCACCTGGCCGCCATCGACGTCGGCGCAACCACCGGCCCCAGACATCCATCAGCCGGTGAGCCGAGCGCCTCAATGGAGGCAACCTCGGCTGCCCAACAGGAATCGCTGCAGTTCCAGTCGAACCTGATCCTCGCTCTACGTGAGGCAGTCATTGCCACCGACGTGGACTTCACGATCGTCTTGATCAATGATGCTGCAGCCGCACTGTATGGGGTGACAGCGGAGCAGGTGATCGGACGCAGCTCCCTGAACGTCATCGAGACCGACTGGTCCGACACCGACCTGCCGACAGCTCACCACCAACTTGTGACCGCCGGGCACTGGTCGGGCCGGGTTGTCCAGAAGACCAGCGACGGGCGGTCGCTGCAGGTGGAACTCAACGTAACGTTGGTGCGCGATGAACACGGCCGTGTTCAAGGCACGGTGTGCGTGGCCCGCGACGTGACCCGTTCACGAGCCGCCGAACAAGACGTAGCCCGACGCATGGCTTTCACCGCGAACGTCCTGGAATCGCTCCCCGGTCGTACTTGCGTGGTCGACCGGAACGGAACTGTGATCGCGGTCAATCGCCGCTACCGTTACGAGGGGCCGTCGGGCGCAGGGCCGGGAACCGGACCGCGCATCGGCACTGACTACTTGCAATGGCTCGCTGGCGCCACCGATCAGGAGTCAGTGCAGGACTTGCAGCAACTGCTGGCCGGCGAATGTTCGGACTACCGCACCGAGTTCGGCACCGTACGGCATCGACGGCGCCTGTGGACCGAACTCTTCGCGGTCCCACTGAGCGGACAAGATGGCGGCTCGGTCATCACCCACACTGACATTACCGTCAGGAAACAGACGGAAACCGCCCTGACCAAACGCGCAACTCACGACCCACTGACGGGTCTGCCAAACCGAACCCTGCTCGGTGATCGACTGGCTCACGCCCTGTCCAGGGCGGCGCGCAACGGCGGTCAAGTGGGCATCCTCTTCTGCGACCTCGATGGCTTGCGCGCAGTCAACAACTCGTTCGGGCACGTCACCGGAGACCAACTCCTGATCACGATCGCAAGGCGACTGCGCGCGGTCTGCCGATCGAGCGACACGGTGGCCAGGGTCAGCGGCGACGAGTTCGTAGTCGTCCTTGATGACGCCGAGAACCGGACTCAGGTGGAAGAGGCGGCCCAGCGCATCATCGACGCGCTCGGCGAGCCGGTTGTGTTAGAGGAAACCGTAGCCAAGACCGGTGCGAGCATCGGACTGCTGCTCTCGTCTGGAGTCCAACGCCCTGGCGTTCGCACGGTCGAGAAGCTCATCCGAGACGCCGACACAGCCATGTACGCCGCCAAGGACGCTGGCCGCGGTCGATACGTTTGGTTCTCACCCGAGATGCGTGAGCACCCGAAGACCAGACCAAGCTTCGTGCAGGCCATCAACCGACTCCTGAACCGCTAGACACTGACCCCATTCAATTGTGACCCGGTACGCCACCCGAATCGCCCGAGCGTCAGTCAAGGTCGACTTGTCAACGGTCCGGTGGACATCGGCAATCCGACGTGGCCTAGTGGTCATGGCCGTGCTGGTCATCGGCTACTACTGTTTCGAGGCGCAGGTCGGTGTGCAGGGTGCCACCGCGGCCCTGCTGGTCGGACTGCTCGACAAAGGCCGATCACCCCGGGAGACATGGCGCGTCATGGCCACCGGCACGGGCCTATTGTGCGTGGTCTCTGCAGTCGCCGGCCTGCTACACGGGGACACGGTGGGGTCTCTGCTGCTGATGGCCTCACTGGCGTTCGCGAGCGGCATCAGCTTCGGGATTGACGCCCGAGCTCCACAAGTCCTGCTGTTCGGTGCGCTGATGGCTGTCACCCACGTGGGTGCCCCCACCAACGCCACGCAGACGGTGGCCGGAATCGTCATCGTGGCCCTCGCCGGGGGCCTTCAAACCATGGTTTCGTGGCTGGCGTCACCGGTGGTGAGGGACCTTCCGGAGCGCCGAAAGATCATTTCAGCATTGCTGAGTACGGCCAAACTCTCCGAGCAGATCAGCGCGGACACGCCCCCCTTCTCCTCAGCGGAAATGGCAGCCTCGGCGGCCCTGGCGGCCGCCGAGGACTTCGTCAGTCGCAGCGACCTGTCCGCCCAGAACCGCAGGAACTGCGCGTTGCTGCTTGGCGACGCGGACCTGATCCGGCTTGAGGCTCGGGCTTACGCTGCACGTGAACAGATGGGCTTCTTCGTCCCGACTGACACTGGAACGCGGGAGGCCTTCTCGACCGCCGCCCACGTGCTCAGGGCGTCGGCACAGTCAATCGCGAGATTCGGTCCCGCGACCGCGCGCCAGGACCTACGCGGCATGCGGGCCGACCTCGAGCACGAGGATCGGCGTACGGGCCTGTCCAGGGTTGGAACCTCGATACTCGACGCCTCGACCAGTGCCTGCGACCACACCGAGACGCTGTTGGAGTACCGCGACGTCCACCGAGCGGCCCGGCGCGATCCGGTACCGCTGGCCACCAGGATCGCCGAATCGCTGAACTGGCGTTCATTGCCGTTCAAACACGGCGTCCGGATGGCGGCGGCGGCGACCACTGGCGAGGTCCTGAGCCTGCTGGTCGGCCTGCCCCACGGATCCTGGGTGGCGGTGACCGCCATGATGCTGCTGCGGCCGGACGTGGGGCCGACCGCACCCCGGATCTGGATGCGGGCGGGGGGGACCACCATCGGAACCAGCATCGTGCTGCTGATTGCCTGGCTGTGCGGCGGATCACCTGCTGCCCTGATGGCGATCATCGCGGTCGTGGCTGTTCTGACGTACGCCATGATCTCGGTGAACTACGGCTTCCTGGTTGCACTGATCACGGCCACCGTGTTACTGATCATGTCGCTGGTGGAACCCGATACGTTCTTCCTGGCCTGGACTCGATGGACCGACGTGCTGGTGGGCTGTCTGGTCGGTACGGTGTTCGCGGTCCTGTTCCCGCTGTGGCAACGGACATCGCTGGCCCAGGACACCGGCGATTACATCACCGCGGTGGCCGACTGGTTCACCAACATCGCGACAGCCTGCCGCACAGCACCGAACCTGCGGGCCGAACTGCTGGAAACCTTGCGAGAGGGCAGCCGTCACGCTCGACAGTGCCGTCTGCGAGCCGATTCGACATTGTCGGTGTCGATGCTCGAACCTGCCGAGCGCAAGGGCATCAGCCCCGGAGTTATCGGCAACTTGATAGCCAGCGTGCGGCGCTGCAGCGACGGCGGCATCGCTGCCGAGACGCTGCTCATCCACGGTGCACCGTCCAGCGCGAACGCCGAGCGAGAAGCCAGGGCAACGGCTCAGGCGCTGACCGAGGTGGCGTTGCTGATCCTGCAGCCGTCGGCACCGGGCGGGTCCTGGCCGGAGCCGACACCAGGAGTCCAGCCGCCGCCACCGGCCAAACCTGACCACAGCGATCGACTTGGCGAGGTCCTGGCAGTGGCCGCAGCGACAGCTGACCGGGCCCTATTCGACGCTCTGCAGCTGCGGGCACCGCACCCTTGAACCCAGCTGACACCTGAGCGCTGCTAGTTCGGCCCGGGTATGCCGAAGTTCTTCGAAAGCTTGGCTTCCATCTTCGTGGGCACTCCCCGACCGGACAGATACTTGACCACCGAGTAGATCGACGATGCGACCGGGACAGCGATCAGCGCACCGATTATTCCCATCGTGATAGCCCCGACGCCGATGATGACCACTATCGCGAGCGGATGCAGACTGACCGCCTTGCCCATCACCAGCGGCTGCATGACATCGCCGTCGAACGAACCAACGACCACGGTCAGCGCTATCACCAAGATTGCGGTCAGCAGGCCGTTCGCGGCCAGTGCCACGACGGCCGAGACCAGGGTGGCGATCGGCGCACCGATTACCGGGATGAAGGCGCCCATGAACACGATCGCCGCCAGTCCGGCCGCCATCGGAACCCGCAGAATCTCCAGCCCGATGAACACCAGAACGGCATCGCAGATGGCCACCACCACCACGCCGCGGGTGTATCCGGCCATCGACTCCCAAGCAAGATCACCAGAAACATCGAACTCATGTCGTGCTCTCACCGGAACCCATCCGACAACCCAGTTCCAGATGGCTCTGCCGTTGACCATGAAGAACAGCGTGGCGAACAGGTAGATCGATCCGGCAACCATGACCGTCCCAATCGCCCCAACCCCTGATGCGACGTCGATCAGCATCGACTTGCCGAGCCCGGTCGCCCAAGTTTGAGCCTCCTTGATGACCGACGCCAGGTCGGTCTCGGACATCTGCAGTGGACCGGTTCGCATCCAGGTCTCGATGTCCTGGATGCCGGAGGTGACTGCGTTCACCAGGGCTGGACCCTGCGAAGCGATCGACCTGATGACCAGGAACAAAATGACTACGGCAGCCACGACGATCACCAGCAGCGCAAGCACCACCGAAACTACCTTGGGCAGGAACCGCTGAAAGAATCCGGCGACCGGTCCGGCCAACGCGGTGGTGAACAACGCCAGGAACAACGCGAGCGACACCGGGCCCACCCGAAAGATCAGGTAAATCAGAATGCACAGGCCAACCGCGACAACAATCAGTCTGCCGATGATGCTCGACAACACGACAAGGTTCTTTGGAACCGCAAACTCCGGCAGCTTGGGTACCGGCTCACTGGCAACGGCCGCCACCGGTGATGCGTCTGTTGCAACTTCCCCGGTAGCCACGGGGCCGGTCTCACCCACCGCGCCACCCTGCTCCGTGTCTGCCATGAAGTAGCTCCCGCTGCTCAACCGCGACCCGGTCTCGGGCCACATGAACATGCTGACAGAGCACAACGCGGGAAGCGCGTCAGTGCGAGACGCCCAGTCCGCTCAGCCAGTGCTCGACCAGTGCATCGAAGAACACATCCCGAGACGCCGTCGTCTCAGTAATCACGTTGTGGAGCTGACCACCGAGTTCAGCCGAGACCGCGCCCAGCAGGCTGGACAGCACTCCGACTCCGACCACCAGCAGATCCTGCGGAATCTGCGGCGGCGCGAACTGCGCAATGGGTTCGATGGCCAGCCGTAGACCGACAGGCTCTGGTAGCGGCGGCGCCGACTCCTGCCGCTGTGCCGCGACATCCACTAACAGACCCAGCAGCAAAACCGAAACTCGAGTGGCAGGGCCCACCGTGTCCTGCGGTGCTCGGTATCCGGGCACCGGAGTGCCGTAAATCAAGAAGTACTCGTGCCGGTTGTGCAGCGCCCATCGGCGCACCGAGCCCACTATCGCCCTGAACCTTGTGGCGACATCGTCGTGTGCGACCTGCCCGTGCGCCTCTTCCGCAGCGGCGCCCAGGGAGTTGTACGAGTCGATGATCAACTGGGTGAGCAGATCGTCCCTGCTGGGGAAGTAGCGATACACAGCTGAGGACGCCATCTTCAGTTCGCGCGCGATCGCCCGCAGGGACAGTCCACTGGCGCCGTCCGCAGCGATCTGTTCTCGTGCCGCTGCCAGAATCGCCTCGGTGATCCGTTCCCTGTTCATCGCCCGAATCGAACCCGCGCTCTCGGTCACCACCCACTCATCATGCCTGAAAATGCGACTGGTGGCAACAAAACAGAGCGGTGCTCTTGACAATGGGAACGGATCAGTGGAAATATTAGTGAGCACCGCTCACAAATATCACCTCACACCCCAGGAGCACGCAATGAGCAAACACCTCGTGGTCGGGGCCGGGCCGATCGGCTCCGCCGTTGCCAACCAACTGGCCGCTGACGGCCAGTCTGTCGTGATCGTCACGCGGTCGGGGTCCGGACCGGAAGACCCCAACATCAGCAAGATCGCGGCGGACGCAACCGACTCGGCGCAGCTCAGCGCCATCGCGGCGGGAGCAGTCGCCATCTATAACTGCGCCAACCCGCCGTACACCTCCTGGGCGAGCGACTGGCCGCCGATCGCGTCCGCTTTGCTGGCCGCTGCCCATAACAGCGGCGCCGTCCTGTCAACATGCTCGAACCTGTATGGCTACGGCCCGGTCACCGGGCCGATCTCCCCCGAACTGCCGCTGGCTGCAACGGGCACCAAGGGCAGGATTCGGGCAGCCATGTGGGAAGAGGCGCTTGCGGCTCACTCCCGAGGCGAGATCCGGGCTACCGAGGTTCGCGGGTCCGACTACGTCGGCCCAGGTGTGAACAGCCATCTCGGCGAACGCGTAGTGCCCCGCCTGCTGGCGGGCAAGTCGGTCAGCGTGGTGGGCAGCCCGGATCAACCGCACTCCTGGACGTACACCGAGGACATGGCCCGTGCACTTGTGGTGGCCGCCGCCGAACCAGCAGCGTGGGGTCTCCCCTGGCACGCTCCGACGAATCCCCCTCGGACCGCGCGCGAAGCCATCGCCGACCTGGCCGGCGTCGCGGGGGTCCCGATGGTGAAGGTGAAGGGCATGTCACGGTCGTTGCTGAGCACGGTCGGGCTGTTCAGCCCGATGGTCCGGGAGCTCAAGGAGACCTACTACCAGTTCGATGCGCCCTTCGTCATCGATGACAGCGCAACCCGGACCGAATTCGGTCTGACTCCTACTCCTTGGGATGACGTGCTGGCGGCTCACCTGAAGCCGTTTGGCACCCCTGCCAAGTGAGCGTTGTTGTTCGGTTAACTACAATCTCGATCGCACGCGGCGTACCCCGTCTTCGGGCTGTCAAGCTCGATGATCGAAGGCCGAGTGCCTCGGATGCCGTGTCTAGCGCATTCGCGCCGTTACGACCAGGACGAGTGGAAGGCACGACATGAAACGCATGTATGCGATGGCGTCAGCAGTGTTGGT
>JBAXOQ010000153.1:0-10011 GCA_037133175.1 Actinomycetes bacterium
GTCCGAACACACCATCACCATCGAACCCGGCCGACGACCAGTGATCACCAAACCCAGGTGGCCAGCCGCCGCCTGACGGCCACGACCGAAACCCGACCCGGGGCCCCGACTGCTCTGCGCGCAGGTTCAGCGGGTACCCCATGCTGCGACTACGCGAACTGGTTGTCTGAAACGGAATCGGCACCATAGGCTGGTCCAGCATCCACAGACCCGGTCGTTCGAGGGGTAGGAAGTGTTGTCATGAGCGGCACCACGCAGAGCGCACTGATCATTGTCGATATCCAGCTGGACTTCTGCGAGGGTGGCGCCCTGCCGGTCGCGGGCGGGCACGCCGTGGCCGAACGCATCGCAGACTACGTCCGCTCCCACCATGACCAGTTCGCTTTGGTGATCACGACCCGGGACTGGCACCAGGGCGACAACGACAACGGGGGGCATTTCGCCGAACCGGGCACTTTGCCGAACTACCGGACCACCTGGCCGGTGCACTGTGTCCAAGACACCGATGGGGCACGGTACGCCCCTGCCATCGCGGCGATCTCAGACCTGATCGACGCCGAGATCCTCAACGGCCAGGGCGAACCGGGATACTCGGGATTCAGCGGCGCGAACACAGACGAACGAACGCTCGACCAGGTGCTGACCGACACACACATCACCGAAGTGGCGATGGCCGGCCTGGCAACCGACTTCTCTGTGCGCGCGACGGCGGTGGATGCCATCGGTCGCGGGTACCGATCGGTTGTGCTGTTGGATCTGTGCGAAGGCATCAGTGATGCCGGCGTACTGGCCGCGATCAAGGAACTGCTCGACGCCGGAGTGGTCGTCAGGTACGCCCAACCTCACACTGCGCACTGAGAACACCCAGGCCAAGGATGTGGCCGACGTGATCGCCTTCCTCACGCGACCCGACGTCTGCTAAGTCAATGGCGTAGCGATCTCCGTCGGCGGGCCGTTCCGATGCTGCCGATCAGTCTTCAACCGGTCGTTGGCCTGCACTTCCTCCCGATTGCGACTGCTGAGCAAGAACTCGCCGATCTGAGGCTCGGTCAGGGCCGAGATCCCTGTGGCTGCGGCAAACGCATCACTGTCGCCGCCACCCACCGCGCACGGCGCCAAGCCCATGGCTGTGGCAGCCAGATAGAACCCGTGGTACAGCACTCCGAGGTCCTTCAAGGCCACCGCATAGGCAATGGACTCGTACTTGTAGGTCAGCCGAAGCAGCCTGGCGGTAACCAGCAACGTGACATCCGCAGTCTGCCCGGGCGGGGCTTTGCGAGCCGTCTGCTCCGCGATTCGGCCGACCAGAGGCGTCCACGGCGCGATCTTCTCCAGTCCGTGCTGGCCGGGGTCGTAGCGATACAAACCCCGGGGCAGGTCAGCAACACGGTAAGCAGCGAGGTAGATCTCAAGTTCGTAGTCAGCACCCCCGCCGGGGTACGGCCGCGACGTCACCTCTTCACGGGTTCCCCGGAAACGTTCCCGGACGCGGGCCGTGCGAAAGAGGAACTCCCCTAGCTGATCGCGGGTCAGCGGATCCGGGCCCGGCATCCGCCACGATCGACGGGTCTCGACAACGTCGGCGAACGCCGGATCGGTTCGCCGTAGCCGGTCGAGATCAGGGACCGCCAGCTCGACGATCTCGCCGGGTCCGGGGTCTTTGACAGCGGGCAGCGGCTCTCGCCGTCCGTACTGCGGATAGGTCCCGCCGTAGGCGAGCCGGTGTCGGCCTAGCCTGGTACGCGCATGGAACAGCAGATCGTGAAAGGCCCATTCGCCAAGCGCCGCGTGCGCATCCTCATCCATCCCGGCAATGGATGTGACCCCCGTGGTCGCGTCCTCCAGGAAACCCTCCTGGAACAGCGCTCGAGCAAACAGCACGCCCGTCGCTGGGGTGATGTCGTCAGGCCAACCAATGCCCGACAACACCCGACCGTGACCTAGGACGGCGAGCACCACCATCGAACGCGGGTCCGTCAGCACGAAGCGAACCCGCGACAACGGCGATTCCAGCAGGAACACGCCGTCCTGCTGGTGGACCACCGCGAAGCGGCTCAGGCGCAGTACCGCATCCGCGGCAGGCACCCGTTCGTTGGGTCGATAGTCGACACCGACGATTTCCGCCGTCGCAACGACTTGACCGGCTTCGACCAAGGTCCGTTCGAGAAGCTGAGCCGCCAGCAGCTGCGCGATCGTCATGCGCGCCCACATCCGGTCATCAGCCGCAGCGATGGACTCGAGTTCGTCGGCGCGAACACCGTCGGCCAATCGCCGCAGGATGGCCGCCTGGGTCGGTCTCAACGACTCGAAGGCAACAGAACTCGACGCCGTGGACAGTGAGAAGCCGCTGTCGCCTGTCGACGTGAGTTCCACACCGTCGGGATACCGGTACACCCAGCCAGGCGCGACGTCGGTCCGGCCCATCAGAAGAACACCGGCGTCGGGTTCAGATCCGACTCCTCACGTGGACGATCAAGCCACCCCAACTCGACCGGCACATCGTAGAGGCGCCCCGGGGCGAGACGAGCCCAGAAGTGACGCAGCCCCGGGGCGAGGGCCTTGACCACCGGCATCCCGACCTCTGGGCGAGTCTGGTCCAGCAACAGCACTTCAGGACCTCTGGCCTCAATCTTCCCGACAACCGTCTCGACCTCCTGCGCCAGATCCTCACCAGCCAGATCGGCTCGCCCACTGATCGGCCGGATGTCACCTACGGCGGGCAGCAGGAACGGTTTGTTCGTCCGAGTGGCGCTGCGCCACCACTGCACTGCTCCCCGTTCGAAACCGACCGACAGGTCCAGGTCCCCGAGGGCGAACAGTCCGGCGAAGAACTGATTCACTTCGGTGACCGCCCGCAACACACCGATCTGCGGGCTCAGGTGCGCCCCGAAACCGACGACCACCTGTTCGGATCCGTCGGCCAACGGTTCCCTCAGGGATGACACCGCTGCGTAGCTGGGAATGCCGACATCGTTCGTGATGTCCAGCACCCACAAGTCACGGCCCTCGCCGTCCAACCATTCCCGCAGCTGACCCAGGTAGTCCGAATCGGCACCGTCGAGGTCGACCTGCGGCCTGCGCACTTCGTTGTACCACCAGGTCGCCACCGCGTCCCGCTCGGCAAGTTCGAGCAAAGCCTGCAGCGCTGCCTCTGCCAGAGTCGACCCGGCCGCACACCCGTTGGAGTCGGCACGAGCGGCGAACCGGTTCGGGGTGTCGTCAGGCATCGAGTTGGCGTACGAGTAATACACCAGACCCGTGGGCACCCATCGAAACCGCTGACGAGTCGGAGCCCACGCCGGACTCCAGTCCATCGCGGCCTCCGTGTCGAACCGTTCGGGAACCGTCTGAAACGGATCGCCGCGGCCGTTGATCTCATCACGGCGGTCGAACTGGGCGTCCGAGAACAGCTGAATCTGATTGGGGCTGACCGGCGCGCAGCCGGCTTCCGCCAGGTCGGCCAGCGTCGCGCGACGTCGGCGCTCGTCACCGCGAAACACCCCACTGTACCGCTCGATCGCCTCGGCCAGCGCCCCGACCTTCGCCGCATCATCGGTCGTCCCCTTGCCGCCGCTATGGGAGCGCAGGCTTCGGCGCACGAAATCAAGACTGTCAGGACTGGTCGCCCAGTTGTGACTTGCCGCGTACGCATGGATCAGGCTGTGGTCCCGGTCCGAGATTCGCCGCAGATCCGACACCACCCCGGTCACCGGGCTGACGAGGTGGGAGTACTGCTGCAGCGTCCCACCTGCGGTCGTGCCACGGTGACCGCTATCTGTCACGACGTAGGGCGTCGGGCCCAGCACAACCGGCTCAGGGTCCCGACCAATCTGTGTGAACAGGTCGTGATCGCCGCACCACGGGCACAGCGGATCGTTCGGGAGCTCATGCCGCTCGATGCTCAAGTCCTGGAATGACACGGTCTGCAAGCAGGTCGTGAGCTCAGATCTACCGCTGACGATCCAACGGGCGACCGCCACGGACACCAGGTTCTCGACCACCGCCACTGTTGCCGGCAACGCTGAGATTCCGGTCACCGGGTGAGCGCCGGTCTGGGCTTCAACGAACGCATCAGTCACATTGTTCAGCCGCACTCGGTTGACCAGGCACAGCCAGCACGGCTCGCCACCGGTACCTCGTGCTGAGTCCTGCGTGACGGGTTCTGCGTCGAACGCCGGACCCAGCCACCCAGACAGCCCAACCGGTCTGACCGCGACCCAGCGCGTGCCGGATTGTCGAGCTTGCTCAGCGAACTCCAACAGATCGGGGTCCCGGTAGTCGTCGGTCACCGCTGCGACTATGTCGGCGTTGTCCGCGCTGTCCGCACACCGAATGCCGGACCCTTGCAACGCCCGAATCATCCCGCCTGCATCGACCTGACCGAACGGCGCAACCTTGACCGGATGTGCCGCCAACCTGGCATGGGCGGCAGCAGGATCCACCCCGCACGACTGCCAGAAGGCCGCCTGCGCGGTCGGCATAGCAGCTGATGCCTCCTGGATGTGGCCACCGCGAGACAACAGATTCAAGGCGTAGTAGACCTCAGCTCCCGGCACCACGTCACGCAGTTCGGCGGCGATCTGGTCCGCCGTCCGAACCCCGTCAACGAGCGGGCAAACCAACTCGAAGAGCCTGCCGGACAGAGTCACCGGCAGGCCCTCACTGAGCAGAAACACTCCCGCACCGGGAACCGGTCGAACGTCGTACTTGGCCAGGAACGCGGGAGTCCCTACAGCCACCGGCACTCGAGCCCGATCAGGCGCAGAAAGCGGTCAACGTGCAGCAACAGGCCGACCCGCCCGCGCCGCCGACGGCCGCCAGCTGATCTTCGGTCATAGCGCCGGCGGGAGGCGCGGGAATCGCGATCCGCATGGTTCCGGAATCGCGGTGGCCGTCCATCGACCAGTCGCCGAGAGCCGCTTCGGGCCCATCGTAGAACTCAACGGTGAGCGAATCGGGCAAAGTCACACCCAGTTCACTCAATGCCGCCGAGGGCGTGGAGATCAGCTCGGACTTGTAGGCGTCATCCACCCAAGCTTGCGCTATGGCCTTCTCGATACCGCTTTGAAACTCCTGCATGTCCAATGCCATCGGCTCGCAATCCCATCTCTCGTTTCGGCAGTGCACGAACCTCGCGAAGCTAACACGAACCCGCTCCGCGTGCCACCACCATGTGGCGTTCGGGTGAGTCGACAGGGTCACCAAGCCGTCACATCGTGGAGCGAGAACTGCACCCCTGCTTCGCTATCCTGACCGCATGGCTGGCCAGGAATCCGAGCGCACTGACCGGCAAGGAGCGCAGCCAGCCAATGCCGCGAACGACCTCGACGAGATCGCAGACGCTTCCTCCCTGGACCGCGTTGTTTCGACGACGACGGCTGGCTCCTGGCTAGCTCTGGTAGCGATCGTGGCGGCTCTGGTCGCCGCCGTGATCTGGTCGTTCGTCGCGGTGGTCCCGCAGCAAATCACGGACGTGGGCATCGTGGACGCCCGCAGTGACGCGCGACAGGTCGTGTCCCCGGTTGAGGGGGTCGTGCAGTTCACGACAACAGACGGCACGGCCGTGAACCAAGGCTCGCCGATCGCGAGGGTCACGACCTACGAGGGCAAGCTGGTCCCGGTGACCGCACCGATTGCCGGGACCGTCTCCGGGATAGCAGCCCTGGACGGGTCCTCGGTGTCACGCGGCACAGCATTGATGATCGTCTCGGTTGGACCCCAGGAGGGGATCGGAAGTGCCGCCACCTTGGTCAGCGCCGACCGGGCGGCGCTGTACTCGGGCAACCCGTCACTGCTGGTGTCGTTCACAGATCTGGCTACCGGAATCACCTACTCGGTGCCTGCCCGGGTGACGTCGATCTCAAACACCCCGACCACCCTCGGGGAACAGCCCTCGGCAGCTGTCCGCCGACTGTTCGAGACCTCGTCGGCCAGCGCATCCGATCAGGTCCTGTACCAGGTCAGCCTGCAACTGCTCAACCTGCAAACCGTGCCGACAGGTAGCCGGACGGTGGGGGGTCAGGTCCTGTCGATCACCAACACCTACGCCAGACCCCATCCGTTCGAGTTGCTCTTCAGCGACTCCCCATGAACACCCGCGCCGAGACCGGGCCTGCCAAAGCAGCGCCCAGCGAGACCGGTGTCACCACCGCTCCGGCCCGAGCACGGGTCCCGCATATCCAACAGATGTCCGAGATGGAATGCGGCGCGGCAAGCCTGAGCATGGTCCTGGCCAGCTACGGCAAATGGGTCACGATGCTTGACGTTCGGCAGGCCTGCGGCATCTCACGGGACGGGGCAACAGCCCTGGATCTGGTACAGGCAGCGCGGAGCTACGGCCTGCAGGCTGAGGGGCACCTCGGCGGCCCCGATCGCCTCAACGGCGTGACTGTGCCGGCGATCCTATGGATGCGCCAATCGCACTTCGTCGTGTTGGAAGGTGCCCACAATGACGCCTACTACCTCAACGACCCGGCGTCGGGACGTCTGACCTTGTCGTCCGAGCAGTTCGCATCCGAGTTCTCGCACGTCTGTTTGACCTTGCGCCCCACCGACTCCTTCGCCCGCTCAGGCCACTCGTTCCGCGCCCTTCCGGAGTTGGCCTCGCGGATTCGCAACAGTCGCACCGGGGCTGGCTTCGTGGTCATCGCCGGTCTGCTCGCAATGGTCCTAGGAGTGCTGCTCGCTCCGCTCAGCCAAGCCTTCGTCAATGGCTACCTGGGCAACGGCCAGGAAGCCCTAGTCGCGGGGGTCGTCGCAGCCCTGCTGGTGGTTGGGTTCCTGCGGGGCGCCCTGACCCTGCTGCAGTACGGAGTGCTGCGTCGACTGCAGACCAAACTGGCCCTGGTCGGCAGTTCGCGCTTCTTAGAACGCCTGCTGCGGATGCCGTTGGCGTTCTACGCCCAACGTGAGCCCGGCGACCTATCGCAACGCGCCACCTACAACATCCAAATCGCCCAACTGCTCGCCTCACAGGTGGCAGCCGCCGGCGTCGCGGTCGTCGGGGTAATCGCCTACGCAGCCCTGATGATCTACTACCAGCCCGCCATCGGTGCCACGGTCGTGGCCCTGTCGCTGGCCAACGCACTCGCCCTGCGTCTGGTGCTGCTGCGCCGCCGAGTCGCCGAGTCCAACGTGATCCGCGAGCAGAACACGGTGCGCGGAACGACCGTCGCGGCAGCCCGCAGCATCGAGACCGTCAAAGCGACGGGCACCGAGGGCTCGGTCTATCGGTCGCTCTCGCAGCAGCAGGGCCGGTACCTGTCAGCGCAGTCGCATTTGGTCGGATCGACGGCTTTGCTGGGGGCGCTGCCCACGGTCCTAGGGTCGCTGGGCGCAGCGGTCATCCTGGTGGCCGGTGGCGTCCTGGTGGCACGCGGCGAGCTGAGCCTCGGTGTCCTCATCGCCCTGCAGACTCTGGCTTTGAGTATCAATGCACCCATCAGCACGCTGATGAATGTTGGCTCACAGATCCAGACGATTCCGGCGGCTCTGCAGTCCTTGGATGACGTGCTTGACCAGCCCGAGGACCTTCGGGCAACGGGGACCACGTCCGCACAAGCACTCACCGGCGAACTGCGTTTGCACGACGTCGCTTTCGGCTACAGCCGCGGTTCCGCCCCAATCGTCTCCGGTTTCTGCCTGGACATGTCGGCTGGCGCCCGAGTGGCCCTGGTCGGTTCAACTGGCTCGGGCAAGTCGACGATCGGCAACCTCGCAACCGGCTTGCTGCAACCCTGGTCGGGGACGGTGACGCTGGACGGTGTTGCGCTCAACGACTACGACAGCAAATCCCTGTCAGGCGTGTTGGGCAAAGTGGATCAGACCATCGTGCTGTTCGAGGCGACAGTCCGGCAGAACGTTTGCCTGTGGAACCCCGCCATCCCGGTGGCCGATGTCGAGGCAGCCCTGCGCGATGCGCAGATCCTGGACGATGTGCTCGATCGACCTGGAGGTATCGACACGGACGTTTCGGAGGATGGCCGCAACTTCAGTGGAGGCCAACGTCAGCGCCTAGAGATTGCCCGCGCCCTGGCAACAAACCCCCGGATCCTGGTGCTCGACGAAGCCACCAGCGCCCTGGATTCTGACACCGAACAGGCGGTCGACAGTGCCCTGCGGGCACGTGGGGTGACGTGCCTGATCATCGCCCACCGGCTGAGCACCATTCGCGACTCCGATGAAATCGTGGTCCTCGGCCCTGGCGGGTCCGTCCTGGAACGTGGCACCCACAGCACTCTGATGCAGGCCCGGGGCGAGTACTTCGCGCTGGTCAACGAGGCGGGGGACGGTGGCGATGTCGGGGCGTGAAACCGTGTTGGTCCACCCCGACGGGCCAGCGATCACAGTGACAGCGGGAACAGTCGATACGTTCGTCGCGCTGCCGTCCGGCGGAACCATACCGCTGGCAACGGTGAGCGCGCCGTGCCTGATCGTCGCACCCGCCACCGGTCCCGGCGTGCGGGTGGTCCCCAGGATCGGTGCGACGATGAGTGCAGTGACCGGCGATGTTCCGGTCGCCGACGCCGCCCTGGCAGCGTTTCGCACCGCGCTGGCACAGGCGGCTCCCGCCGAGTTTCGAGCAAGCAGCACAGCGGCCTCGCTCGACCTGCTACCGACGGTTCTTGCCAGCTTGATCGGTGTGCTGATCGACCAGCACGCTGCACGCGGCCGCGACCTCGCGGCAGCCCAGCGAACGCAGGACACCGAGTCCTCCGAGACGGCCTACCGCAACGCCGCCCTGGCCGTCACCAGCCCGGGGACGACGGACACAGTCTGCGACTGGGATCCGCTGCTGAGCGTCGTTCGCGCTGTGGCGCGAGTCGAAGGCTGCACGGTCCGGGCCAAGCCGACTCGGCTGCGTGATCGGGACCCGGTTGCCCGCCTGCACCGGATTGCCCGCTCATCCGACTTCGGCGTACGACCCATCCAGCTGGCGGACAACTGGCAACAGCCCAGAGTGCACGCCCTGGTTGGCTTTCAATCGACGGACTCCGGCAGGCAGGCGGTAGCCCTGCTCCCCACGGCCACCGGATATGGACTGAGCACCGGCGCAGCCGCGCAACCACGGCGGATCAACGACGAAACGGCACGCTCTCTGGAGCCCGTGGCCTATCAGTTGCAGCCGCGCCTGAACCGACTCGAACGGGCACACACACACGAGCTGATAAGGCTCGCGACGCACAAATCGTGGCGAGATTGGACTCTGGTTGCGCTGCTCGGCCTCGCTGTGGCAATCCTGGGTCTGCTGACGCCGGTCTTGACGTCGGTGATCTTGGGAACGCTCATCCCCGCCGGCGAACTCGGACTCGTAGGCCAAGCTGGTGTCGCGTTGGTCATCGCCGCCTTCGTCGCCGGGGTGTTCACCTACGTTCAGTACCGGGCGATTTCGCGCTTCACACAAAGGACCCTTGAGCGGGGACAGAATGCGCTGTGGGACCGGCTCCTGAGCCTGCCTGTGAGTTTCTTCCGGCGCTACAGCAGCGGCGATCTGGCAATGCGGGCCATGGCACTGGACTGGCTGGCGCAGATCGTGAACGCACAGGTCATCGGTACTTTCCTGGCCGCCGCGTTCTCATTGGTGAACGTGTTCCTGATGCTGTGGTACGACGTTTGGCTCGGCGTGGCTGGCCTGTGCTTCTTGATCCTGACCCTGGGCGCGACATGGTGGGTCGTGGTGATCACCCAACGCCTCTACCGCGAGTCACTGAGCTGCCAACTGGACGCAACATCGTGGGTCGTGCAACTGCTGGTGGGGATCGGGAAGATCCGGTTGGCAGGTGCCGAGAGCAGAGTGGGCAGCCGTTATGTGGAACTGCTGCGCCGGCAGGTGGCCGCGGGAGCCCGAATGACAACGGTCATGGGAAGGCTATTCAGTTGGCTGGCTTTCGCGGGTGCGGCCTCACTTGCCGTTTTCGCGGCGCTGATCCTGTCGCGGTCAGGCAGCGCGGGACCGGACATCAGCGGACCCACCTACCTCGCGTTCAGTGCCGCCTTCGGTGCGTCGTTCGC
>JBAXOQ010000154.1:0-9925 GCA_037133175.1 Actinomycetes bacterium
CCCGCTGCTGATTGCATTCGGGTTTCTGTTCGGCCTGGCCATCGGCAGCTTCCTGAACGTGGTGATCTACCGGGTGCCGCTCGGCTTGTCGGTGGTGTCGCCGCCGTCGGCGTGCCCGAACTGCGGGCATGAGATCAGGGGTTACGACAACATCCCGGTGGTGTCCTGGCTGGTGCTGCGCGGCCGGTGCCGGGACTGCGGGCACCCGATCTCGGCCCGATATCCGCTCGTCGAGGCAGTGACCGGGCTGGCATTCGCGGTGGCCACGTGGGTGGTTGCGGTGCTCGTGCCGCCGACCGAGAAGCCCGGGCTGTTCGCCGGGCTGTGCCTGGCTGCCTGGGTGCTCGTTGCGGTGGTAATTGCGCTGGTGGGCATGGCCATCGACCGGGCGCGTCGCAGCGAACCCTGATCGTTGCGGTTCAGAATCCGCCCTGTACGGTGCCACTCGTGGTCGCTATCGCAACTTGATGGTGAAGTTGGCCGACCACGGGTTGACCGCAGAGGTTCCCGCGGCTTGTGCACTCAGGCGGCAGGCACCGACCTTGGCTCCGGCAAGCACTTGACCGGACTTGACTTTGCAGATCCTAGGTGTGGTCGATCGCCAGACGATTCGGATCCGTGCGGTCGTCGCAGATGGCAGGCGAACGCGCTTGCTGCGCTTGAGTCTCGTAGGTGGCTCGCCGACGATTGACTGGTTCGATTTGGCGGGGGCGCTCGGAGGGGTTGCGGGACTCGCCCGCCCAGCACAAATGCGCACAGTGTTGTCACGAACCGGCTCAAACGACCAATCACCGACCTGCTCCCTGCCTGCGTCGATCCGACCTAGGGCGCGCAGCGGTGTTCTCACGAAGGAACTCGCAGCCACGGTGATGGACAATCGTGACGACCCGGTGTTGTCGGATGTCTACCCAGTGTAGAAGCCCAAAGTCGCCGGACAACCCCACCTCAAGCAGGTGCGAACCGCCGGAGTCGGTCGTCGCAGGTCAGAACCAGGGGTCGGCGCAGGGGGTTGAAGGGATGGCCTTGCGGGTTGCCAATGTGGGCTGCGCGTCCGTGGAGAACTGCCAGACGGCTGGTCCGGAGGCGAAGACTCGCACATGCATGTAATACGTGAATGAGGGTTTGTAGATGACGACGATGCCTTCGGCATATCGTCCATCCGTGCTGGCCCGGCCCTGATCAGCCGGAACCTGCCATGAGTAGGCGTCGGGTGAGCAGACGTCGCTGCCGACGACCTGGGTGTTGCCTTTGAAGTAGTTCACTCGTAGGTCGCTGCGGAAGTCGTACCACTCGGCGTAGCCGATGCTGCCACCAAGGTTGAGGTACAGCAGACGCTGCCCGATCAGCAGTTGCGCGAGCTTCTGCGCGCCGGCTAGGCCGGTCACCGGGGTCGCCGGCGGGTTGGCGACCGAATCGGGGACCAGGCTGTAGCTGATCGTCACTCGTGACGTCTTCTTCGACTTGACTTTGATGTTCTTGGTGGACGGGGATGGAACTGCGGTTCCTCCGGATGCTGGCACAGACGCCGCGCTGATCCGGTAGGTGCCCGGAGCCAACTTGGAGTAGGTCACTGATCCGCCCGCCGTTCGGGAGAAGCCTCCAGACCCGGTGACCGTCAGCGCGGGCGCCGCGCCGGCAGGTACCGAGCGGACGGTGATCGCGAGCTTCGTGGATGCGTACTTCTTGGCTGCTCGTGGCGCGAGTTGTCTTGGGGAGGCCGCGACGCTGGCGGTTGGCTGCGAAGCAGACGGTGCAGACGGAGCAGCCTGGGCGGCGGGGGCGATCGCCAGCGGGACCGCAATAGTCAGCGCGCTCGCGACCAGAATGATTCGCGACCTCGTGCCTGGCCGCGCTGTTTTGGTGACCATTGACGATTCTCCAACCGAACTGGGGCGCGATGTGAGTGCACCGCACGCGAGGCAAAATATGTCGAGACTCTACCAGCGATCTTGGGTGACCGACTACACAGTGTGGAGATTTCCAGCGCTCTATTCCACATGAATCTCCACGTTGTCGGCCCAAACGGGCGGCTGATCGCGACAGCATAGGGATCGGCGCGGATCTCGGTCGGGGCTAGATCGCGACAACGTCCACTAGCTCTTCGAGACCACGGAAGTCCGCGGGGTTACGCGTGAACAGTGGCAGACCGTGGGCGCAAGCGGTAGCGGCGATCAGCAGGTCCACTGCGCGCGGTCCCCGTGCTTTTCGGCCCGCCGCGACGACCGCCGCATACACCCGGCCGTACGCCCGAGCTGATGCGCCATCGAACGGCAGCGGGTCAAATGCCGCCTCCGCACGCTGCAGTCTGTCCTGTCGGCGCGCTCTCTCGCTGCTCGACGTGGCGGCGTGGGGACCCGCCCCAAGTTCGGCCAGGGTGATCGCACTGATCGCGACTTCGCGGGGGAGTACTTGCGGATCGATTGATTCGAGATCAATGACTACCGAAGTATCGAGAAGGCCACGAGCCGCCCGGACATTAGGCACGGGGTCGGGCATCTTGTGTCGCGTGGAGGTCCAGATCGGACCGGAAAGTCCGGTAGTCAATCGCGGGAGCATCGCGGAAGATGGCGACCGCCGCGTCGGCGCTGATGAACCGGTGGCGCCGCAGCGGGATCAGTTCCCCGACGGGGACCCCGTCACGGGTCACAACGAACGTCTCCCCGTGGTCGAGCTCGCGCATGATCTTGCCGCTTTCGTTGCGGAGCTCCCTTTGGGTGATGTCGCGTGCCATACCAATAGTGTAGCACGGAGTGCTACACTATCACCTAGGACGGTTTGCCGACCGGGATCCGCTTGATCAACGGCGTCATGGTCTCGGCGAAGAAGTCGTTTCCCTTGTCATCGACGACGATGAACGCCGGGAAGTCCCTGATCTCGATCTTCCATACCGCCTCCATCCCGAGCTCGGGGAAGTCGATGACCTCGACCTTGGTGATGCACTCGGCAGCCAGCAACGCCGCCGGTCCGCCGATCGACCCGAGGTAGAAGCCGCCGTTCGCCTGGCAGGCATCGGTGACGGCCTGCGAACGGTTCCCCTTGGCGAGCATCACGAAAGACCCACCGGCCTTCTGGAACTGATCGACGTAGGAGTCCATCCGTCCGGCCGTGGTCGGGCCGAACGAACCGGACGGCATGCCATCGGGGGTCTTCGCTGGGCCGGCGTAGTAGACGGCGGAGTCGCGCAGGTAGTCCGGCATCGGTTCGCCCCGGTCGAGCATGTCCTTGATCCGGGCATGGGCGATGTCGCGAGCGACTACGAGCGAGCCGGTCAGTGAGACCCGGGTCTTGACCGGCAGGGTCGACAGTTGTGCCCGGATCTCGCTCATCGGCCGCGACAGGTCGACCTCCACGGCCGGGGACGGGTTGTCGTCGAGGTGCTCCTCGGTGACGTCCGGGAAGTACTTGGCCGGATCATGCTCCAGGCGCTCCAGGAACACACCCTCCGGGGTGATCTTCGCTTTCGCTTGCCGGTCTGCTGAGCACGACACCGCGATGGTGATCGGGACCGAGGCGCCGTGGCGCGGGAGTCGGATCACCCGCACGTCGTGGCAGAAGTACTTGCCGCCGAACTGCGCGCCGATGCCGAACTCCTGGGTTTGCCGCAGGATCTGGGCTTCCATCTCGAGGTCCCGGTAGCCGTTGCCGAGGGGACCGCCGTGCACCGGCAGGTTGTCGTGGTACCGGGCGGAGGCGTATTTCGCTGCCTTCAGCGAGAACTCGGCGCTGGTTCCGCCGACGACTACAGCCAGGTGGTAAGGCGGGCAGGCGGCGGTGCCGAGGGCACGCAACTTCTCATCCAGGAAGGCGGCGAGGCGCTCGGGATTGAGGACCGCCTTGGTCTCCTGGAACAGGTAGGACTTGTTGGCGCTGCCGCCACCCTTGGCCATGAAGAACAGTCCATAGGTCAGCTCGTGGCCAGCTTTGGTGTCGGCATAGATCTCAATCTGGGCCGGCAGGTTGGTGCCGGTGTTCTTCTCTTCCCACATCGTCACCGGCGACATTTGCGAGTACCGCAGGTTCAGCTTCTGGTAAGCGTCGAAGACCCCATGTGAGAGTGCTTCCTCATCCTGGCCGGTAGTCAGGACGTGGCGGCCCTTCTTACCGGAGATGATCGCTGTGCCGGTGTCCTGGCACATCGGCAGCACCCCGCCGGCCGCGACGTTGGCATTCTTGAGCAGGTCCATCGCCACGTACTTGTCGTTCGCGGTGGCCTCGGGATCGTCCAGAATCTTGCGGAGCTGAGCCAAGTGGCCGGGGCGCAGCAGGTGCTGGATGTCGCGCACAGCCTCGAAGCTCAGCGTGCGCAAAGCCTCGGGGTCGACCTCCAGGAAGGTGCGGCCGGCGGTTTCCACCGTGCGGACGCCTTCGGTGGTGACCAGCCGATAGTCGGTGGTGTCGGGTCCGGCGGGAAGCAGATCGACGTAGGTGAATTCAGCCATGCGCTCAGGGTACTTGTGCCCGTTCGGCGTCAGGCAGACGTGTCTGCCTGCGACTGGCCCGAATCCGCCTGGCGTCGGACGGCCTCGATGCGGGTGCGGGCGTTGTCCAGCCACTGCTGGCAGATCGCCACCAGTGTCTCGCCGCGTTCCCACAAGGCGAGGGATTGTTCCAGTGTTGAGGTTCCCGCCTCGAGTTCCGCGACGACGGTGGCGAGTTCGTCGCGGGCCTGCTCGTAGGTCAGGGATTCCGATCCGGGTTGCTGTGGCGCAGGGGGATCTTGTGGCATGCGGTCCGCTCCTTGCTGGTTGTCTGGGTTGCTTGGTTTGGTTTCGGTTGCTTTGGATTGTGGGGTGTCATTTGCTGACTGCCGGGTGTCGGTCAGTTGCCGGTGGCCAGGGCCTCGAAGGTTCCGCCGCTGACCTGGATCGCCAGTTCGCTTCCGCGGCTGACCTGCGTCGGGTCTCGCACGATGGTGTGATCGTCCGCCGTGCTGACGATTGCGTACCCGCGCTCGAGGGTGGCAGCGGGCGAGATCGAACGCAATTGGCTACGCAGGAAGTCCAGCCGGTCGGTGGCGTTCTGCAACAAGATCACCAGGGCACGCGAGGATCGAGTGGCCTGGTTGGCGATCTCGACACTCGCACCATCTAGTGCACTCATCGGGTCGGCGAGCCGGGGATGGGTCGCCAGCCGGGTGATGCGGAGCTGTTCGTTGTCCATCCGGGAGCTGAAGGCGCGTAGAGAGCGGCTACGCAGTCGGTCGATGACGGCGAACTGTTCAGCAATGTCCGGCACGATTCGTGAAGCCGCGTCGGTCGGGGTGGAGGCTCGAACGTCGGCGACGTAGTCCAGCAGCGGTGCATCCTGCTCGTGGCCGATCG
The DNA here is from genome assembly GCA_037133175.1 of Actinomycetes bacterium. Lineage (GTDB taxonomy): Bacteria > Actinomycetota > Actinomycetes > S36-B12 > UBA10799 > ELA509. Next base: position 5,322 of record JBAXOQ010000154.1, read on the forward strand.
CACTGACGATGGGCGTGGTGCAAGCGGCCGCAGTACGCACCAGGCGTTCGTCGGAGAATGGCAGCAGGTCCTCTGCGCTGCCACCGCCGCGGGTGATGACGATGACATCGACATCGGCGATGGCGTCCAGCTCGGTCAAAGCAGCGGTGACGGCCGCGGCAGCAGTTGTTCCCTGCACCGCCACCTCGCGCGTCACGAACACGGCGGAGGGCCAGCGTCGGATGGCGTTCTCGACGACGTCCCGCTCGGCGGCGCTGTCCCGGCCGCAGATCAGGCCGATTCGGCGCGGCAGGAATGGCAGCGTCCGCTTGCCCGAATCCAGGAACAGTCCCTCGGAGCCGAGTTGGGCTTTGAGTCGCTCGACACGGGCCAGTAGGTCCCCGAGGCCCACGGCAGCGATGACCCGGGCTCGCAGCGCGAACGTGCCGCGGTTGGTCCAGAACTCCGGTTTCGCGTGCAGAACGATGCGCGAGCCTTCGGTCAGAGCTGGTTCGACAGCGTTGACGACCCCCGGGGAAGTGACCACCGTGACCGACACATTCTTCTCGACGTCGCGCAACTGGATGTAGACTTGTCCGGCGCCGTTGCGTCGGTTGATCTGGGTGATCTGCCCCTCCACCCACACCGCGCCCAGGCGGGAAACCCAGGCGGCTACGCGCTCATTGATCACGTGCAGCGGGGCCGGATTCTCCTGACTGGTCTCCAAGGGCACGCCGTCAGCCTAAGGCAGGACCCGACGATGATTACCGGCATGCGCGGATGAGCATTAGCATTCGGTTATGAGCAGTGACGAGAGCGACGATATGGGTGGTTCCGACAGGGACGTGCCCGAGCACGGCAGGGTGTTGTTGGCAGCGCCTCGCGGGTACTGCGCCGGGGTGGATCGGGCGGTCGTCACAGTCGAGAAGGCATTGGAGCTATATGGCGCTCCGGTGTATGTGCGCAAGGAGATTGTCCATAACATCCACGTCGTGCGGACCTTGGAGGCCAAGGGTGCGATCTTCGTTGACGACACCAGCGAGGTACCGGTCGGCGCCCGGGTGGTGTTCAGTGCACACGGCGTCTCGCCAGCGGTCCACGACCAGGCCGCCGAGCGCGAGTTGCTGACGATCGATGCGACGTGCCCGCTGGTGACCAAGGTCCACAACGAAGTCAGGAAGTTCGCCTCCCAGGGCTTTCAGATCGTCTTGATCGGCCATCACGGACATGAGGAGGTTGAGGGAACCGCCGGCGAGGCGCCCGACAGCATCACCGTGGTTGAGAACCCAGCTCAGGTGGATCAGGTCGAGTTGGCCGAAGACATCCCGGTGGCCTGGCTGTCCCAGACGACGCTGTCCGTCGACGAGACGATGGAGACCGTTAGCCGTCTGCGGCAGAGATTCCCGTTGCTGATCGACCCGCCGAGTGACGACATCTGCTACGCCACCCAGAACAGGCAGAACGCCGTCAAGCTGATTGCGCCCCGCTGCGACGTGCTGATTGTCGTCGGGTCGGGGAACTCCTCAAACTCGGTTCGCCTGGCCGAGGTGGGCTTGGAGGCCGGCGCGCGGCAGTCGTATCGAGTGGACAGCGCCGCTGAGCTGGAGGAGCAGTGGTTCGTCGACGTTCACACCGTCGGACTGACCTCAGGTGCGTCGGTTCCGGAGATCTTGGTCGATGGCGTGCTCGACTGGCTGAGTTCACACGGATTCGCCGACGTCGAGGTGGCGTCGGCCGCGCAGGAGCATCTGGTGTTCTCGTTGCCGCAGGAACTGCGTAGGGACCTACGCGCGGCGGAGTTGGAAAAGGGGAACTAACGTCCGAACTACGCCTTCGACCGGGACGTGGCCCGGCGGATGAGTACGACGATCAGCGCCGCGATGGTCCCGCCGAAGATGAACGGCGCGTTGAACGCCAAGCCGGTGGCCACAAGGGAGATCTCCCTGATCATCAGACTGCCAGCGCTGGTGAGCGTGGACGGCTGACCAGCGATGATTAGCGCGGTCAGGAATGCCAGGGGCGGTGCGATCACCGCCGTCCACAGATCACTGCGCCGAACCAGTAGCGCTACGACGAACGACGTGCAGACGAAGGCGGTGCCGGCTATCCACGAGAACTGCCGGTTCGCCAGCATGTCGAAGTAGCCAGCGATGCCGGTGACGGCGGCGATGATCAGAAATGCGACGAATCCGGAGATGCCGCGGTCGCTCGAAGCCCTGGCGGCCGGGCTCGGCGACGAGGCTGCCGGTATGCCCGCGGGGTTCTTCGCATCGGCCGAGAGTGCGCTCATAGAAACCATTGTCCCCTGAAGGTCATCGGGGTAAACGCCTGAGGTTGCTGCTTGACTCGATGTGGGCCCCGCCGTGGTCGACGGCGGGGCCTGCGGGTCGTAGGAATCGGGGACGCTCACGGACCGGTACAGCCGTTCCGTTCTGACCGAGGGGCCGATGGCGACCCCGGGCTGGGGGGCATTCTCTGAGCCTTCCCAGGGAAACCCGACCGGTTCATTGGCGGGGTTCTCGTGGTTGGCGGGAGTCGGTGGGCCATCGGGTTCGCCCGGCACTGTTGCCGAGGACCGGGCAGTACTGCCCCAGCTCAACACGCTTGCCTCAGAATCGGTAACCACGATTTGCGGTCGCGGGGTCTGAGCCGGGCTGCGAAGGATCGCGCCGGGTTCGACATTGCTCATACACAGAAGGTACGTCAGTGGTGGCTGTTGGTGGCTGATGCCACGCCCGCGCAGACGTTCGAAGGGGTCGGCCGAGCCGGCCGGTCGCCGCGGTGGGCGTGCGCGGCCTAAGCTGTGCTCCGTGAGTCTGACGATCGGCATAGTGGGCCTGCCGAATGTGGGTAAGTCCACGTTGTTCAATGCGCTGACAGGGAACAACGTGCTGGCGGCGAACTACCCCTTCGCAACAATCGAACCCAACGTCGGGATCGTCGGTGTGCCTGATGCCAGGCTGGCGGTGCTGGCTGGGATGTTCGACAGTGAACGGCAGGTTCCGGCCGCTGTCAGTTTCGTCGACATTGCCGGAATCGTCCGGGGAGCCAGCGAGGGGCAGGGCCTGGGGAACAAGTTCCTGTCTCAGATCCGTGAGTCGGACGCTGTTTGCCAGGTGGTCAGGACCTTCCAAGATGACGACGTCGTCCACGTCGACGGTTTCATCAATCCGCAGGACGACATTGAGACGATCAACACCGAGCTGATCCTGGCGGATCTGCAGACGATCGAGCGCGCGTTGCCTCGGCTGGAGAAGGAAGCGCGCACGAGCAAGGAGCGCCGTCCGGCCCTGGATGCGGCGCTGGCGGCCCGGCAGGTGCTGGATTCCGGTCAGACTGTGTTCGCCTCGGGGATGGATCGTGAACCGCTGCGCGAACTGTTCCTGCTGACGGCCAAGCCATTCTTGTACGTTTTCAACACCGATACCGACGCGCTGTCAGACGTCGACCAGAAGCAACAGTTGCAGGCTTTGGTCCGGCCGGCCCAAGCGGTGTTCCTCGATGCCAAGCTTGAGTCTGAGCTGGCAGACCTCGATGCTGCCGATGCGCAGGAACTGCTCGCCGAGGTAGGCCAGCAAGAGCCCGGTCTGCACCTGCTCGCGCGCGCGGGTTTCGAGACGCTGGGGCTGCAGACCTTCCTGACCGCCGGGCCGAAGGAGTCACGGGCGTGGACGATTCACCGCGGTGACACCGCGCCGGAGGCTGCGGGTGTGATTCACACGGACTTCCAGAAGGGCTTCATCAAGGCCGAGATCGTGTCCTACGACGATCTCATCGACGCCGGATCAGTCGCGGTCGCCCGGTCCCGCGGCAAGGTCCGGATGGAGGGCAAGGACTACGTCATGGCCGACGGTGACGTCGTCGAGTTCCGGTTCAACGTGTAGGACGGGCGGAAGTAGAACAGCTAGTCTCGGTGACGCGCGTAGCCGGATCATCAATTGAGTCGGGAGTCTTGGCATGGCAAAGCAGGTAGTGACGGTTGTTGACGCCCAAGTGGACGAGGGACGCGAAGCCGATTTGCTGAACGGCTATCGGCGCATGGTCGGGGATGATGAACCGGATGGACTCATCCGCTCGGAACTCCTGCGCGGGCAGGATGGCGCATGGCGCATCCAGACGACGTGGCGGGACCTGGATGCGATCATCGAACTCAGGAAGTCAGGCAAACCTCATGCGGCTAGCGCCCTCCTCGATGGCATAGGTGCGCAACACTCACACGCCTGGTTCACGGTTGAGGAGGCTCGCGCCTGGGAGTAGTGCACCCGCGTCGATCGGTTGAGCGCACGTTATCTATGGCACACGGGGACTGCGCTCCGTCCGGTGCGGCGCGAGTCAAGACGGCGACGTCGTCGAGTTCTGGTTCAACGTGCAGGACGGTTCCGTTTCGCCGTCGTGCGCGCTAGAATTACGTACATGACGACGATCCCGCTTGCGGAGGCACGGGCGCAGTTGTCCCGTTTGGTCGATCAAGCGGTGCGGACCCACGAGCGCGTCGAGGTCACCCGCAAGGGTCGCCGAGCCGTTGTCCTCATGAGCGCCGAGGACTACGACTCGATCATGGAGACCCTGGAAATTCTCGGAGACGCCGACGAGGTGCGAGCCATCGCGACCGCGCAGGCGCAGAT
>JBAXOQ010000155.1:0-9895 GCA_037133175.1 Actinomycetes bacterium
ATCCAACTCGGGTTAGGTGCGCCGTCGCCCTGACGGGAGGTCATCTTCCAGCGGCCGAGGAATCCCTTGGTGCCGTGCACGGTCACCGAATTGTCCAGCGTCTGCATGCACAGCGCAATCATGGCGCGCTCAGACCAACCGCGAACGTTCAGCGGCTTCATGGCCTCGACCGGGTTGCTCGCGAGAGCCTTGGCCCAGGTCTTCCAGCGCGGAACGCCCGGCTCCTCATCCGTGAGGATGGTGCCGAGCAGGCCCATCGCGTTGGATCCCTTGCCGTAGCGGCAGGGCTCGATGTGGGTGAACGGCTCCGGGTGGAAGCTAGAGGTGATCGCCACGCCCTTGCTGAAGTCGGCATCGGCAAACTCGCCGGTGGCGTGCGGGTGCTTGATAGCTCCAAGCAGTGACTCCGAGTTGGTGCGCGAGATGCGGCCGAGCATGTTCGACAGCCGCGGCAATGTGCCGCTGTCCTTCATCCGGTGCAGCAGCTTCTGGGTGTTGTACGTGCCCGCTGCCACGATCACATGGTCTGCGGTGTAGGTGCGCCGCCCGCGACCGATCCAAGTCCCGGACTTCTCTACATCGACCGCCCAACCGTTGCCATCTTCGCGAAGCGCCGTGACCGTGGTCAGCGGAAGCACCTCAGCTCCGGCCCGCTCCGCCAAACCCAGGTAGTTCTTCGGCAGCGTGTTCTTGGCACCGCTACGGCAACCAGTCATACACTCGCCGTTCTCTAGGCACCCGGAGCGATCCGGACCCACACCACCGAAGAACGGATCCGGTGAGACCTTGCCCGGACCGTCACCGAAGAACACGCCGACCGGGGTCATCCTGAAGGTGTCCTCGACTCCCATCTCCTTGGCCACGGCCAGCATCGCCTCGTCGGCGGGGGTCATGGTCGGGTTCGGGGTGACCCCCAACATCCGGGTGGCCTGGTCGTAGTACGGCGTCAGCTCTTCGCGCCAGTTCGTGATTTCCGACCATTGCTTATCTTGGAAGAACGGCTCCGGCGGAACGTACAGCGTGTTGGCGTACACCAACGATCCGCCGCCGACGCCCGCACCCGCGAGCACGACGACATCCTTGAGAACGTGAATACGCTGAATTCCATGCAGGCCCAGCCTGGGCAGGAACAGGAACTTGCGCAACCGCCACGAGGTCTTGGCGAACTCGTGATCGGCGAACCGACGACCGGCTTCGATGACGGCGACCCGGTAGCCCTTCTCAGTCAGCCGCAGCGCCGAGACGGAACCGCCGAATCCGGAACCGACAATAACAACGTCGTAGTCCTGCTGGCTCATTTCTTCCCCATCCACTTCAGTCCCTTGACCAGGGCAATCAATGCTTCGGAATAGATCTTGGCGTCTACAAACGGCGGGGCGCCCCACCCCATGATCCGTTGCGTGCCGACCGTCTGCGGCTCGGTGTACTTCAGTAGGCCTTCGCGACCGTGGCGCCTGCCAATGCCGGACTCACCGAAGCCGCCCATCGGCGCGCCGGTGGCGGCGAAAGTCGTTGCGTAGGCCTCATTGACGTTCACAGTTCCAGCGTGCAATCGCACCGCGATCTCTTGACCGCGAGTCTCGTCGCGGGTGATCACCGAGGCGTTGAGCCCGTAAACGGTGTCGTTTGCCAGCGCAATAGCCTCATCCTCGGTGTCGAACCCATAGATGCTCACGACCGGCCCGAACGTCTCGTGGGCAAACACCGTCATGCTCGCATCGACGTCGGTCAGAATGGTCGGCTCATAGAACAGCGGTCCAATGTCCGGTCTCGCCATGCCGCCAGCCAATACAGTGGCACCCTTGGAGACAGCATCATCGACGTGACTAACCACGGTAGACAGCTGCTTCTCGCTGATCAACGATCCGACGTCGTACCCCCAGCCGACCTTGGCCTGCTGCTTCAACTTCTTGGTACGGGCCACGAACGCAGCCGTGAACTCGTCGCGGACACTGTTGTGAACGTAGATCCGCTCCATTGAGATACACAACTGTCCGGAGTTCGCGAAGCATGCGCGTTCAGCGATCTCGGCACCTTTGCTGATGTTGGCATCGTCGCAGACGATCATCGCGTTCTTGCCGCCGAGTTCCATCGAGCACCCGACCAGTCGCTCACCGCAGCGCGCAGCAACATCGCGACCCAGGGATGTGGAACCAGTGAACATGATGTAATCGCCGCGCTCGATGACCAGCGGCCCAACCGAAGATCCTTGTCCGGCGACGACCTGCAGAAGGCCCTCTGGAATGCCGGCCTCGTACATGAGATCGACCGCCCACAAGGCGGTCAGGGTGGTCTGCAGCGAAGCCTTGAGCACCACGCCGTTCCCAGCCATCAGCGCCGGCATGGCGTCGGTGATCGACAGGTTCAGCGGGTAGTTCCACGGCGAGATGATTCCGATAACACCCTTCGGGTGGTGGACCTCAAACACCGATGAGATCACCGGAAACACGCCAGCGTGCCGCTTGTTCTTCAACGCCTTCTTCGATGTCCGGGCGTAGTAGCGAGCGGTGATCGCGCAGTCGAGCAGCTCCTCGACCGCATGCATTCTCGACTTGCCGGTCTCGACTTGGACGATGTCCAAGCCTTCCTCCTTGCGGGCGAGCACCAGGTCGTGGAAGCGCAACAGGATCCGACTGCGGTGCGCCATCGTGGTGTGCTGCCACTGCTGCTGAGCCTGGCGGGCGATCGCGAAGGCGGTATCGACGGCGGCCTCGTCCGAAACCGGGATCTCTGCCATCGGTTTGAGCGTGAACGGTGCGAGCACGGTCTCGGTCTTGGGATTCGGACCGACGCACACGTGTCGAGTGAGCTGCGCGATCCTTTCGCGGGTCAACAGATTCGGCGGAAGGCCAGCGATGCTGCCGACCTCTGCACCGGAATCGGCCCCGGATTCTGCTACGTGATGGTTCAGGAGTGCCGTCATGCAGGCAGCCTAAACCCTGGGCGGCTCCAGTGTGACACCTGCTGCAAATTCGTCACTTCCGAAGGCCTCAAGGTCCTCGCTGTCGGCTTCGTCAGCGAGCTCCACCTCCTCATCAGCAAACTCGGCCGCGACGATCACTTCCTGCTGATCGGCATGACCGCCGGGAACCGGCTGCAGGGCATCGCGCCGAGAGCGAACCCGTTCGACTTCGACCGCGACGCGATCCTCATCCCATCCCAGCAAGGGTGCAACGAGTTCGGCGACCTGTTGCGCCACATCCACCCCTCCGCCGCGGGTCTCCAGCGCCACCCTCGTCCTGCGTACGAGGATGTCGTCCAGCCCCAGCGCGCCTTCGCGGGTGACGGCAACGACAGCCTCGGCCTTCAAATACGGCGCCTCCGGGTGGATCGGTTCCCCGAGCGTCGCATCATCGGCCACCAGGTCCAGCACGGTCCCGGTGCGATCGCCATGACGGCGCAGCAGGTGCTCAATGGTCGAGCGAGACAACCCTGCCTCGCGGGCAAGCCGGTCCCGAGAAGCCCATGCTGCCGGGTAGCCCGCGGCACCCACCAATGGCAATTCGTCGGTCCGCGACTCCGGCACCACATCAATGATCGTCTCCGCTCGCGCTGTCACGGCGGCGTCCACCGCGTCCGCGGCCATCACCCGGTAGGTCGTGTACTTGCCTCCCGCGATGAGAACCAGGCCGGGCGCGGGCCTCAGCACAGCGTGTTCACGGGACAACGTGGCGGTGCCATCACTGCCCGCTCCGGTGGCCAGCAACGGCCGCAGTCCGGCATAGATTCCGATGACGTCGTCGCGGGTCAACGGCTTGGCCAACCATTTGTTTGCCTCGCCCAGCAAGTAATCGACGTCAGCCTCGTCGACTCGTGGTTCGTCGCGAGAGCCTTCGTAGTCGGTGTCGGTGGTCCCCACGAGCCAGTGCTTACCCCACGGGAGTAGAAACAACACACTGGTCGGGGTTCGGGCGATCAACGCGCAGGTACTCGGGAACGCATCACGAGGGACCACAAGGTGGATTCCCTTGCTCTGCCGCACGCTCTGGCCTGAGTCCGCACCGACCATACGCAGTAGATCGTCTGTCCAGACCCCGGCCGCACCGAGCACCGATCGGGCTCTGATCTCGAACTCGCGGCCGGACTCCTCGTCTCTGGCCACGACACCGACAACTCGGCCATCCCGGCGAATCAGCTTGATCGCCGACACCCGGGTCGCGATCGACGCACCGTGCGCGACCGCAGTGCGTGCAACGGCCACGGTATGCCGGGCGTCATCGATCTGCGCGTCGTAGAACCTGACGGCACCCACCAGTGCGTCTGTATTGATGCCCGGAGCAATCCCGCGCACTACCCGCATCGACAACGTCCGGGGCCGCTGCATCGCACCGCCGTAAGCGCCGAGACGCGACAGCAGGTCGTACACGGTGATGCCGAAACCGACGTAGGGCCGTTCCCAACCCCGACGGGTCACCGGGTACAGGAAAGGCACCGGTCGGACAAGGTGCGGAGCCAGTCGTTCGAGCAACAGTCCACGTTCGGTGAGTGCTTCATGCACCAGCGAGAACTCACGTTGCTCAAGGTACCGAAGCCCACCATGCGCCAGCCGGCTAGACCGACTCGACGTGCCCGAGGCGAGGTCCCGTCTTTCGATCAACCCGACCGACAGACCCCGTTGGGCCGCGTCCAGTGCGCTTCCGCAACCCACGACGCCACCGCCTATCACCAACACGTCGAGCGGGTTCTTCGAGTCGGCTGCCTCCAGCCGCCGCAAAGCACCGGAACGTGAAGCGCGGTCAAGAACGTCGGAACCGGGAGCCATCGCCGGCAGCTGGCTACTCGTCGGCATCGAGGACAACCTCGACACGCTGGAATTCCTTCAGATCGCTGTAGCCACACGTGGCCATTGCCCGCCGCAGCGCACCGACCAGATTCATGGTGCCGTCGCTGACGCGTGAGGGTCCGTGCAGGACCTCGGTCAGCGTCCCAAGAGTGCCGAATTCGACCACTTCCCCGCGCGGCAACTCCAGGTGGGCGGCCTCCATCCCCCAGTGCCGACCGCGGCCTGGCGCGTCAATCGCTCGCGCCAACAATGACCCCACCATGACTGCGTCGGCCCCGCAGGCGATGGCCTTGACGATGGACCCACTAGAACCCATTGCACCATCGGCGATGACGTGCACATACCGCCCGCCGGACTCATCGAGGTAGTCGCGTCGAGCCGCCGCCACGTCCGCCACCGCTGATGCCATCGGCACCCGAATGCCCAGCACCTGTGTGGTTGTGTGGGCGGCCCCACCGCCGAAGCCCACCAGCACGCCAGCGGCGCCGGCCCGCATCAGGTGAAGAGCTGCCCGATACGTCGCGCAGCCGCCCACGATCACCGGCACATCCAACTCGTAGATGAACTGCTTGAGGTTGAGCGGTTTGCCGACCGAGGAGACGTGCTCGGCACTGACCGTGGTGCCCCGGATGACGAACAGATCCACGCCCGCACCGGTCACGACGTCCGCCAACTCGGCCGTGCACTGCGGCGACAGAGCGGCCGCCACGGTGGCGCCGTCGGCGCGCAACTGGCGCAAGCGATCCCGCACCAGATCTGGGTCGACTGGGCACGAGTAGATCTGTTGCAGGCGGGCGTTCGCTTCGGGCAAGTCCAGCGCCTTGATCTCGTCCAGCAACGGCTGCGGGTCGGCATAGCGCGTCCACAGACCCTCCAGGTTGAGTACTGCCAGCCCGCCGAGTCGATCAATGGCGCTCGCGCTAGCCGGCGACACCACTGAATCCATGGGTGCCGCCACGATCGGATGCTCGAACGCATAAGCGTCGATCTGCCAACGCACCGACACGTCCTGCGGATCGCGGGTCCGGCGGCTCGGCGCGACGGCCACGTCGTCGAACGAATACGCTCGCCGACCGCTCTTGCCCTGGCCGATCCTCACTTCTGGCATGACTGATCCTCACCGACCGTGGTAGTTGGGTGCCTCAATGATCATCTGAACGTCGTGCGGGTGACTCTCCTTCAGCCCAGCGGCGGTGATCCGGACGAATCGACCTTTGGTCTGCAACTCACCGATGCTGCCCGCGCCTGCGTATCCCATGGCGGCACGCAGTCCCCCGATGAGCTGATGGGCGACAACTTCGAGTCCACCGCGGTAGGGAACCTGGCCTTCGATGCCTTCCGGGACGAGCTTGTCGTCAGACAGCACGTCGTCCTGGAAGTAGCGGTCCTTGGAGTACGACCGTGCATCGCCGCGCGATTGCATGGCCGCCAGCGAGCCCATGCCGCGGTACTGCTTGTACTGCTTGCCATTGACGAAAACGACATCGCCGGGCGCTTCCTCGCAACCAGCCAGCAACGAACCGAGCATCACAGTGCTGGCCCCTGCCACGATCGCCTTGGCGATGTCACCGGAATACTGCAGCCCACCATCGCCGATCACCGGAACCCCGGCCTCGCTGGCGGCCATCGATGCCTCATGAATGGCACTGATCTGCGGCACTCCGACCCCCGCGACGACTCGGGTTGTGCAGATGGAACCGGGGCCAACTCCGACCTTGATGCCGTCCGCGCCCGCCTCGACCAACGCTTTCGCGGCGCCGTAGGTGGCGATGTTCCCACCGACGATGTCCACCGCGGTGTCGCGCTTGAGGCGAGCGACCATCTCCAGCACCTGCCGGGAATGCCCGTGGGCGGTGTCCACCACAACCACGTCGACGCCGGCTTCCACCAGCACCATGGCGCGCCGGTAGGAATTATCGCCAACCCCGATCGCAGCACCGACCACCAGTCTGCCGTCGGAGTCTTTGGTGGCGTTGGGGTACTTCTCGGCTTTCAGGAAGTCCTTCACCGTGATCAGCCCCATCAAGTGCCCACCCCGATCGACGAGCGGGAGCTTCTCGATCTTGCTGGCACGCAACCGGGTCAGCGCCTCTGCACTGGAAGTACCGACCGGTGCGGTGATCAGCGGCATGTGCGTCATCACCTCGCGAACGGTGCGGCTCATGTCCTCCTCGAAGCGCATGTCCCGATTGGTGACGATTCCGAGCAGCACGCCCTGCTCATCCACAACCGGCAACCCGGAGATCCGGAACTGCGCACACAACCGGTCGACCTGCTCGATGGTGAAGTCCGGACCACAGGTCACTGGATTGCTGACCATCCCCGACTCTGATCGCTTGACCCGATCTACTTGGATTGCCTGATCTTCGATCGACAGGTTCCGGTGCAGCACTCCCATGCCACCGATCCGAGCCATGGCGATGGCCATCCGAGACTCGGTCACGGTGTCCATTGCGCTGGAGATCAGCGGGACCGACAACTCGATGTTGCGGGTCAGCCGAGCCGATGTGCTGACCTCACTCGGGATGACATCGGACTCGTCCGGCAGCAACAGTACGTCGTCGTACGTGATGCCCAAGTAGCCGAACTTGTCTGTGCGGGCCTGCAGCACGTCGAAACCTTCGCTGCCCGAATCCACCGGTCCCAAGACCATCCCTGTTTCCTCCCCATAAGACCCGCCGTGGGGTAAGCCTAACCGCAGGCTGTTTCCCTTGCCTCCAAGCTGCGCAAAGGCGGCGCTGCCGACCGGCAGCCAGGCACTCGCTTCGCTCGTCACCCACCTGGCAACCGATCGCCGCTTGCTTGCTCCGCGTCGGCACCGAGGTGGCGAAGGCGGCGCTGCCCCCTTGCCTCCAAGCTGCGCAAAGGCGGCGCTGTTATCGCCTGACGACTAGGCCGGGTTGTGAACGGCCACGGGCACGTTGGAATGCGCCAGGGGGCCCCTGGCGCCGTTCCCAAACGCACCTTCGCCGTTGTAACCCCAGCAGTATGCGGCCCCGGCTGTGGTCACCGCGCACGACACGTTGTCACCGTTACTGATCGAGGCGACCCCGGACGCCAGCCCGGACACGCCTGCCGGCACAGCAGAATCGGTGGCGATGGGCATTCCGGCGCCCACCTGTCCGTTGCCGTTGTATCCCCAGCAGGACGCGGCGCCGACCGTAGTCACGGCACACGTCACATATGTACCGGAGCTGATCGACGCAACCCCGGAACCCATGCCGAACACCGGCACCGGAGTACTGGAGTTGCTAGTGGTGTTGTCACCCAACCCGCCAAAGTCGTTGCCTCCCCAGCAGTATGCTGCCCCACCCGTGGTCACCGCACACGACTTGTTGACTTGCCCGGTTAGCTCTGCGTTGTTGCTGGTGCTGATCGACGCGACTCCGGACGCCAGCCCGGACACGCCTACCGGAACGTTGGAACTGGTGTTTGTCCCGTCGCCCAACGCTCCGCCGGTGTTCTTCCCCCAGCAATACGCGGCGCCGGCCTTCACCGCACACGCCTCGTCCCAGCCGATGCTGATCGACGTGACCCCCGTACTCATTCCGGCCACTGGTGCCGGCGTGGTGGTACTGCCGTTGGTGGTGATGCCGTTCCCGAGCTGCCCGTACTGGTTTTGCCCCCAGCAGTATGCGGCACCGCCTGTGGTCACCGCACACGTCGCGTTGATGCTGGCGCTGATCGAGGCTACGCCAGAACCCATGCCAGTCACCGGTACAGGAACCAAAGAACGTGCGGTGGTGCCGTTCCCCAACCGCCCGAAGGTGTTGAGTCCCCAGCACCACACGGCACCGCCCGTGGTCACCACACACGCCCCGTAGTCGCCGCGGCTGATCGAGGCGACACCAGAACTCAGGCCGGACACTGGCGTCGGGACCAGAGACTCCTTGAAGGAGCCGTTCCCCAACTGCCCGTTGTCGTTTCGGCCCCAGCAGTACGCGGCACCGGTGGTGGTCACCGCGCACGTCCCGAAGGTGCTGGTGCTGATCTGCTTCCACTTGACGTCCACGGGCGTTGGGGTGGGTGTCGGGGTCGGGGTCAAAGCCACCAAATAACTCACGATGGCCGATAGCCGGGACGTGGCCTTGACTTTCAACTTCCGCACCGTTGGCGACGGGGTGGCTGTGCCGCCAGGAACCGTGACCGGATTCGCGGTGACGGTGTACGACCCGGCCTTCAACCTCTTCAGCACGGTCGTCTTCGTGACCACTGCCCGATAGGACTTCTTCTTCGACAGCTTCGGTCCAGTTACGACAACATTGCCGGCAACACCGCCGGGCAGGCCGACAACCTTCACGGTGATGCCGACCGGCAATTTGGCCTTGGCGCGCAGGGTCGACGCGGTTGGTGCAGCCGGGGCGACTTGAACCGCCGCACCGACCCCGGCTGAGTCGGCGGTCCCAGCCCCCTGGGCCGGGATCGCGGCGGTGACGGCACCGGCTACACCGAGCGTGCCAGCAGCAACCATGACCAAGACCCTGGTGCTCGGTCGCGTCTCACGAATACTCATCGACTGTCCACTTCCCCCTCAGCGGCGGCACTGACCCGGCTGCCTCCAGCCAGCGAACCCCGCGCTGACCGCAAGGTTAGACGCTGACGATCCGCGGATATTACCATCGCGATCGGCTCAAAGCCAGACCCCTGTTCTGGAGCAGGGCAGTCACGGTGTTGTCGGCATGCGGCCCGTGGCCCCCGTCCAGCAGGACAAACGACTGACGAGCTTCACGGACTCCCGACATCTATCGTGACGTTCCATGCCGTTACGTCCCGGCCCCTGTCAGTCCCTTGCCCTCATTGGCGCCCTGCTGGTTTCGATTGGCGGCGCGGGTTTGGCCGGCTGCTCCGCGACATCCGACAGCGCCGGCGACCCGATCGAGGCGGCCACTTTGGTGATATCTCAGGATCGGATCAAGGACCCTGGCAGCGACCCGAGGGTGTACAACCCGTTCTATGCGACGGGCTCCGGCAATCCCTGCGTCTCTGCTCCCGAAAAGCCACCCAAAACGTTCGAAATCGGCCGGGAAGGCGGCTTTTCGGGAGCAAAGGCGTGGATGGGTTGGACACCAGCCACGCTCACCCGTCACCACCCACCCGCGCCAACCCCCCAAC
>JBAXOQ010000156.1:0-9876 GCA_037133175.1 Actinomycetes bacterium
CTGGGCATTGCCGGACAAGGTTCAGCCGAAACCGGAGTTCCTGATCCGGACGCTGGCGGTGGACCCGACGACCGGTGAGGTGGTCCACGACTTCGGCGGTGAAGACCGCGACTTCGGCGTCTCGACCGGAGTCCGGGAGCACGATGGCACGGTCTGGCTCGGCAGCTTGACCGCCGGTTCCATCGCTGCGTTCGCGTTGCCGGGGTGAACCGCCACGGCGGTAGTTGCTGACGACCTGCCCGGTTACGGCCGGTAAGTTCTGGAGGTTCGGAAGCGCGAGTACTGGTTGATCGCCGGGGCGCTCTCGGTAATCGTCAGCGCGATCCGGTACCCGTAGGTGCGGATGCTGACCTTGCCGTTGCGGCCCTTGACCAGCCGGAACAGCCGCAGGTCGCCGCGCAGCCGGCCAGCGGCCGAGACTTGCACGGCTTGCCCGGCGTTGGTCAGGCAAGTGCGCGGCAGGATGACCGTCAGCCCGGTCTTGCGGATCTTCTTCGGCAGCGCCCGGCAGCCGACCGGGGTCTGCGGGGTGGGGATCGGCGTGCCGTACAGCCGGAGCAACTGGTTCACCGCCGTGCCGTTGTAGTAGTCGAAAAAGCCACCGACGAGGAGCTTTCCGTCGGCCTGCAGTGCCCCGGCGATGACCGAACCGGTGAAGCCGGTGCCGCTGACGAAGGTCGGGTCCAGGGTGCCGTCGGGGTTCAGCCGGACGATCCCGAAGGCCGTCACAGACCCGAAGCGGCTGAAGTTCCCGAGCAGGATGGGTCGCCCGTCACGCTGCACCTGCAGGTCGTTGACCTGGGCGTTGGGCCCGGTGCCCACCGTTCCGAACGTCGGGTCGATCGAGCCGTCGGCGTTGAGTCTGACCAGGTTGGGGCGGGCCTGGCCGTTGAACGTGGCAAAATATCCCCCGACCAGCAAGGTGCCCGATGCCCCTGGAATCACCGCGAACGCTTGATCCGTCATGGCGGGGCCAACGCCGTTGCCGACAGAGAAGCTTGGGTCTGGCGACCCGTCGGAATTGACGCGGACCAGCCCATGAGCTGGCGCGCCACCGTAGGTGTCGAACGAACCGCCCAAAACGATCTTGCCGTCGCTGGGCAGGGCGATGGTGTTGATCCCCCGGTACGGGTCCGGTTGGCGACCGGAGACGAACGACGAATCGAAGGTGCCGTCTGGCATCAGCCGTGCCAGCTGCGGCGAGTAGGAGCCGTCGTAGTCGGCGAAGTCGCCGGCGACGAGGATCCTGCCGTTCGGCTGCACGGCCAGGACGAGGACCTGATCGTTGAACCCCGAACCCTGGTTGAAGCTCTGATCGACGGACCCGTCCGGGTTCAACCGCGCGATCCCGTGGGCCGGGATACCGTTGAACCGGACCATGAATCCGCCGACCACGATCTTGCCGTCCGGCTGGATTGCCAGCGCGGCGACAGATCCTTGCTCGGTCCCGGTGCCCACGTTGAACGAGGTGTCCCGCGAGCCGTCCGGGTTGATCCGGGTGATCCCGTTCACGACCGTGCCGTTAAACGTGGTGAAGTAGCCACCGATGACGATCTTGCCGTCAGGTTGGACCGCAAGAGCCTGGATTCCCGAGGGTGGTACCGGGCTGGTTGGGCCGGTGCCGATGTTGAAGGTGGCGTCCATCGTCCCCGGCACCGGTGCGGTCGCGGCAGGCGCCGCTGCTGCTCCGGTCACCGCCAGCAGCAGCACCGTCAGCAGCGCGAGAACAACTCCCTGTCTGGCCCGCAAGGGGATCTGCTTAGCCCACATGGGGACCAGTCTGCAGGTTGGCCGTTTGCGCGGGCGGCTGTGGTCGGGCGGTCCCGGTGTCGATGGCCAGGATGGACACGGTGGGCGACGGGCCACCGCCGGCGATCAGGTCCTGCGCGAGGTCCGCCCACATGGGTTCGGCATCGGGCACTGCCTGCGAGGTCAGGTGAACTCCGATGTGCTCGGCTGTGACCGCGATGGTGCAGCCGGGCCACCGGCCGACCTGCAGGGCGTGGGCGATGACCCCTGTGGTGTTGCCCGGATTCGGGGTGGGCCGCCAGGGCTCAACCCCCACCCAGTCGGGCACCCACGCGGGTGCGAACAGGTTCGCCTCGGAGAACAGGTCGTCGTCGGTGAAGGCGATTAGCGCGCCGCGTCCTGGTTCGCGCGATACCGCAGCCAGACCATCGCGCAACCGCCAGCGTCGGGCGCGCGCCAGCAGGCTGCGGTACAACTGCGCGTCCAGAGTTCGCACCGAGTCGGCGGCGGTTGCCGCAGCGTCGGCGCAGGCGTGGGCCATGCGTTCGATTGCAGTGGCCGAACGCTCGCGTTCGCGGGTCCCCTGAGCGGTCTTCAGCCGACCCAAGATCCGCCCGGACACTTCGACCGGTTTGCTGCGCTCCTCGCTAGCAGCGCTGAGCAGGTCTCCCGCCGCGTGGGCGCATGTTGCACTGACCTCGAGGGCGAACTGACGAAGGCCAGCCTGCAGGCTGAAGTCGCGCAGCGAGTCCAGGGCTCCGGATTGCGCTGCTTCGATCATGGCGAGCAGTTCCTGGCCTTTGGCCCATCTGGTGATGACACCTCGGTTGTCGAGGAGTTCGGGTCGGTTCCACTTCTTCGTCTTGGGGTTGATCCACTCGGACTGGGGTGCTACGAGCTGGAACGCTGAGTAGATCCGATCCTGCGAAACGCGCCGTATTCTCAGGATCCTTGACAGATTCAGCAGAGCCAAGTTGGCCGCGGTATCGAAGACCGGGGTCTGGCCCATTTCCGTCAGGACCTGTCGTGCCAACTCCCGAGATGGCTCGAATTCGGTGAAGGCGTGCTGGGCCGACTTGATGAAAGTGGACCTTGATCGAAACAGCAGGCTTGCCTTGACGTTGCCCAGCAGGCCAACCGGCCGACCCGATGAGGCGATCTCTCGCATCAGGGAGGCAGTGCCTTCATCGATGACACCGGAGTCGAATACCCAGACGACCAAGTCAGCTCGACGGGCGGCCGCCAGGGTGGGTTCTCGGGTGTGAGCCGCATCAGCACCACCAATTCCGGGGGCGTCGACGATGCTGAGATTCTCGGCGACGTCGAACCGCTCAGGTCGGCCCGCGGCCGATTCGGTCGCGTTGTCGATCAGTGAGCTGTCCCCGCCGGTCAGGAAGTCCACAAGGGTGCTCTTGCCCACCTGGCTTGCGCCAACCAGCACGATCTCGAATGGTCGATCGGGTTGGCTGGTCTCAAGGCTGACAAGTTGCGCCCGCGCTGGGGCCAAAGTGGCGACGGTCGCCGCGCGCAGTTCGGCGGGGACGTTGTCGGCGAGTTGCTGGTACAGCTCGTCCAGGACGTCTACCAGTGCGTCGCGGCATGATGCGACCTCGTCGCTGAGGGTCCGCAGGCCGCCCGGGGATGCGGGCTCGGGGCCGAACCACCCGAGCCGCATGGCGTCACGCACTTGATCGCGAATGGGGTAGCTGGATTCCTCGTCCTCGGTCACCGGTGCTCCTATTCGACGGGATCTGCCGCCTGCCTGTTTATAGCACTCCCCGACCGGCGAACGGCGGGTGTTGCCTGAGGGCAGGCCCAGGTGTGCTTGGGTGCGCTCACGCGGGAGCGCCATCGATGGTGAGCAAGACGTTGCCGACCTTCTGGCCGGTCTCAACGTAGGTATAGGCCTCAACGATTTGCTCCAAGGTGTACCGCCGGTCGATGACTGGCTTGAACTGCCCGGACTCGATGAGAGACCTGAAATGCAACACCATCTCTTGGTCGTACTTGGGTGGGATCGGCAGCATGGCCTGCTTCCCGCCGAACATTCCGGTGATGCCGAACACCGGAGTGACAATCGCCAGAACCGGATTCTGGGCACCCGGACCCAGGTCTGTCGAGGCGTAGATTCCGCCCGGTTTCAACAGGGCCTTGCATCGCCCGAACGAGCTCTTGCCGACGGCGTCGAAGACCAAATCGTATTTCGCCCTGTCCTTTGTGAAGTCTTGGGCGCTGCGGTCGATGACTCGGTCAGCGCCCAGACTCTTAACCAAATCAAGGTGCTCTGGGCCGCACACGGCGGTCACGTTCGCACCGACCGTCTTCAAAAGTTGGACGGCCGCTGAACCAATCGCCCCGGTCGCGCCGTAGACGAGTACGTCGTGCCCGCTGACCACCTTCGCCTTCTTGATCGATGCGAGGGCATAGTGCGACGCCTCGGTGCTGGCGGCGGCCTGCTCGTAGCTGATGTTCGGCGGAATCGTCGCGACCGGCCCGTCTTGGGGCATCGTCAGGTACTGAGCATGAGCGCCGAATCGATCCTCGCTGTAGCCGAAGACTCTGTCGCCGACGGCGAAGGCGGTGACGCCCGCGCCGATCGCTTCGACCTGGCCGGCAAACTCGGTCCCGAGGATGTTCAGCTTCGGTTTGGTTAGCCCGCTGAAGAATCGAACGATGAACGGGCTACCTGACCGGAAGCCACAGTCGGTCCGGTTCACCGTCGCAACGTGAACCCTGATCAACACGTCATTGTCTTGGAGTGCCGGATCGGCGACATCCGCGATGTGAACGACGGTTGGTGGCCCATACCGGGTATTGACGGCAGCTTTCATGGATAGATCGTATCGGCGGAGCCAATGGCTCTTTCAACAGTCGGCTCCCGGTCCTGATGTCGGTGCGCTGCGCGCGGTGCGCCCAGGTTCGCGCGATGATGAGGACATGGGGAACGTCGTTCCGGAGTTGTTGCGATCCAGCGATCCCCGGGGCGCGTTCCGGGCTAATCGCCTGCTTGCCGACGTACGCGACGATGATCCGGCCCAGCAGCGGCGCCGTGGGCTGATTGCGCCCTCCGACAACGCCCGCCGACTCGAGGCTGCACCCGGTCTTCGAGCAGGTTTGTGCCTGGCTTTTCTCCAGTCGTCATCTGCAACCGCCGCATACCGCCGTGATCGCGGGTCAGTTGGACCGAGTCAGGCGGTGTGCCTCCCAGGAGGGTTTGGCGATCTGGTATTCCCTTGAACTGGGGTTGGCAGATGGGCGAGTCGAGGAACTCGTGCAACGGCTGCTTTCGTTCCAGTGGCCAGATGGCGGTTGGAACTGCGACAAGCGGCCGTCAGCGCGTACATCCTCAGTACAGGAGACTCTCCTGCCGCTGCGTGGACTGGTTCGCTTCGCCCGTGAGCTGCCGTCTGCCGAATTGCTTTCCGCGATTGATCGAGCTGCGGAGTTCTTGTTGGCGCGCCGTTTGCTGTGGCGCCAACACGACGGGGCGCCGATCCGGCCGCACTGGGGTCCGGCGGGAGCGACTCGGCCCAACCCGTTCATCACCATTGATGCGACCTGGGTGCTAGGTCGGACTAGTCAGGTTTGACCGGGTGCGGCATGATTATTTCTATGATTCGTCCGATGGTGGAGGGGGAGAACAATGAATAACGTCACGTTGAGGGTGCTGGGTGTGGGTTTGGCCGCCTCGGTGTTGTCGCTGGCCGGGTGTAGCTTCGGGCAGAACACGTCACCAACAACACCGCCACCGCCCCCACCGAGCTCGGCGTCGGCGTCGGCGTCTCCCACGGTCCCGCCAACGCCGGTTCCGCCAACGCCGGCCCCGATGCAACTGCAGCAATTCGCGGTTACGGCAACGGCGACCAGTAGCTATGGCAAGTTACCCGGGAGCTCCTGGAATGCCAGCAACGCAATCGGAGCCCCGACTATCTCCGTGTGTGGCGACAACCGGTCAGCTTGGGCATCGAAACGCAAAGACACGATTGAGACGCTGACCGTGACTTTCGCGACGCCGGTGATCCCGCAAGAGCTGGCGATTGTTCAGAATTTCAAGCCGGGATACGTCACGAAAGTCACGATGTCGGGAGCCGGCAGAGAAGCGACCGTCTACAGCGGACCCGCGGCTCCCCAGACTACCTGCCCGTACACGATGCTGATTCCAATCACAGGCGTGGACTTCCGAGTGAATTCGGCGTCCATCACGGTCGACCAGACCTCCTTGAAGAACTGGACCGAGATCGACGCAGTGCGGTTGACCGGGACGCCCTGATCAGGCCACCGCCGACACTTCGCCTGTGGTCGGGCGGATCAGCATCACACCCGGGCGCGCGACGGCTTCCACGGGTGTCGTGCTGATCCTGACGTAGCTGACGAGTTCGCCAGCGACGTCCGGCGACAACTGGTCCTCTCCGTTTTTCTGGCACCTCACCCGCAACTTCCAAATGGATCGGGACCACGCTTTGGGCCGCTACGTGCTGGGTTTGAAGGAGATCGACCAGACGCAGGTCGCCGCCGTTGGCGGCAAGGCCGCGAACTTGGGGGAGCTGTCGCGGGTCGAAGGCATTCGCGTTCCGGCTGGCTTCTGTGTGACGACGGACGCTTTCCGGCGGCTGGTGGCGGAAGAACCATCGATCGATGGATGGCTCGATCGGCTTTCGCGTCTGAACGCGGATGACCGGGGCGCGATCAGCACGCGCAGCGCGGAGATCCGCCAAGCGATCGAAGGAATCGCCATCCCTGACGATCTGGTCGGGGAGATCACCCACGGGCTCGCCGGGCTCGGCGGTCAAGGCGCCTACGCCGTCCGCTCCAGTTCGACGGCAGAGGATCTGTTGACGGGCTCCTTCGCTGGCCAGCAGGATACGTTCCTGAACGTTGTGGGGGCGGCGGCGGTCTTACAGCACATCAGCCGGTGCTGGGCCTCGTTGTTCACCGACCGGGCCGTGATCTACCGCATGCGGAACGGCTTCGACCACCGGCAGGTCCAGATGGCGGTGGTCGTGCAGCAGATGGCCTTCGCGGAGGCGGCCGGCGTTCTGTTTACGGCCGACCCGGTCACGTCCAACCGGAAGGTGGCCTGCGTGGAGGCCGCCTTCGGCCTCGGCGAGGCATTGGTTTCCGGCCTGCTGAACCCGGACGCCTACAAGGTGCGGGACGGCGTGCTTGTCGAAAAGGCGATTGCCACCAAACAGGTTGCTATCGATGCCCTGCCGGGGGGCGGAACGCAGGAACGGCCGATCGATCCGGCTCGGCAGGGGCAGCCGGCGCTAACGGACGCGCAAGTCGTTCGACTCGCGCGCTTGGGCCGACGAATTGAAGCACACTTCGGGCGACCCCAGGACATCGAATGGTGCCTGGTGGAGGATGACTTTCTCATCGTTCAGAGTCGGCCGATCACCACGCTGTTCCCCATCCCTGCGGCCGACGACGAGCAGAATCACGTCTACGTCTCGGTCGGGCACCAGCAGATGATGACTGACCCCCTGAAGCCGTTGGGGATCTCGTTCTGGCAGATGACGGCCGGTCCACCGATGCACGAGGCCGGGGGAAGACTGTTCGTTGACGTGACCGAACGCCTGACCTCTCCCGCGAGCCGCGCGGGCCTGCTGGAGGTCCTCGGGAAGGCCGATCCGCTGATCAGGGACGCGTTGCAGACCGTCCTCGACCGTGGCGACTTCATCCCGTCGCTCGCGGACGACGCTGCCGCCGGGGCCCCGTCCGGCGGCCCGCCCCCTGGCGGCGGGCCCGCCCCGATCGCGACCGATCCGGCCATCGTCATGGAACTCATCGAGCACCGCCAGGCTTCCGTTGCTGGCTTGAAACGCGACATCGCGACGAAGTCCGGACCGGCGCTGCTCGACTTCATCCTTGCGGACGTCCCGGAGATGAAGCGGATCCTGTTCGATCCGCGTAGCCATCAGGTGTTCATGTCGGCGATGGAGGCTTCGTGGTGGCTGAACGAGCACGTGCAGGCGTGGCTGGGCGAGAAGAACGTGGCTGACACGCTCACGCAGTCCGTCCCGAACAACGTGACGTCGCAGATGGGGCTGGCGCTACTGGATGTCGCGGACGTGATCCGCCCCCATCCTGAGGTGGTGGCTTTTCTGCAACACGTCGAAACCGAGACCTTCCTTGATGAGATGGACTTCCTGGCCGGGCTAGCCGAGCTGCCTGGCGGGCCGCAGGCTCGCGACGCGATCGTGGCCTTTCTCGATAAGTACGGCATGCGCTGCGTCGGAGAGATCGACATCACCAGGCCGCGCTGGAGCGAACGCCCGAGCGCGCTCGTGCCCGCGATCCTGGGCAACGTCAAGAACTTCGAGCCGGGCGCTGGCGAGCGGCTCTTCGAGCAGGGGCGGCGGCAGGCGCAGGCGAAGGAACAAGATGTGCTGGCGCGTCTGCGGGTCTTGCCGGACGGAGAGCAGAAAGCCGACGAAACCAAGCGGATGATCGACAGGGTCCGGACCTACATCGGATACCGGGAGTATCCGAAGTACGGCATGGTCAGCCGCTACTTCGTCTACAAGCAAGCGTTGTTGGACGAGGCCGAGCGCCTCGCGCAGGCTGACGTTCTGCATGAGAAGGAAGACATCTTCTACCTCACGTTCTCCGAGCTTCACGACGTTGTGCGCTCGAAGCAGGTGGATGGCCAACTCATCCAGCGGCGCAAGGACGCGTTCCGGTCGTACCAAGACCTGACACCGCCGCGGGTGCTCACGTCGGACGGCGAGGGTATTTCCGGGGAGTACCGACGCGATGACGTTCCGGCCGGTGCACTGGTTGGCCTACCGGTTTCCGCCGGGACCATCGAGGGCCGGGCCCGCATCATCCACGACATGGCCGAAGCCGATCTGGAAGCGGGCGACATCCTGGTCACGACCTACACCGACCCGAGTTGGTCGCCCCTGTTCGTCGCGATCGCGGGCCTGGTGACCGAGGTGGGCGGCCAGATGACCCATGGCGCCGTGATCGCACGGGAGTATGGCTTGCCAGCCGTCGTAGGCGTGGAGCAAGCCACCCGGCTCATCCGCGATGGGCAGCGAATCTTGGTGGATGGAACGAACGGGTATGTCGAAATCCTGTCCTAGCCGGGTCGTGGGCCGTGTTGGCCTCACAGCCGTTTGGACCGCCCACGACGATGAGTTGCTGTCTCGCGATTGGTCACTGGCTGTGGCTGAGCAGCCTGCATGAAGGAGGAGAGCCCGATGCCAAACTCAATGGTGAACTACATCGCGATCATCGTCGGTCGCGTCGGTCGCGTCGGTCGCGTCTGTCGCGTCGGTCGCGTCGGTCGCGTCTGTCGCGTCGGCGCGATGGGCGTGAAGTCATGCTGATCTACTCGATGGGCGTCTCGGTGGACGGCTTCATCGCCGATCGCGAGGGCGAGTTCGGCTGGTCGGTCCCCAGCGAGGAGCAGTTTCGTTTCCACATCGAGCAGGTATGCCAAATTGGCGTCCACCTGTGCGGGCGCAGGCTGTACGAGACCATGCTGGTGTGGGAGACCGATCCGTCGTTTCGCGATGACGAGCTCGGGGCCGCGTTCGCCGATGCCTGGTGCGCTATCCCGAAGGTTGTCTTCAGCCGCACGCTCGACAGTGTCCAGGGCAACGCCCGGCTAGCCGAGGCGTCGGTGGCGCAGGAGGTCGCTGCGGCGCTCGACGCGACCGACAAGGACGTCGGGATCGGCGGCGCCGGCCTGGCCGCGGCGGCGATCGAGCTCGGCCTCGTCGATGAGCTGCACATGTTCCGCCATCCGGTCATCGTCGGTGGAGGCACACCCTTCCTGCCGCCGGTCACCCAAGATGTTCGACTGGACCTGGTCGAGACCAGGACATTCGGCTCGCGGGTGATCTACGAGCGCTACCGGCGTGCCCGCGATGAGTCAGACTGAGCTCGCCGCGCCGGGCGGTGGTTGGGGCCGAGCGTGACTGGATGCCCCGAGTTTCCGGGGTCTGTGCAATGTGGGCCCTGCGGGACTCGAACCCGCAACCTACGGATTAAAAGTCCGCAGCTCTGCCAATTGAGCTAAAGGCCCGGGGGTTCCACCGTTTAATCCACTTAAAGCTCGGCGGAATCCTCCACGGAAGTATGGCGCATGGAGGCGGGCGGTGTGCACTCGCGGTGTCG